>NZ_AYWP01000001.1:0-460336 GCF_000502435.1 Mesorhizobium sp. LNHC232B00
ATGGAGCAGCCCAACATCCCGCGCGCCCTGGCGATCTGCCGCAAGCAGGGCTGGAAGTTCGACATCATGACGACGTCGTTCTTCCTGTCGCGGCGCTCGCTCAAGGCCTCGCCCAATTCCGGCATGCCGGTGTGGCAGGACCGGCTGTTCATCGGACTGGCACGCACCGCGGCCGATGCGACCGAATATTTCCAGATCCCGACCGGACGCGTCGTGGAAATCGGCACGCAGGTGGCGATCTGACGAGCTCAGTCGCCTCGGCCTGATGGATGGGGGAGGTTGGGGATGAGCGGCGAATTGGTGCTTGTCACCGGCGGGTCTGGCTTCCTCGGCGCCCACTGTATCCTCGCACTCTTGAAGGCGGGCTACCGCGTGCGCACGACCGTGCGCTCCGCCAAGCGGCAGGCCGACGTCCTGGCCATGCTCAAGGCCGGTGGCGCCGACCCGGGCGGTAGCCTCTCCTTTGCCATCGCCGACCTCATGATCGATGCGGGCTGGCCGCAAGCGGTCGCCGGCTGCGACTATGTGCATCATGTCGCCTCGCCATTCCCGCCCGGCGTGCCGAAGCACGAGGATGATTTGATCGTTCCGGCTCGCGAAGGCGCGCTGCACGTGTTGCGGGCGGCACGGGACGCTGGTGTGAAACGCGTCGTGCTGACCTCGTCCTTCGCCGCCATCGGCTATGGCAAGATGCCACCCGACGGGCGGCCGTTCACGGAGGAGAGCTGGACCGATCCGACCGGCAAGGTCAGCGCCTATGTCAAGTCGAAGACGCTTGCCGAGCGCGCCGCCTGGGATTTTGTCGCCGCCGAGGGTGGCGGACTGGAGCTGGCTGTCGTCAATCCGGTCGGCATCTTCGGCCCGGTGCTCGGGCCCGACCATTCGACCTCCACGGAATTTGTCCAACGCATGATGAACGGTGCGATGCCCGGGTTGCCGCGCCTGTCCTTCGGCGTCGTCGACGCACGTGACGTGGCGGACCTGCATGTGCGCGCCATGACCGATCCCGCCGCGCGCGGCGAGCGCTTCCTGGCGGTGTCGGGCGATTTCATGACCGTGCGGGACATCGCGCAGACCTTGAAAACGCGGCTGGGCGGCGCAGCGTCGCGCGTTTCCACGCGGCAGCTTCCCGATTGGCTGGTGCGGATCGTCGGCCTGTTCAACCCGGAAGCCGCGCAGCTGGTGGCGGAATTGGGCAAGGTCAAGAATGCCACCGGCGCCAAGGCGGTGCGCATGCTCGGCTGGGCGCCACGATCGCGGGAAGACGCACTGGCCGCCACCGGAGAAAGCCTGATCCGGCTCGGCCTGCTTAAGAGTTCGAAGTAACGCGGCGGGAGAAAGACCTGCCGCCGCGCTGCTTTCAGCCAGCCAACGCGGCTTTGTTGGCCTCGAGGAATTGCTTCAAGGTCTTCGGCGTCCTGCCGGAAAGCGTCTCGATCGCGTCGGTCACCATGGCGATGCGGCCGGAGCGCGTGTTGACGTCGAAGGACACGACGACGTCGGCGAAATCATCGGGAATGCCGGCCGCCTTCACACCTTCGGCCAGCGCCGCGTCCGGAACCTGAATGACTTCCAGCGGCTTGCCGGTAACCTCGCTTACCAGGGCCGCGATCTCGACCGTGGTGTAGGCATGCGGACCGGTCAAGGTGTAGGTCTTGCTGTCGGTCGAACCGGAAACAAGGCCCGCGGCGATCGCCGCCGCCATGTCGTCGCGTGCGCCGTGGGCGATGCGGCCTTCGCCGGCGGACGTATACCAGCGTCCCGAGGCGATCGCATGCGGCAATGCCAGGAACAGGTTCTCCTGGTACCAGCCGTTGCGGAAGATCGTGTAGGGAATGCCGCTCGCCTTGATCGCCTGCTCGGTGCTGTAGTGGTCATCGGCAAACAGGACCGGCGATACCGGCTCCGGATTGGGCATCGAGGTGTAGAGCAAATGCGAAATGCCGGCGGTTTTGGCCGCGGCGACGGCATTTTCGTGCTGCTTCAGGCGCCTGCCGCTCTTGAGATCGAGATCGCCGGTCGAAATGATCAGCACCTTGTCGGCGCCCTTGAAGGCGGTTTCCAGCGAGGCCGCGTCGTTGAAGTCGGCGGCCCTGACGACGACGCCGCGCGCCGCCAGATCGGCAACGCTTTCTGGATTGCGTGTGGTGGCGATGATGTTTGCCGGCAGAACTTTGTGCGTGTCCAAGAGAAAGTTGATGACGCCGCGGCCAAGCTGGCCGGAGGCGCCTGTAACGAGGAGGGTTTCGGTCATGGGAGATCCTGACATTGTACCGCAACGGCGGTCGAGTGGTAGTCTCAGAAAGAGACCAGCACTAAAATAGGAATTGACCCGGTGCCGTAAAGAAGGCAGTTTTTTGGGAGGTAGGCACGCGCAGGGAACCAGCCATGGACGGCAAGATCATCAATCTGAAATCGAAGATGGAGATCTACAAAGCGATCAGCGGCGGCGGCAATATTGCCAATTGTCCGGTTCGCGACGTCATCCAGGGCGTCAGCGGCAAATGGAGATCGCTGCTGATGATGGCATTGGCTGAACAACCCTACCGCTTCGGCGAGTTGCGGCGCCTTGTGCCCGACATTTCGCAGCGCATGCTGACCCAGACGCTGTACGATCTCCAGCGCGATGGCTACGTGCATCGCGAGGTGTTTCCGACCAAGCCACCGAGCGTCGAATATAGCCTGACCGATCTCGGGCGCTCGATGTTCGGCGCCTTTCATCAATTGATCCTGTGGGCCGAACGCAACCATGATGCGGTGCGCGAGGCTCGTGCCGATTTTGATGCCGCCCAAGGCTGAACAGCCGAAGAGCCGCCGCGACTTGATTTCATCCGGCCGCTGAAGGATTGTCCCGGCCAGATCGGCTTGGGGGCACTGGCATTTCCTACGACATCGCAATTGCAGGCGCCGGCCCGGCGGGGCTCGCCATGGCGCTCTATCTCAAGCGCGCCGGGCACAGGGTCACCATCTTCGAGCGCTTCGAGGGACCTAAGCCCGTCGGCTCCGGACTGATCCTGCAGCCGACCGGGTTGACCGTGTTGGGCGATCTCGGCCTACTCGACGACATACTGGCGCTCGGCGCCCGCATCGACCGGCTGCATGGCGCCGACGCCTCGACCGGCCGCACCGTGCTCGACGTCCGCTACGATGCGCAGCGCGGCCGCCGTTTCGGCCTGGCGGTGCATCGGGCTGCCCTGTTCGGCGTGCTTTTCCGCGCCGCCCGGCGCGAGGCCATCGCCATCGAGACCGGCGTCGAGATCGAGGCCGTGGAGGCCGGCGAACGGGCGACGCTGGTCTGTGGCAACGGACGAAGGGCAGGGCCGTTCGATCTGATCGTCGACGCCAGCGGCTCGCGCTCGAAACTGCGGCGATGCGCTGATAATGGAGGCGCGCCGCGGCCGCTCACCTATGGCGCGTTCTGGGCATCGCTCGGCTGGCGCGGCGATGGCTTCGACGAGCACGCGCTTTCGCAGCGCTACGACAGGGCGAGCGTGATGATCGGCGTGCTGCCGATCGGCCGGCCGGAACCGGGTGCTGAAAAGATGGCGGCCTTCTTCTGGAGCCTGAAGCCTGATGATGCCGACGCGGTGCGCGCTCAAGGCCTGGGCGCCTGGAAGGAGAGGGTGGTCCGGCTGTGGCCTCAAAGCCAGGCGTACACCAGCCAGATCGACAGTTTCGACCAGTTGTCGCTGGCCCGCTACGGCCATCACACGATGAAGCTTCCGGTTGGCCGGCGGCTCGCGATCATCGGCGATGCCGCGCATTCGACCAGCCCGCAGCTCGGGCAAGGGGCCAACATGGCGCTGCTCGACGCCGCGGCACTCAGCCATGCGCTGGCACGGACCGACAATATCGAGGCTGCACTCGAAGCGTATGCCAAAGCGCGGCGCTGGCATGTGCGTGTCTTCCAGGCGCTGTCGCTGGCGTTCACGCCGTTCTACCAGTCGGATTCCGTGGCGCTGCCCTTGATCCGTGACCGGCTGGTGGCGACCATCGCGAAAATCCCTCCGGCGCCGCAGTTCCTGGCGTCGATGGTGGCCGGCACGGCGATCGATCCGTTCAAGCGGATTGGGCTGACGGAAGCGCGATGGGCAGATCGTTTCGATGGCTCGACAGAAATGAGCCCTTCGCCCGCAGGAAGGTATCCAGACGCTGCGGATAATCCGGTGCAACGGCGTCCCTGATGGAGGGGCGTTCGCTCAATGCTTTTCGCCAAGCCTGGACGCGCGGCTTGCCGTCCAGGATGCCGAAATCGCCGATCCGGTCGAAGGCGTCGAGATATCTGAAAACAGGGCCATAAACAGCATCGACGAGCGAGAAACAGTGGCCGGCAAACCATGGCCCACCCTGCCGGGCTTCGTTCGCCAATTCGGCTTCAAGACGGCCAAACATGGCAGAGAGCGTGCTGGTCTCGGCAAGGAAGCCGGCCTCGGTGGGTGNGTGGGTGCCGAATAGAAGCGGCCGATGGCGTTGAGGATGGCCGAGCCGAATTCGATCCAGGCACGATGCTGGGCGCGGGCATAGGGATCGGCGGGGTGGAGGGGATTGGCCTGTGTCTCTTCGAGGAATTCGAGAATGACAGCCGACTCGAAAATTACCGTTTCCTCGCCATTCCGCGGCACGCGCAGCAACGGAACCTTGCCGAGCGGCGAGATCGCCTTGAACCAGTGCGGCTTGTCGGCGAGGTCGATGGCGATGCGCTCGAACGGCACGGCTTTTTCGGTCAGCGAGATCGCCGCGCGCTGGACATAAGGGCAGAGAGGGTGGCTGACGAGAATGAGTTTGTCGTGCGTCATGGATTTGTCTTTCAGTATTGATGCAATTGCATCTATGTAGATGCGTGTGCATCGATCGTCAAGCTTGATGCATCTGCATCTATCGCCTAATGTGGGCCATGACCGAGAACACCACGCCTTCGCCGGACGCCATCAAGGCATGGGCTCGCCTGATGCGCGTTTCACGCCAACTGGTGGAGAGTGCCGAAGACGCGCTGAAGCAAGGCGGCCTGCCATCGCTCGACTGGTACGATGTGCTGCATGAACTCGCAGAGGCGGGCGAGGGTGGCTTGCGGCCGTTTCAGCTGATCGAGCGCACCCTTTTTGCGCAGTACAACATCTCGCGGCTGCTGGCGCGGCTCGAAGCGGACGGGCTGGTCGAGAAACTGCCCGTGGCCGATGACGGTCGCGGCCAGACGATCCGCATCACGGCCAAGGGGCTGGAGATGCGCCGGCGGATGTGGGCGGTCTATGGCCGGTCGATCGCGGAACTGGTTGGCGCCAAGCTCCGCGCGGATGAGTTGAACGCGCTGTCGGCATTGCTTGGACGGCTGCGTCATCCGCCTGCCGGAGACTAACATATGCGATGTGTGGCATCGCAGGGACTTGCAGTTTTTTCTTAGTCCCCCTTGCGCCGAGGACCGGATTGCGCAATATGCCGAACCGTAACGTACGGTACGGCTGCCGGATTTGCGACCAGCCTTGCCTTTTGGGAATGATCGCGTTGCTAGCAAACGCCGACATCGAAACCAGCGAGACGCTGACGGAGCGGCAGAAGGCCGTTCTGGATGCGGCATTGCGGCTGTTGGTCGAGGAGGGCGATCAGCTGACCATGACCGCCGTGGCCAGGCGCGCAAGCTGTTCCAAGGAAACGCTCTACAAATGGTTTGGCGACCGCGACGGGCTGCTGACGGCGACGGTACAGTGGCAGGCCTCCAAGGTGCGGGTGGCGCCGGTCGATGGCAGGGGGCTCGATCTTGCCTCGCTGGCGGCAAGCCTCGAGCGTTTCGCTTCCGACTGGCTGAAAGTGATTTCGAGCGATACCTCAATAGCGCTCAATCGCGTCGCTGTCGGCCATGCCGGGTCAGGCAAGGATAATCTTGGCGCCGTCGTGCTGGACAATGGCCGCTTCGCGCTGGCCAAGCGGCTGAAGCCGGTGCTGGAGGCAGGCCGCCAGGCAGGGCTTCTGGATTTCGCGGATGCCGAGACGGCGTTCCGTACCTTTTTCGGGCTGGTCGCCCGCGACGTGCAGATCCGTCTCTTGCTCGGCGACCGGCTGGAATTGACTGAGGCGGCGATCGGCGGCGACGCCGCGCGGGCGACGCAGCAGTTTCTCGCTCTTTTCGGAGCAAAAACCGGGCCGCAAGGCCTCTGATATCAAACGGGAAGGAAGTAAAAATGCGCGTCTATTACGATCGTGATGCCGATCTCAACCTGATCAAGGGCAAGAAGGTCGCCATCATCGGCTATGGCAGCCAGGGTAGGGCGCATGCGCTCAACCTCAAGGATTCCGGCGCCAAGGAGATCGCCATCGGCCTCAAGGCCGGCTCGGCGACCGCCAAGAAGGTCGAGGCCGACGGACTCAAGGTGATGAGCGTGGCGGACGCCGCCAAATGGGCCGACCTGATGATGATGGCGACGCCCGACGAATTGCAGGCCGACATCTACAAGAACGAGATCGCGCCGAATATCCGCGACGGTGCCGCGATTGCCTTCGCGCACGGCCTCAACGTGCATTTCGGCCTGATCGAGCCGAAGTCGACGGTCGACGTGGTCATGATCGCGCCGAAGGGCCCCGGCCATACCGTGCGCGGCGAATACCAGAAGGGCGGTGGCGTGCCGTGCCTGGTCGCCGTCAACCAGGACGCTTCGGGCAACGCGCTCGACCTGGCGCTCTCCTATGCCTGCGGCGTCGGCGGCGGCCGTTCGGGCATCATCGAGACCAATTTCCGCGAGGAATGCGAAACCGATCTGTTCGGCGAGCAGGTGGTGCTGTGCGGCGGCCTGGTCGAACTGATCCGTGCCGGTTTCGAAACGCTGGTGGAAGCCGGCTATGCGCCCGAAATGGCCTATTTCGAGTGCCTGCACGAGGTCAAGCTGATCGTCGACCTGATCTATGAGGGCGGCATCGCCAACATGAACTACTCGATCTCGAACACCGCCGAATGGGGCGAGTACGTCTCGGGCCCGCGCATCATCACCGCCGAGACCAAGGCCGAGATGAAGCGCGTGCTGAAGGACATCCAGACCGGCAAGTTCACCTCGGAGTGGATGCAGGAATACCGCGCCGGCATGTCGCGCTTCAAGGGCATCCGCCGCAACAACGACAGCCACCAGATCGAGGAAGTCGGCGCCAAGCTGCGCGCCATGATGCCGTGGATTTCGAAGAACAAGCTGGTCGACAAGGCCAAGAACTGAGCGAATCCACGGACCTTCCCCTACCATGCAAAAGGGCGGCGAGTGCCGCCCTTTTCATTTCTGATCGCCAAATTGCTTAAAGCGGTTCACCGTTTCACGGAAACGGTGAACCGCTTTAACTCTTTGTTTTGACGCAATTCCGGACGGAAAACCGTTTTACACTTTTCCTGGAATTGCTTAGGCGCTCGATCCGTCCGGCTCGCCGTCGTCATCCAGCAAATCGATCAATTTCTGCATTTCCACGCGCAGTTGATCGTGCATTTCAGACAGCGCCTGATGCCACTGCCGAGCCTGTTCGACTGTCGGCATCTCCTTCACCTTGGTGATCTGATTGACGACGAACTGGCGCCCGTTCCATTGCCGTTCGACTTCCTGGAAAGCGTTGCTGTATTTCTTGTCGATGGTCTGCCTGCCTGTGGAGGTTATGAGAATGATGTTGTTGCCCAAGTCGACCACCCTGGAGTCATAATTGCGCGCTTTGGCCACGCCCTCATCGATCTGTTTCAGCAGGACGTCGGCGACCTGAACGATCTGAGCCCATCTCTCGGGTGTCGGATTGTCTTCAAACTGGTACATCATCGGAAACAGCCGGCCGCCCTTGAGATCGAGCGTCATGTTGACCTCGGCAACGACATCGCCCAACTGCTTCTTCAGATCCTTGCGCCCTGCCAGCCAGTCTTCCGTGACGCATTGTCCTTTGTAGGGTTTCAGGTCACTGGCGCAGCCGCCAAACCACCCGAAAGGGTGCACGACAAAAAGTGCCGCGATCCCGACGGCCGCGGCCAGCGGAATCCACTTCAGCGGCAGCCGCAACAGGTTGAACCATGCCGGCGTCCCACCACCTTGGGTATCCACATCGGAGAATGTCACCTTCTCGCCGCGAACCAGGGGGATCCAGTTGGCCTTGACGAATTCGTTGGTGAAGTACTCGCTATGCGTGATGTCGTGGAAGCGGTCCCGGACATTGAACATTCCGAAGCCGTAAGTGCCGGTGGCGCCGTAACCCCAGGTGCCGGACTGCGCCATGACAGGCCAGATGTCGCGCGTTCCGCATTCATTGATGATGGCATTGCGCTTGTCCGTGCCGCGTATCTGGTTTTCCACCGCGCGCCAGTCGAAATCTCCCGGAACCACCGAGCCGCACAGGATGATGCGGTCGAATTGGAAAAAGGGGTTCTGCAGGATGACCCGGGTCAGCGCATAGGTACCATAGCTGTGCGCAAAGACGATCAGCGGCCTGTCGCCATAGTGCTTGCCGATCCCTTCGATCTGCTGGCGGAGCTTTTCGATCGGGCCGGCCCGGCAGATGCCAAGCGGGCACCAGAACCGCAGCAGGTCGAAATAGCCGTATTTGATCGGAATAACGGTGGCCGAAGTCTCGCTCTCGATGACAGAGGCGATCCGGTTCTGCCACCAGGCGGCGGTCCTGATGCCATGGATCAGGATCACGACGGGCGCTTCGGACATTTCAGCTTACCCCCTCAAGCCGCAAAGTCTTGCGGGGTGATAGTAGTTGCAGCGAGAGGAAAAGTTAAGTCCGCCGCCTGTTATGAGAATTCCAGGATGGGGAGAGCTTTTTCGACCGCGGCACCAAATGAAAACGGCGCCGCGATGCGGCGCCGTTGAGCATGCCCAGGCGTTCCGGCTCAGCTATAGGGCGACCAGCATTGCTGGCGCGGGCCGTTATAGGGCTGGAACGTGTTGTCCCAGGCGCGATACGACCGGTACCTGTTGTAGCACCATTGCACATGGGCGTTCGAAAGCCGTCCCGCGCGGTAATAACGGCGCGGCGCAGGCCTATAATAATCGTAGTTGTTGTAGTTGTTGTACATGCTGCCAAGGCCGAGCCCCAAGCCGAGGCCCAGGACCGCGGCGGCGCCGTCATCATAATAGCCGCCGTGATAGTGGCGGCGGCCGTGACGCCAGCGCCAGTTGTCGCCGCCGTTCCAGTTGCCGCCGCCGTTCCAATTGCCCCCGTTCCAGTGCCGGTTTCCATTCCAGCGGCCCGACCGGCGCCATCTCCAGTCGTTGTTGAACGAGCGGTCGTTGCCGCCTGCCCAGCTGTCGCGAACCGGAGTGACCGCAGGTGCTGCCGTGCTGGCGGGAACCGACAGGTTCGGCTGAAGGATCGGACCGGCAGCGGACGGCGCCGTGATGCCGGAGACAATTCCGAGCGCTATCAGCCCGGATTTCATCGTGAAAGACAAGAGCGAATTCATTGCACTCTCCAAGAGACACAGGCCCCACGCCTACCCTGGAATGGGCCTACTGTGGATGTTCGCATCTGAACGGCGGATGAACGGAAAGGTTCCGTCAACCATGACGCGAATACCGCAGGACCAATCGATCTCCGCTTGTGGTCCTGCGATCTTGTTTTCTGGCGCACTTGCGGGCAAAGGTCGGGGCATGTCGCTGCGCCTTGCCACCTTCAATGTCGAGAACCTGATGAACAGGTTCGATTTTTCCGGTTATCGCAACCAGCTCAACGAAGACCGGACGCTGGCGCTGTTCGATATCCAGAGCGAGGCCGAATACAAGATGCTGGAGCAGGCCCGGGCGATCGCCCAGTCCGACGACATGCGCCAGCTCACGGCGCTGGCGATCGCCGCCACCCGTGCCGATGTCATCTGCATGCAGGAGGTCGACAACATCGAGGCGCTGAAGGCCTTCGAATACGGCTATCTGTTCAAGATGGTGGGGCAGGGCTACCGCCAGAAATACATCACGTCGGGCAATGATTCGCGCGGCATCGATGTCGCCATCATGATGCGCAACGAGACCGCACAGGGCCAGCCGATCGAATTCGTTCGCATGACCAGCTACGCCCATGTCACCTACGAGCAGTTCGGGCTGCATACGCCGGAACTGGCGGCCCTCGGCAACCAGGCCAATGAACGCGTCTTCCGGCGTGACTGCCTGGAAATCGATATCACCGTGGGCGGCGTGCCGCTGACGCTCTATCTTGTGCACTTCAAGTCGATGGGCTCGCCGCGCAACGGCCTCGACGGGCGCGAGGCGACGATGCCGGTGCGTATCGCCGAGGCGCAAGCAGTGCGCCGGATCATAGAACAGCGTTTCGGCACGGATCATGCCGCCGACAAGCGCTGGGCGATCTGCGGCGACATGAACGATTACCGCCAGCGTGTGAAGATCGCCGGCGATGAATTCGACGGCTACCGTTTCGAGGTGGTCGACGAGGCCCAGTCCTGTATCGACGTGCTGACGGCGGGCGGCTTCAGTGAAAACATCGTCGAACGGCGGCCGGAAATGAACCGCTGGACCTTCTACCACACACGCGGACCCGAGGAGCGGCATCTCTGCCAGCTCGATTATATCTTGCTTTCGAAGGGGCTGGCGGCGAAGAATGCCACCGCCGTTCCCGACATCATCCGCAACGGCCAGCCCTGGCGCACGATCTTTCCCGCGGGCCAGGAAGTCGAGCGTTTCCCTCGCGCCGGCTGGGACCGGCCGAAAGCGTCGGACCACTGCCCGGTGGCGATCACGCTGGATATTGTCCAGTGAGCATGCGTTTCGATCTGCCGCGCAATGTCATCCTGCCTGTCGATGCCGTCGAGGTCCGGCTCGATCCCGGCCCGCACCCTTTCGCGCTGGAAAACGCTGACGCGATCGCCGAGAACTGGCAGCGCGAGATCGCGGCCAATCCGGCGCTGTTCGACGGCACGGTCGTGCTTTTGTCGCAACTTGCCTGGCGCGACAAACGGCTCGTCGGCCGCTGTCATGCGATCAACTACTCCACCTTCATGCTTTGGCGTCAGCAGCGCGAAAATACCGGCGCCGAGCATGCTTATGCACATGCCATGCTGGTGGCCGGCGACAATGCGCTGGTGGCGATCCGCATGGGGCCGCATACCGTGAGCGCGGGCCGCGTCTATTTTGCCGCCGGATCGTTCGAGCCGATCGACTTTCGCGACGGGCTGGTCGACGTCGATTTCAACATGATCCGCGAGGTGCGCGAGGAGACCGGGCTCGACCTGTCGGCTGCCAGGCGCGGGGTGCGTTATCACGCCCTTTCGATGGCAAGCGGGACAGTCATCTTCCGCCGTTATCACGTGACGACCCCGGCCGACGAGATCGCGCGGCGAATCTCAGCCTTCGTCGCCAGTGAGACCGATCCGGAGATCGAAGGGCCGGTCATCATCCGCCATGCCGCCGACCTGCCGGAGGGGTTGTCGCCGCACATGAAGCCGCTGATCGAGTGGCATTTTTCCGGCGAGGGTTAGGGGCGCGTCTTGCCCTGCGCCGCCTTGCGATCGTTTTTGGCCGCGACGAAGAACAAGATGAAGCCGATACCCAGCAAGCCGCCCATCGCCATGCCCATGGTCTGGCCGACGATTGCCTGGAAATCCGATGTGACGCGGTCGGGATTGGCCATGCCGTAGCGGGCGAGATACCACCAGATGCCGGCCAGGGCGGCTTCGATGATGACCATCACCAGGATCAATCGCGCCTTCTTGCTCATGCGTCATTCCTCAACCAGGGATGTCCTGGCCTAACATTGCGAGCCGCGTGGCGGGAGAGGGGAAACGTCGAAGGTTGTGCAAAACCAGATCGAAGCGCCGGACACGCTTTCCGATTGGGATTGCCTATTCGTGCCGGAGCGCGTCGATCGGGTCGAGCCTGGCGCCGCGCAGCGCTGGGAAGAAGCCGAACACCATGCCGATCAGCGCCGAAAAGCCGACGGCGAGCAGGATGACCGCCGGACTTGGCGCGAAGGGGATGGTCAGCGTCGCCGAGGCGANGAGGCGAGGCCGGCCAGGGCCAGCCCGATCAGGATGCCGATGATGCCGCCGAGCAGCGACAGCACCGTCGCCTCGACCAGGAACTGGATGAGGATGTGCTTTTCATGCGCGCCGATGGCGAGCCTGATGCCGATCTCGCGGGTGCGTTCGGTGACCGAGACCAGCATGATGTTCATGATGCCGATGCCGCCGACCAAAAGGCTGACGCCGGCGACCGCACCCAGCATGCCGGTCATGGTGGTGGTGGCGCTGGCCATGGCGTCGGCGATCTGCGTCATGTCGCGGATGCCGAAATCGCTCTCGCGGTCGGGGGTGATGCGGCGTGCGTCGCGCAAGATGTCCTCGACGCGCGGCTGCAATTCCGTGGTCGGCGTGCGGTCGTCGGCGGCGATGTAGATGTTGTCGATATCGCGGTTGCCGGCGATGCGGCGCTGGTAGGCATGCAGCGGCATCAGCACGACATTGTCCTGGTCCTGGCCGAAGCCGGTATAGCCCTTGGGTTCGAGCAGGCCGATGATCTTGCAGGAGGTTCGGTTGACGCGGATGATCTCGCCTTCGGGATCGCCGGCGCCGAAGAACTGCTGGCGCACCGTCTCGCCGATCAGGCACACGCCGGTGCCGGAACGGGTTTCGGAATCGCTGAACGGCCGGCCTGATACCAGCTTCCAGTCGCGCGCGTCGAGATAGGCACTGTCGGTGCCGGTGACGCCGGAGGTCAGGCTCTCGGTGCCGAAGATGACGCGCACCTGTTTCTGCGAGGCCGGCGAGATGGCGCGTGCGCCGCTGAGATGCGCGACCAGCGCCGCCACGTCCTTCTCGGCCAGCGGCCGCACCGCCTGGTCGAGCCCGCCGGGGGCGCCGGGACCGGCGGGCCGCCCGGCGCGAACGACCAGCAAATTGCTGCCGAGCTTGGAGATGTCGGCCTTGACCTTCTGCGTGGTGCCGGAGCCGATGGTCAACATGGCAATGACGGCGGCGACGCCGATGACGATGCCGAGCAGCGTCAGGAACGAGCGCAGCACATTGCGGCGGATCGAGCGCAGCGAGAGGCGGACGGTTTCCCAGATCATGGTCAGGCCACTTCCGTGTTCAGAGAATCGGAAGCGACATGCCCATCGAGGAAGCGGATGGTGCGCTCGGCATATTCGGCGACGTCGGCCTCGTGGGTGACCATGGCGATGGTCAGGCCAAGCTCCTTGTTGAGCCGCGTCAGCAACTCCATGATTTCGTGCGTGCGTGCGGTGTCGAGGTTGCCGGTCGGCTCGTCGGCGACAAGCAGCGTCGGCCGGGTGACGATGGCGCGCGCGATCGCCACGCGCTGCTGCTGGCCGCCCGACAGTTCGGCCGGCGTGTGATGCTCGCGGCCGACGAGGCCGACCTCGGCGAGCGCCTGCATGGCGAGGTCGCGGCGCTGACGGGCGGCCACGCCGCGATAGATCAGCGGCAGTTCGACGTTTTCGGCCGCTGTGGTGCGGGCCAAGAGATTGTAGCCCTGGAAGACGAAGCCGACATAAAGGTTGCGTAGCATGGCGCGGCGGTTGCGGTCGAGGCGGCCGGCGTCGATGCCCATGAAGGAATAGGTTCCGGCCGTCGGCGTGTCGAGGCAGCCGATGATGTTCATCGCCGTCGACTTGCCGGAGCCGGACGGGCCCATGATGGCGACGAATTCACTGCTGCGGATCGCAAGGTCGACGCCGGCCAGCGCATGCACCTTGGCCTCGCCCTGGCCATAGCTCTTCCAGACCTTGTCGAAGGTGATGAGGGCAGCACCGGCGGCCACGGCCTCAGCCCCGCTGCTGCGAGGCGGTGATGACCTGCGCGCCTTCCTCCAGGCCGGAGGTGATCTCGGTCAGTTCGCCATCGGTCGAGCCGATCTTGACGTTGACGGGATGCGGCCGGCCGTTCTCCAGCACATAGAGCGTGCGCGATCCATCGGTGGGGGCCGTCGCTGCCTGGCGCTGGCGATTGCCGCCCGGGCGGCCCATGCGGCCGGTGAACAGGTCGCTGAAACTCCAGGGTCGCGCGGCCTGCTGCGCCGGGCGGTAGCGGAAGGCGCCGGCGGGCACGGTGAGCACATCCTTGGCCTGCCGCGTCACGACTGAAACCGTGGCGGTCATGCCGGGACGCAGCAGCAGTTCGGAATTGTCGACCTCGAGCCGCGCATTGTAGGTGACGACGCCGTCGGTGGTGACCGAGGCATAGGAGATATCGCGGATCTCGGCGTCGAACGGCCGGTCCGGAAATGCGTCGACCGTGAAGCGCGCATGCTGGCCCGGCTTGACGGCGCCGATGTCGGCTTCGTCGACCGCCGCCACCAGTTCCATGTTCCTCAAATCCGCGGCGATGATGAACAGCACCGGCGCCTGCAGCGAGGAGGCGACGGTCTGGCCGGGATCGACCGAACGCGTCAGCACGATGCCGTCGATCGGCGCGTAGATGGTGCTGTTGGCAAGGTCGGTCTGCTGCGATTTCAGATCGGCATTGGCGATGGCGAGATTGGCCTCGGCGCTGTCGAGCGCCGCCTTGGAGCGGTCGCGCGTCGCGGTCGCCGCCTCAAGCGACTGGTCTGTCGCCATGCCGCGCTTGGTCAAGGCCGCCGCGCGCACCAGCGCGCTTTCATTCTCGGCAAGCGTTACCTTGGCGTCCTCGACATTGGCCGCCGCCGCCTTGGCGGACGCTTCAGCCCGTTCGATCTGGACCTGCAGCTTGGCGGTATCGAGGGCCGCAAGCACGTCGCCCTTCTTCACTTGCTGGTTCTCGTTGACCGAAACCGAGCGTATGATGCCGGAGAGCTGGCTGGAAATATCGACCTGGGTGAGCGGCTGCAACGTGCCGGTGGCGGACACCTGGACAGTGAGGTCGGCCTTGGCAGCGGGTACGGTGGTGTAGTCGATCTTGGCCGGCGTGCCGGCATACCATTGGTAGAGGCCAAGACCGGCGGCAAGCACGATCAGGGTCAGCAACGCATAGAGCCAACCACGCCGGCGCGTCTTGCGCTGACCTTGTCGGTCGAGCCCAAGCGCCGTCTCGATGGCGGAATCCGATTCCGTCTTTGGCAGATTGACAATCTGGTCCACGCCGGACCCCTATGAAGCGCAATGTCCCTATCTGCGTACAGATCAGGCTTGATGGTTCAAATATCAAATTAAATTTCGCCCATGTTGGGATTGAGGCAGGAATGCAAACCCGGAATTACTTGCTTTACGATGTGTTCACGACCGAGCGACTGGCCGGCAATCCGCTGGCCGTGGTGTTGGATTGCAAAGGTCTGGACACGGCGGCGATGCAGGCCATCGCGCGCGAGTTCAATCTGTCCGAATCGGTCTTTGTGCTGCCGCCGGACAATCCCAAGCATAAAAACCGCATCCGTATCTTCACGCCGGACTATGAAATGCCGTTCGCCGGCCACCCGACGGTGGGGTCGGCAATCGCACTGGCCGAGCTTGCCGGCGAGGGCGCGGCCGGCATCTTCGTGCTGGAGGAGAACATCGGCCCGGTGCGCTGCGCCGTCAGCAGGCACGATGGCGCGACTTTCGCCGAGTTCGACCTGGCGAAATTGCCGGAGCCGCTGAAGCTCGAAGCCGATCCGGAGGCGATTGGTGCCGCCCTTGGCCTGACGCCGCATGAGATCGGCTTCGAGAATCACCGCGTTGGGTTCTGGTCGGCGGGCGTGCCCTATGTGACCATCCCGGTCGCCAATCTCGAAGCGGCGGGCCGCATCCGGCTGGACAACCAGGCGTGGTCGGAACTGGCGCCGCGCAAGAGCGACTGGGCCTTCGCCAGCCCCTATGTCTACTGCCGCGAGACGGTGAACCATGAAAGCGCGTTCCATGTGCGCATGATCGTGCCCGGCACGCCTTCCTACGAAGATCCGGCGACCGGCTCGGCGGCGGCCGCCTTCGCTGGCGCCATCATGCATTTCGACGGCCCGACGGACGGGGTTTCGCAGCTGTGGATAGAGCAGGGGTTGGAGATGGGACGGCCGTCGCGCATCCGCCTCGAACTGACCGTGCAAGGCGGAAAACTGACCTCCGCGCGCATCGGCGGCAACGCGGTCAAGGTGGCGGAAGGCAAGCTTTTCGTCTGATTGCGATGGGCTGAAAGCGATTTGTCGGGAAATGACTCCGGCAGGGCTGGACATGACGGATGGTGGCGGCTATATGCCCGCCAACGCCGGTTTTTGCCGGCCGAGTGGGTGCGTAGCTCAGTTGGTAGAGCAGCTGACTCTTAATCAGCGGGTCCACAGTTCAATCCTGTGCGCACCCACCAAATTCCTTGAAGACTTGGTGGAAAGACCCTGAAAGCGGGAAACCGGTGAGGCTCATCCAAGGTGAGCCATCGGCGTTCAAAGGCGATTATTGCCACGCCCAAAAACGCGGCCCAGAAACCTGCCGAATCGAAAAGCGATACCACCGTTTATGCTTTGATGTCCGTCGACGTCACTGCCGGCCTTTCCTCCTGAAAAATCGCTGATGAGCCACCAGAAGAAAATCAGGAAAAGAACAAGAATCCCGGTGTCGATTGGGCCGTAGGTGGAGTATCCGCTGCGCCAAAGCACAGCAGCACATATTGCAGCGATGGTAGCAGCAGCAGCGACTGGATGTAGCTTTTTCATCCTAACACTCTATTGGAAAATCGCCGGGAACGAAAGCTGCCGTCCTGTGGGGCAGCTCTGTCGGCCGCACCCACCGGAAATCCCCTGATTACTTCTCCGACACACCAGCCTCGGCAAAACTCGCCATCCTCGCGTGACACTCGAGCGCCGAGCGGACGATGTTGACGGCTAGGCAGGCGCCGGAGCCTTCGCCGAGCCGCATGCCGAGATCGAGCAGCGGCGGCAGGGCGAGCGCTTCGAGCAGGCCGCGATGGCCGGATTCGGCCGAGACATGGGCAGCGATCGTGTGTGCGAGGCCTGTCGGATGCAGCCTTGCCAGCGGGGCCGCTGCGGCGGTGCAGACGAAGCCGTCGAGCAGCACGGGTATGCCGAGATGACGGGCGGCCAGCGTGGCGCCGAAGATGGCGGCGAGTTCGCGCCCGCCGAGCGTTGCGGCCACGCCCAGCGGATCGGCAAGAGCGGCGGCGTGACGCTTCAGGCCGGCCTCGATGGCGACCACCTTGCGCTTCAGGCCGGCATCGTCGACGCCGGTGCCGCGCCCGGTCCATTTTTCCGCACCGCCGCCGAACAGGGCGGCTGAAATGGCCGCGGCCGGTGTGGTGTTGCCGATCCCCATCTCGCCGAAGCAGATCAGGTCCAAATCCTTCGTCACCGCGTCATGGCCGGCCGAGACGGCGGCCAGGAACGCTTCCTCGTCCAGGGCCGGCACTTGCGTGAAATCGCCGGTCGGATGGTCGAGGTCGAGCGGGATGACGTCGAGTTCGGCGCCGGCAATGCGGGCAAGCTGGTTGATGGCGGCACCGCCGCCGGCGAAATTCGCCACCATCTGCACGGTGACTTCCGAAGGGTAGGCCGACACGCCCTGCGCGGTGACGCCATGATTGCCGGCGAAAACGAAGACTTTCACCCGGTCGAGTTTCGGCATGTCGCGGCCCTGCCAGCGCGCCAGCCATGCGGCGATGGTTTCCAGCCGGCCGAGGCTGCCTTGCGGCTTGGTCAGCGTGTCCTGGCGGCGGGCGACCGCATCGGCGGCCGTGTCGCTGCCGGTGGGCAGGTCGAGGCAAGCAGCGCGCAGTTCATCAAGTGATTTGAAGGACATGGGGGAAAAATCTCCAAAAAGGGAATCAAGCTAAGGGAAATCAAGAGAGGGCGACGGAAGTGACGAGCAGCACCGCGATTTCGCTCACCTGCTGCAAGGCGCCGATCGTGTCGCCGGTCTGGCCATCGATCTGGTTGAGGCAAAGGGCGTGGAAGGCGGCAAACAAAAGGCCAAGCAGGATGAACGCGGCGATGGCGCCGCCGATCCCGAGCAGGAAGAGCGGGATGGCGCCGAGCACGGCGCCGGCGATTGCCGTTTCCCGCGAGACGGTGCCGGCGCCGGCCGAAAGGCCGTCGTCGCGGGCCGGGGGCAAGATGTGCATGAAGGCGCCGAGCACGCCGCGCGAGGCCGCGTGCGCGGCAATGAGGGCGAAGAGCGCCTGTGTCGGGTCGACGAGTTCGGAGAGCGCGCTCCAGCGGATCAAGAGCGACAGTGCCAGCGCCATGGCGCCATAGGCGCCGATGCGGCTGTCGCGCATGATCTCGAGTTTGCGGCCGCGCGACTTGCCGCCGCCAAAACCGTCGGCGACATCGGACAACCCGTCCTCGTGCAGGCAGCCGGTGGTGACCACCGTTGCAACCAGCGCAAGCGCCGCCGCCGGACCCATGGCAAGGCCAAACCGTTCCGCCGTGGCAAAGACGATCGCGCCGATCAGGCCGACGACGGCGCCGGCGATGGGCGCTGCCCAGATCGCGGCGGCAAGGCCGCGGCCGCGAAAGTCAAACACGGGCAGCGGCAGCCTGGTGAAGAAGACCAGGCAGAGCGCAATGTCATCAAGGATTTGCCGGGGTGAGAAGGTCAAGTTGGGGAGCTTCTTCATGGCCTAGCCCCTCGCAATGGCGTGGAAGAAGGTGCCGCTGACATGGCCGCGCCGATAGCCCGAAGCGCCGATCGGATTGCCTTGGCCGTCGGCGAGGTCGGCCAGCGGCTCGTCATTGCCGGTGGCCGTCATCTGCGCATAGTGGAATTCGTGGCCGCGGATCAGCGCGCCCGGTGAGCCCAACGGACAGTCGGCGCGCAGCCGCGCCTCGCGATAGCCGAGGTTCATCTTGCGTTTGGCGAAGCTGGTGGAATGACCGAGCAGGCCAAGCATGCGATGCGTCTCGCTCGAAGCATCCTCAAGCGCTTCACCGAGCACCATGAAGCCACCGCACTCGCCATGGATGGGCTTCGTCGCCGCGAAACGTGCCATTCCTGCTTTGAAAGTATCCGCTGCTGCCAGGCGACCGGCATGGAGTTCGGGGTAGCCGCCGGGCAGCCAACAGACGTCGCAGCTGTCGTCAGGTGCTTCATCGGCGAGCGGCGAGAACGGAACGATCTCGGCGCCGGCCTTGCGCCAGTAGCCTGCCACATGCGGATAGAGGAAGGTGAAGGCGGCATCTTCCGCCAGCGCGATGCGTTGGCCGGGCGGCTGCAGCGCGTCTTCAAAGCCGCCTTCTGCCGGGGTGAGGGGCGTTGCCAGCCTCATGATGGCATCGAGGTCGAGCGATTTCTCCGCCATGTCGGCCAGCCGGTCGAGATGCGCCATCAAATCATCATATTCGCCGGCCTGGACGAGGCCGAGATGGCGTTCTGGTAAATTGAGCGTGGGATCGCGCAGGATGGCGCCGACGACGGGCAGTCCGATCGCCGCGATGGCGTCGCCGGACAGCCGCCGGTGGCGCTCGCTGCCCAGCCGGTTGAGCACGACGCCAGCCATGCGCACGTCTGGATCGTAGGTGGCGAACCCCTTGGCGACGGCCGCCGCCGTGGTCGATTGGCCGGACACGTCGAGCACCAGCAGCACCGGCAGGCCGTAGAGCCGGGCAAGATCCGCCGCCGAGCCGGTGCGGCCCGGCGCGGCCGGAATGCCGTCGAACAGGCCCATGGCGCTTTCGAGGATGACGAAGTCCGTATCGTCTGCCTGTTGCGCGGCGAGCGCGTTGAGCAGCGATGGCGGCATAGCCCAACTGTCGAGGTTGACGCCGGACAGGCCGGTGGCGGCAGTGTGGAAGCCGGGATCGATGTAGTCAGGGCCGGATTTGGCGCCGCGCACTTTGACCCCGCGCCGGGTGAGCGCGCGCAAGATGCCGATGGTGACGCTGGTCTTGCCGGAGCCGGAGCGCGGCGCACCGATGATGATGGCCCGTGCCGTCATGCCCCGCCCGCCAGTGCCGCGCGCATGGCGACGATGCCGCCGACGACGATCAGCGCCGGCGAGGCGAGCCCGGCGGCGGCCGCTTGCTCGGCGATGGTGGCGAGCGTGGCGACGACGGTTCGCTCCTGCGGCGTGGTGGCTGCGACGATCACCGCCGCCGGTGTCGACGGCGCCAGCCCGCCATCGAGCAGTGCGGCGGCGATCAGGGGCAGATTGGCCATGCCCATATAGACGACGACAGGCTGGCCGGTGCGGGCGATCGCCGCCCAGTCGATGTCGTCATCGGTGCCGGCCGCGTGGCCGGTCGCCAGGATCACCGCCTTGTTGATGCCGCGCATGGTGGCCGGGATGCCGGTAGCGGTCAGTGCGCTGAGGCCCGATGTCAGGCCGGGCAGGACGCGGAAGGGAATGCCTTCACGGGCGAGTGCCAGGGCTTCTTCACCGCCGCGCCCGAATATATAGGGATCGCCGCCCTTCAGCCTGATAACGCGGCGGCCTTCGCGGGCCAGCCGCACCAAAAGTGCGGTGATGTCGTCCTGCTTCATCGATGGTTTTCCACCGCGCTTCCCGGCAAAGAACAGCTCGGCATTTTCGGCAACCGCGACGACATCAGGGGAGACCAGCGCGTCGTAGACCAGCGCATCCGCTTCGGCCAGTGCCGCCAGCACTTCCAAGGTCAGGCAACCGGGGTCGCCGGGACCGGCGCCGGCCAGCCAGACATGGCCCGGATCGAGCTGGCGCGGCTTGAAGTTCAGCCGCGACAAGGCCTGTTCGAGCGTGGCGTTGCCGCCCTTGTTTTTGCTGGTGCCGCTCACAATCCGTCCCGTCCGCGAAAACGCCGCTGGTAATGGGCGTCGTAAAGAGAACTCTCGCCAAAGCCTTCCGCTGCAAGCGAGCGGCCGACGAAGATGATCGCCGTGCGCTCCATCGGATCGGCCGCAAGCTGTGCCTCGATCGTCTCCAGCGTTCCGGTCAGCACGCGCTCATCCGGCCATGAGGCGCGGAAGACGATCGCCACCGGGCAATCACCGCCATAGTGCGGTGTCAGCTCGGCGACCACGCGGTCGATGGCGTGGATGGCCAGATGAATGGCCAGCGTGGCACCGGTGCGGCCGAAGCCGGCCAGCGTTTCGCCCGGCGGCATTTTCGAGGCGCGGCCGGAGATTCGGGTCAGCACTAGGCTTTGCGCGACCTCGGGAATGGTCAACTCGCGGCGCAGCGCGGCCGCCGCTGCGGCGAAGGAGGGCACGCCCGGCGTCAGCGTGTAGGGGATGCCGTGCCTTTCCAGCCGGCGGATCTGCTCGGCAACCGCACTCCACACCGACAGGTCGCCGGAATGCAGGCGGGCAACGTCTTGGCCGGCCCTGTGGGCATCGAGATAGGTGGCTTCGATCTCGTCGAGCGACATCGGCGCCGTGTCGATCAGCTTTGTCCCCGGCGCGCAGTGCTGCAGCAATTCGGGCGCGACGATCGAGCCGGCATGGAGGCAGACCGGGCAGCTTGCCAACAGTTTGGCACCGCGCAGCGTGATGAGATCGGCGGCGCCCGGACCGGCGCCGATGAAATGAACGGTCATGGCGCGTCTCCGCTGATGGCGATGGCGCAGGTGACCGGGCCAAGCACCGTTCGGGGGCCGAGCAGCCTGGCGCCCTTGCCGGCCACCGCAAGGGCCGATGCTTCGGAAACCGACGACGTGCCGGCCAGATCTTGCGAGAGATCGGAATGGCTGAGCGTGTCCGTCGATACGGCCTGAAGCGCTGCGTCATCGACGATGATGACGGGAAGGTTCAGCGCGCGGCCGGCGGCGGCGATCGCATCCTCATCGTGTTTGAGCGTGGCGGTCGCCAGTGCGGAAAGCGCCGTCATCGCCAGCCCATGCGCTTCGAGAGCGGTTTCGATCGCCGCAAGCACGTCTTCAACGTTCACGCCTTTTCGGCTGCCGATGCCCGCGACCATCATGGTTTTACCCAGCTCCATTGGGTGACCGGCATGGCCGGCCGCCAGGCCTGCATCGAGCCGACCGGCGAAGCGCGCGAAATGGCGATGCGCGTGAGATCGCCGCCCAGTTTTATGTGCTGGGCGAGAAGCAGGGTCTCCATCTCCAATGTCACCGCATTGGCGACGAGCCGGCCGCCGGGGCGCAGCGCCTTGATGGCGGCGGCCAACACGCCGGAGTCGCTGCCGCCGCCACCGATGAAGATGGCGTCGGGCGTGTCCAGTTTGGCAAGCGCCCTGGGCGCGCTGCCTTCCACCACAACGAGGCCGGGAACGCCGCAGGCAGCGGCGTTGTTGCCGATGCGAGTGGCGCGGATGGGGTCGGCTTCGATGGCAATCGTGCGCATCAGGGGGTGGGCGAGCATCCATTCGATGCCGATGGAGCCCGAACCGGCGCCGATGTCCCACAGCAGTTCGCCGCGCCTTGGCGCCAGCGCCGACAGGGTGATGGCGCGGATTTCGCGCTTGGTGATCTGCCCGTCATGGTCGAACAGATGATCGGCAAGGCCAACCGTGAGCGGCAGCACGCGAGCTTGCGGGCTAGATTCAATTTCGATCGCCGAAACGTTGAGCGGATTGATGTTTTCGATGTCGAAGGCATCGGCTCGCGTGGAGCGCGTGGTCTCCATCGGACCGCCCAGCGCCTCCAGAACCGTCAGCCGCGAGGCGCCGAAATCGAGCTCTGTGAGCAGGCGTGCGATTGCGGCCGGTGCGTCGCCATCGGATGTCAGCGCCAGAATACGCGCGTTGGGCTGCAGCAGCGGGCGGATCAGGTCGATCGAATGGCCATGCAGCGAGACGGTCTCGATCTCCTGCAGCGCCCAGCCAAGGCGGGCGGCCGCCAGCGAGACGGCCGACGGCGCGGGGATGACATGCATCTCACGCGCTTTGACCTTGTGGGCGAGGGTGGCGCCGACCCCGTGGAAGAAGGGATCGCCGGAGGCGAGCACGCAGACATTCTTCCCGGCAAGCGCCAGCACATCGCGCATCTCCGGATCGAAAGGAACCGGCCAGGGCCGCGCATCGCCCTTGGCGAACGAAGCGACCAGCGCCAAATGCCGCTTGCCGCCGAAGATGATCTCCGCCTCGGCAATCCGCTGCTTGGCCTCGTCACCGAGACCCGCTAAACCGTCTTCGCCGATGCCGACGATGGTGAGCCATCTTGCGTTGAGCTTGGCGCTGCGCGGACCCTCAGCAGGCATGATGACCCACCGCATTCTGATCCTTGGCGGCACGACGGAGGCCCGGCAACTCGCCGAGAAGCTGGCCGCGCGCGCTTCGGTCACGCTGTCGCTGGCCGGCCGTACCGAAAGCCCGGTGGCGCAAGGCGTGCCGGTGCGAAGCGGAGGGTTTGGCGGCGCCGACGGGCTGGTTGCTTATCTCAGGGAGAAGCGCACCGATCTGCTGATCGACGCCACGCATCCCTACGCGGCGCGAATCTCCGCCAATGCCGCGCAAGCCGCGCGTGTGGCCGGCGTGCCGATCCTCGCCTTGCGCCGCCCAGGCTGGGAACCGGTAGAAGGCGACCGCTGGACGCTGGTCGATACGGTCGATGATGCCGTGCAAGCGCTGGGAGCGGCGCCGCGCCGCGTGTTCCTGGCGCTGGGCCGGCAAGAGGTCGGTGCCTTCGATGCCGCGCCCCAGCACCATTATCTCATTCGCAGCGTCGATCCGGTCGAACCGAAGCTGGCTGTGCCCGATGCGACCTATCTGCTGGCGCGCGGGCCGTTCCGGGAGGACGACGAACGCGCCCTGCTCGAAACGCATCGTATCGAATTTGTCGTGTCCAAGAACAGCGGCGGCGCGGCCACCTACGGCAAGATCGCCGCGGCGCGGGCGCTGGGCATCGAGGTGGTCATGGTCCAAAGGCCTGATCTGCCGGATGTTCCCTCGGCGGAAACCGTCGAAGTTCTGGCCGCGCTTGTTGATCAATTTGGGATCGATCATTTTGTCGGGCCCGCTGCCGAACGCGGTGTGTAGACCAGCGCCGGCTTGTCGCCGCGCTTGATGATCCGGGTTTCCGGAGAGCCGATGATGATGCAGGTCGCCATGTCGGCCTTCTCAGCCTCGACATCGGCTAGCAGATAGACCTCGATGCGCTCGTCCGGGCGGCCGGCGGCGCGGCCGAAAATGACCGGCGTGGTGCCGGGCAGGATCGCGGTCAGGCACTCGAAGGCGCGGCCAAGCTGCCAGGGGCGCGCCTTGCTGATCGGGTTGTAGAGCGCGATGACGAAGCCCGCGCCGGCGGCTGCCAGCAGGCGCAGCTCGATCAATTCCCATGGCTTCAGATTGTCGGACAGCGAGATGGCGCAGAAATCATGGCCAAGTGGTGCGCCGATGCGGGCGGCGACCGCCAGCATGGCAGTGATGCCGGGAACGACCGCGACATCGACAGCGCGCCATTCGGCCGGGCCGGCCTCGATCGCCTCGCAGACGGCGGCCGCCATGGCGAACACGCCGGGGTCGCCGCCGGAGACCACGGCGACGTCATAGCCTTCCGCGGCCTTGATCAGGGCATCCTTGGAGCGGGCGAGTTCCTCGCGATTGTCGGAGGCGACGCGGGTCTGGTCGGCGCGAAGCTCCAGCCGGTCGAGATAGGGCTTGTAGCCATAGAAGAATTTCGCTTGCGCCACAGCACGGCTGGCTTCCGGCGTGACCTGGTCGGCATTGCCGGGGCCGAGGCCGATGACGGTGAGGCGGCCGCTCATGTCTGCGCTCCCAGCGCACCGGGCCTGCCGGACCAGCCGGCCACCAGCACGATGGCGAAATAGGGCGCCTTGTCGTCCTGTTTGTCGGCAAGCCTCATCGAAATGCTGCCGGCCATGGTGCCACGCTCCACATAGACGGCGCGCGCCAGCTTGCCGGTCGCCTCCAGCGCGCGCCTGATCTTGGGCAGGTTGCGGCCGACCTTCATGATCACGGCGGCATCGGTGTCGGCGAGCCGGCGGCTCAGCTCGAACTCGCTCATCGTGCCCGGCAGCACGGTCAGCACGTCATCGCCCTGGACGATCGGAACGCCGGTCTGCGACCAGCAGCCGGACATGGCGGTGATACCGGGAATGACTTCGGTCGGGAAGCGATGGGCGAGGCGCACATGCAGGTGCATGTAGGAGCCGTAGAACAGCGGGTCGCCTTCGGACAGCACGGCAACCATCCTGCCGGATTCGAGGTGCCTGGCCACCGCCTCGGCGGATTCTTCGTAGAAAGTCGTGATCTGCGACCGGTAGTCGTCGTGATCCTTGTCGATCTCGGTGGTCACGGGATAGAGCAGGGGCAGTTCCGTCATGTCCGGACGGAAGCGCGTTTCAACGATGGCGCGCGCGTTGCTGTTGTTGCCGCGCTTGGCGAAATAGGCCACCACGTCGGCCTCGGCCAACGCCCGCGCGGCCTTCAGCGTCAACAACTCGGGGTCGCCGGGACCGGTGCCGACGCCGACGAGACGGCCTTTTGCAATGGCGTTCACAGGCCGGGCCTCGCCAATGAATTGAGCGTGGCGGCGGTCATGGCGCTGCCGCCGAGCCGGCCGCGCACGATGGCGTAGGGCACGCCATAGGAATTTTCGGCCAGCGCATCCTTGGATTCGGCCGCACCGACGAAACCGACCGGCATGCCGATAATGGCGGCCGGCTTCGGTGCGCCGTCGCGCAGTTTCTCCAGGAGATAGAACAGCGCGGTCGGCGCGTTGCCGATGGCGACGACGGAGCCCGCCATGCGTTCGCCCCACAGGTCTATCGCCGCGGCGGAGCGGGTGTTGCCGATTTCCCTGGCGATGTCGTGCGTACGCGGGTCGCGCAAGGTGCAGATCACCTCGTTGCCGGCCGGCAGCCGGGCGCGGGTTACACCATGCGAGACCATCTCCGCGTCGCAGAAGATCGGCGCGCCAGCCGCCAGAGCGGTGCGGGCGGCGGCAACGAAATCGGGGGAGAAAACGAAATGGCTGGATGCTTCGACCTGGCCGCAGGCATGGATCATGCGGATGGCGACATCGGCCTCGGCTTCCGAGAA
The DNA here is from genome assembly GCF_000502435.1 of Mesorhizobium sp. LNHC232B00. NCBI lineage: Bacteria > Pseudomonadati > Pseudomonadota > Alphaproteobacteria > Hyphomicrobiales > Phyllobacteriaceae > Mesorhizobium > Mesorhizobium sp. LNHC232B00. The sequence continues at coordinate 25,805 of NZ_AYWP01000001.1, forward strand.
GCGGGAAAGGTCGGCCTCGGCGCGAATGATGGCGAAGGAGCGCTCGTAGATCGCCGTGCCGTCGTGAATGTAGTCGTAGGCGGCCATGCTCATTTCCGTTTTTTAGTTTGGGCCTGTCGGTAAGCCTCGGCGATGCCGGCCGGCCCGAGCCTTGTCAGGCAAGCGGCGGCGGTCTCGCCCTGAAATCGTGCGCTGCGGATCGCAGCCGCGACGCGACTGAAACCACGCGCGGCGTCATAGCCCGGCCTGTACCCGGCAGGAAGGGCCTTTGCCGTCGCGTTCACGACAAGTCCGGCTCCATTTTCGCCGCCGACGATCGTCAGCGCCGCCGGGCCGGGATGCGCGCAGCCCTTGGCGCAGCCGGAAATGTGCAGCGTGAAGTCGAGGATGTCGGCGTTTTCGGCGGCAATCGTCCCGGCCATGTCGCGCGTGGCGATCCGGCCGGAAGCGCAGGCCGGGGTGCCGGGGCAAGCCGCGATGCGTGTGCGCGGGTCGGTGGGGGAGGTGACGAAGCCGAGGGTGGCGGCCGTGTCTTGAAGGGGCTGGTTGGCGGCCGGCGGCTGGCCGAGGAAGAGCAAAGCGCGGCCTGGGGCGAGGCGGATTTCGGTGGTGCCGAGGGAGAGGGCGCTTTGGGCGAGGGCGATGATTTTATCCGCCGGCATGCTGCCGTAAGGGAGGGCTATGCCGAGGGTGAGAGTGTCGCCGGCCAAAGGGAAAAGGCCGATAGGTTTGCGCGAGGCGCCCCCCTCTGTCCTGCCGGACATCTCCCCCTCTAGGGGGGAGATTACGCTGTCACCGATGGTTTCGCCAATCTCCGGTCTTGTTAAGGAAAAGCCGGCGCCCGAACTGCCAATCTCCCCCCTTGAGGGGGAGATGTCCGGCAGGACAGAGGGGGGCGCCTCGCGCAAACTTGTCAAGCATAGCCAACCTGCCAGAGACACCAACTGTCGATCCGACAAATCCCGTGTGTGAGCCTCACGGCCTTTCTCGGCGACCATTCTCAGCGCAGCGACGGCTATGTCTCTCGCTGCATCCGCATCGACCTTGGCCAATATTTTCGCGTTTCGGCCGTCGCCGGCAATCGAAACGCTCCAAACGATGTCGTTGTCGGCTCGCACCGCCTTCAGCCGCACATCAGCTGTCACTGCATCCATCGACAGCTGCCCGCCGCCGTCCACGATGACCGAAACCTTCGGCCCCAGCCGTTGCGTCAACCCAGCCTCATCGACCGCCACCCTGATCCGCTCAGCCATAGGCCGCGGATCGGCGATCTCCTGCGGATCGATGCCCGCCAGCGGTCCCGTCTCGACCGGCACGCCTGTGCGCACCGCAATGCCCAGCGCATCGACTTCCGCCGCCAGCAGCGCGGCGCTGTCCGTCGTTAGCCCGCGTATTTGCAGGCTGCCGCGCGCGGTTACCTCCATGATGCCGCTGCCGTGTCGCAGGGCGGATTCGGCCAGGGCGATCAACAGCCTCGGCGATAGGCCTCCGGCAACCGGGTTGAGCCGCACCAATAGCCCGTCGCCGGTCTGCATCGGCGCCGACAGGGCCGGGCAGGCGCCACGGCGCGAGAAGGCGTTCATGCCGCCACCCCGAGCGCTTCCGCCTCGGCAATCAGGGCGGCAAGGTCGTCGTCGACGGAGTTGCGCAGGGGATGCCAGAGGCCACGCCGGCGCGCCGAGAGAAAACGCTCGGCAATGACTTTCGCGGCGGCCGGGTTTTCGCGCAGGATGAAGGCGCGAACTTCGGCGTCGCCGACATAGGCGTCGTGCACGGCCTCGATCAGCGCGCCCGATATGGCATGGGTGGTCTCGGCAAAGCCGACCAGCCGGTCGACCGTCTCGGCGAATTCGGAAGCGCCGCGCGGGCCGTGGCGCATCTGGCCGGCGATGAAACGCGCGTTGACGGCGCGGGCGCGCACCACCCGCGACACCGCCTCACCGACCGAGCGTGGCTTCGGCTTTTGCGGATCCGTGGTGTCGAGCACGATGACGTCGGCATTCCTGCCGAGCGCTGCGAGTGCGGCCGAAAAGCCGCCGATGAAGGCGACGTCGGCCGAGCCTTCGAGGATGTCGCGGCCGGGGTCGTCGCCGGTGTGGACGAGAAGGTCGGCCTCGGCGATGCGGCCCTCGAAAGCGCCGGGCGCGGAGACGCCTTCGCCGCCGGCGCCGCCATAGGCATGCGAGGTGGCGTCGAGATAGGCGCGGCCGATCTCCTCGCGCGCGCTCCAGTCGCCGCTCGACAGCAAATCCTCCACGCCGGCGCCGTAAGTGCCGGGCGAGGTGCCGAAGATGCGCGGGCTGATCTTGCCCTCAATGCGGGTTTTGGCTGCGAGCGGGTTTTCCGCATCCTCCTCGTCGCGGGCGGCGACGGCGTTGGCGGCGGCATCGATCAGCGCGATCTGGGTCGGGAACATGTCGCGGAACAGGCCCGATATGCGCCAGGTGACGTCGACGCGTGGCCTGCCGAGCGTGGCCGGCGGCAACACCTCGATGCCGGTGATGCGGCCGGTGGCAGCATCCCATTGCGGGCGGCAGCCCATCAATGCCAGACCTTGAGCAATCTCTTCGCCGCCGGTGCGCAGCGAGGCCGAGCCCCAGAGGTCGATGACCAGCGAGCGCGGCCAGTCGCCATGCGACTGCATGTAGCCGCGCACCACTTCTTCCGCCGCAGCCTTGCCCAGATCATAGGCGGTCGGCGTCGGCATGGTGCGCGGATCCGACGTGAACAGGTTACGGCCGGTGGGCAGCACGTCGGAACGGCCCCGCGCCGGCGCGCCGGCCGGACCGGCCTTGACGTGGCGGCCATCGAGCGCGGCGAGCAGCGCCGCCTTCTCGGCCTCGGCACTTTGGCGGCGCATGGCGTCGGACTCGTCCTCGGGCACGCGGCCATAGACATGCAACCCGTCCTTGATGGCAAAATCCTTGAGATCGCAAAGCCAGGCGTCGATGCGGCGCAGCGCTTCGTCGGGTGCGTCGGTCCTGGCGACGCCGGCTTCCGAGGCGAGGCCGGTTTTCTGCGCGGTCTCGACGATCAGCTTGGCCAGACGATCGCGGCGGCGGCGGTCGAGGCCATCGGCCTGGGCGTATTCGTCGACCAGCCGTTCAAGCTTGTGCTGGTTTTCGTCGAGCCCGGCACCGGTCAGCGGCGGCGGCAGATGGCCAAGCGTGACGGCGGCGATGCGCCGCTTGGCCTGTGCTGCCTCGCCGGGGTTGGAGACGATGAAGGGATAGATGACAGGCAGCGGACCGGTGACGATCTCGGGAAAGCAGTTTTGCGAAAGCGCGACGGTTTTGCCCGGCAGCCATTCCAGCGTGCCATGGGCGCCGACATGGATGAGGGCATGGACGCCGAGCGACTTGCGCAGCCAGAGGCCAAAGGCGAGGAGCGCATGGCGGGGCGGGAGCGTCGGGTCGTGATAGTCGGCGCGGCGGTCGGCGGAGCGGCCGCGATCGGGGGCGAGGGCGACCGTGATGTTGCCGAAGGTGGCGGCGCGGAAGGGGAAGTGGGCGGCCGCCTTTTGTGAAGGTTGGAGCGAGGCGCCCCCCTCTGTCCTGCCGGACATCTCCCCCTCAAGGGGGGAGATTGGCAGTTTAGTCGCCGGCTCTCCCTTTACAAGATCGGAGATTGGCGAAGGCGGAGATGGGAGCGCAATCACCCCCCTAGAGGGGGAGATGTCCGGCAGGACAGAGGGGGGCGCCTCGCTCAAGCCTCTCCCTTCGGCTTTTCCCCATGCAGCCTCTACCGCGGCAATTGCCGCGGTAGGCAGGCTCTTCGAGAAGTCCAGATACTCCTCCAGCCCCAGCCCATCCTTGCTGCGCTCCAGCAAACCCAGCAACTCACGCGGCGTCTCAGGAATCCCCTCAACCCCATAACCCTGCTCCTTCAGGTCGTGCAGCATGGCCAGCACGCTGGACGGCACGTCGAGGCCGACGGCGTAGCCGGTGCGGCCGGGGGCGCTTGGGTAGTCCGGGATGAGGATCGCCAGTTTGCGGGTCGCGCGGGGCGCTTCCTGCAGTTCTATGAAAGCCGCTACCCGATCCGCCACGTGCGCGACGCGATCCGGTTCCGGCCGATTGGCGAAAGCGCGATGACCAAGTGCCGGATCGGTCTCGCTCTCGCCCTTGAAGGAAATGGCGCCGGCCAGGATGCGGCCGTCGAGTTCGGGCAGCACGACATGCATGGCAAGGTCGGCGGGCGCCAGGCCGCGCTGATTGTTGTCCCACACGTCGCGGCGGGTGGTGGCGACGATGACCTGGAAGACGGGCACGCCGGCGCGGTCGAACAGGGTCTCGACGCCGGGTTCGGCACCGGAGGCAAAGGCGGTCGCGGCGATGATGGCGGCAGGTTTCAGCGTGGCGAGCGCGGTTTCCACGAAGGCCAGGGATGCCGGGTCCTTGAGGCTGGAGACGAAGATCGGGACGGGGGTTATGCCGCGTTGGGTGAGTGCTTCGAAAAGGGCATCGATCGGCGCGACATCGGCGGCTAGCAGCATCGAGCGGTAGAAGAGGATCGGGATGACTGGCGTGGCGTTTCCCTCCCCCTCGAGGGGAGGGTGGCCCGCAGGGCCGGGTGGGGTCGGTACGACCGGGGGCGACGTTTCCTTGAGTCGGCGCGCTCCGGAGAGGACCCCACCCCCGGCCTGCGGCCGGACCCTCCCCTCGAGGGGGAGGGGGACGATGCCGCGTGTGGGCTCGTAGTAGCCGACTTTTGGAACTTCGACCGGCTCGGCAATTTCCGCATCCTGCCCAGCCAGCCCCGCTAGCCTCCGCACCAGCGCATTCATATTGGCCGGGCCGCCCTCGCGGAAATAGCCGAGCAGGCTATCCAACTCCTCGCGCGGCAGCGTCGAGGCTTTGATGAGGCGGAGATCCTCGTCGTGGCTCTCACCCGGCAGCAGCGCCAGTTTAATGCCGTGCGCGCGGGCGGTCGCGGCGAGCTGGTCGCAGCCGTAGCGCCACCAGTCGTGGCCGCCGAGGATGCGCACGAGGATGATCTTGGCATGGCGGGCGACGCTGTCGACCCAGAGGTCGACGGACATGGGATGACGCAGGTCGCGCAGTGCGGCGAGCCGCATCGAGGGCAAGCGGCCAGCATCGGCCTTCCACGCCTCCGCCAATCCGGCCAGATCGCTGTCGGTGAAGGACAGCGCCACGATATCCGCCGGCGTCTGCCGCAGGTCGACCGGCTCGGCGAGATCGTCGAGCGAGGCGGAAGTCGTGGTGAGGATGTGCATCGCGGCCTGTCCGAGATCAGCCGGCGAGTATGCGTTCGATCGCCGGGCGGTTCAGCCCCTTGAGACCGATGACGACGAGGCGCGAACGACGATCGTCCTCAGCCGTCCAGGCGCGGTCATAGTAATGATTGACGCGCGGCCCGACGGCTTGGAGCAAGAGCCGCATCGGCTTGCCGCCGACCTCGACGAAGCCTTTGACGCGCAGCACGTTTTCCTGTTCGGCGGCGTTGGCGACGCGCTTTGCCAGCTCGTCGGGATTGGCGATCGAGGGAATGTCGACGATGAAGGTGTCGAAGTCGTCATGCTCGTGGTCGAACGCACCGTCATGATGGGACTTGCGGTTCTCGATGTCGTCCTCGACGGCGAGACCGAGGCCGAGCAGCACGGAGGGATCGACCTTGCCATGCGAGGTCGGCACGATCTTCACGGCGCGGGCGGAGTGTTCGTTGATGATGGCGTTGGCGCGGGCTGAGCCTGCGGCGTCCATCAGGTCGCTCTTCGACAGGATGATCAGGTCGGCGCAGGCGATCTGGTCCTCGAACACTTCCTCGACCGGGTCGTCATGGTCGAGGCTCTCATCCTGAGCGCGCTGCGCCTGCAGCGCGTCCATGTCGTTGGCGACGCGGCCTTCGGCCAGCGCCGGGCCATCGACCACGGCGATGACGCCGTCGACCGTGACGCGGCTTTTCACCGTCGGCCACTGGAAGGCCTGGACCAGCGGCTTGGGCAGAGCCAGGCCCGAAGTCTCGATCAGGATGTGGTCGACCTTCGGCGTCAGCGCCAGGATCTGGTCGAGCGCCGGCACGAAATCGTCGGCGACGGTGCAGCAGATGCAGCCATTGGCCAATTCGACGATGTTTTCCTCCGGACAGGTGTCGATGCCGCAGCCCTTCAAAATCTCGCCGTCGATGCCGATGTCGCCGAACTCGTTGACGATGATGGCAATGCGTTTGCCGCCGGCGTTTTCCAGGAGATGGCGGACCAGCGTCGTCTTGCCGGCGCCGAGAAAACCGGTGACGACGGTGCAGGGAACGCGAGAAAGGTTGGCGGACGAATCTGGAGCAGTCATGGTCAGTCCTTCAGCATGTCGAGGGGAGGGATGCGGGCAACGAGGCCACGCTTGAGGCTATCGGGCCGGCCACGCCACGGGATGAGGCCGTCGGTCGAGGTGGCGAAGAGCTTCGCGCCGGCGACAAGGTCGGCGCCGCTGGCCGTGGTCAGGTCGCCGAAGACATAGCTCCAGCAGCCGTCGCGCAGGATCGCGGCGCTCAGCCGGCGCTTGCAATTGCCGAGGCATTCGACGGTGCGGACGCAGATATCTTCGCCCGAGGCGGCGTTGCGCGTATCCTGCGCGAGCAGTTCGCCGGCGCGGGGATGGGCGTCGGAGCCGGTTTCGTCACGGCACGAGGCACAGATGATCACGGTGACGCCGGACAAGGCATCGCTGTCGGCGGACGAGTTGTCCGCTTTGCCAGCCGAAAAACTGCTGTTCTGGTCCAAAAACCGGGCTCCTTGCCCGGAAACCCGCCGGGCGATCGGATTATGTTGTCGCGGACGGCAGGTCTCCTGGCTCGCGGGTCATCGCCTTGGTTAGCCGCCTTCCCGGGAACTCCCAGTGGCTTTCGGCCTTGGCTCGTCGCTTACAGTTGCGGGGACAGCCGCGGATTTGAGATTTTTCATCCCGCACCGCATTCCCTCTTAGCCCCTCTCATTGAAGAGAAGAGACCGTCTGGAGCGGATTTAGGCTGTTGCGGGCAGGACTGTCAACGCGGGCCTACGACATGGCGATGTCGGCAAGTGACGGTCCGAGGTCGCCAGCGGGCGTCACTTCCATGCGCTCAAGCCCGAGCCAGCCCTGCATTTGCTTCAATTCCTCGAAAAGCTGGGCGGCGGTTTCAGGCGGTGCGCCAGCTTCGGCATAGGCCGCGTGGACGCGTAGCACACTCGCCGGCCGATCGGCCTTGAGATCGACGCGCGCTACGATCCTGTCGCCGAGCAGGAAGGGCAGGACGTAGTAGCCGTATTGGCGCTTTTCGGCCGGCGTGTAGATCTCGATGCGGTAGTGAAAATCGAACAGCCGCTCCGAGCGCGAGCGTTCGAAGACCACGGGATCGAACGGGGCCAGCAAGGCACGGGCGTCGATTTTCCTGGGCAGACGCGCATCCTTGTGCAGGTAAGCGGGCTTATCCCAGCCTTCGACGCGCACCGGCAGCAGCTCACCGAGTTCGACCAATTCCTCCAGGCGGCCCTTCATGTCGGCGGGGGACAAGCGGAAATAGTCGCGCAAATCGCCTGATGTCGCCACGCCATGGGCGCGGGCGGAGATGCGCAGCAATTCGCGGTGCGCGTCCTCGGCGGCCGGTACGGGCAGGTCGAGAATCGCCTGCGGCAGCACGCGCTCGGGCAGGTCATAGAAGCGCTCGAATCCGCGGCGGTGCGCCGTGGTGATGCGCCCGGCCCAGAACAGCCATTCGAAGGCATGCTTGGCGTGGCTCCAGCCCCACCAGCCGCCCGAGCCTTTCTGGCCTTCGAGCGCGGAAGCAGCGATCGGGCCGCGCGCGACGACCTCGCGGTAGATCTCTTCTATATAGGCGGCGTGCTCGCGGCCCCATTTGGCCAGCCCCAGATACATCTCTTTGCCTTGCTCGGCGCGCTGCATGCGCCAGCGCATCAGCGGCCAGGTCTCCACCGGCAGGAAGGAGGCCTCGTGCGCCCAGTATTCGAACACCGTGCGCTTGCGGGTGACGGCGGCGTTGTCGAGCAAGGCGAGCGGGTAGGGGCCAAGGCGCGAATAGAGCGGCATGTAATGCGCGCGCACCACCGCGCTGACGGAATCGATCTGCAGCAGGCCGGTGCGGGATAGAACGCGGGCGAAATGACGGCGGTCGGGCGTGCCATTAGGGCGGGGGTCGAGAAAACCCTGAGCGGCGAGCGCGACGCGCCGGGCGGTGGCAAGCGAGATCTTTTCCTTCATTCGGATGCGACTCTTGTAACTCGTTGACCGTCGTTTGATGGGTGATTCCTGCCCATGCTAGCAGGGTTTTGGCGGCATCCATGTCAGGAGAGAAAAGTGGAGTAAAAAGCGAAGGAAATCAAACAGGAGCGTATCGGACCAGTTTCTCCGTATATGCCGTCCAGCACCGCCTTTTGAACAAGGTTTGACTTGCTTCGCTGGAAGTGCTGCGCTAACCCTCGCCGCGTTGCAGCATAGGCCCCTTAAAACGGTTCAGCGGTTAAACTGTCACGCTTCCGCATTAAGGTCCGGTGCTGTAATCAAAATGGATTGGCGCCAACGGAAAGCCGCTGCATGAACGCACTTCTCAGTTCGTACCTGCCCATCGTCCTGTTCATCGGCGTGGCGCTGGTTGTCGGCCTGGCGCTGCTGGCCGCACCGTTCCTGGTGGCGTACCGCAACCCCGATCCCGAAAAGCTTTCCGCCTACGAGTGCGGTTTCAACTCGTTCGACGATGCCCGCATGAAATTCGACATCCGCTTCTACCTGGTGTCGATCCTGTTCATCATCTTCGATCTGGAAGTGGCCTTCCTGTTTCCCTGGGCGGTGTCCTTCTCGAAGATCGGCATGCTCGGCTTCTGGTCGATGATGGTGTTTTTGGCAGTGCTGACCATCGGCTTTGCCTATGAATGGAAAAAAGGAGCGCTGGAATGGGATTGAACGACAGTTCAGGCACCCTCGTCGCGCCGAAGCCCAAGGGTATCATCGATCCCAACACCGGCAAGCCGGTGGGACAGGACGATCCCTTCTTCCTCGAAATCAACAACGAGCTTGCCGACAAGGGTTTCCTGGTCACCTCGACCGAGGCGCTGATCACCTGGGCGCGCAGCGGCTCGCTGATGTTCATGACCTTCGGTCTGGCGTGCTGCGCGGTCGAGATGATCCATACCTCGATGCCGCGTTATGACTCGGAGCGGTTCGGCGTCGCGCCGCGCGCGTCGCCGCGCCAGTCCGACATCATGATCGTCGCCGGCACGCTGACCAACAAGATGGCGCCGGCGCTGCGCAAGGTCTACGACCAGATGCCGGAGCCGCGCTACGTCATCTCGATGGGCTCCTGCGCCAATGGCGGCGGCTACTACCACTATTCCTATTCGGTGGTGCGCGGCTGCGACCGCGTCGTGCCGGTGGACATCTATGTGCCCGGCTGCCCGCCGAGCGCCGAAGCCCTGCTCTACGGCATTCTTCTGCTGCAGAAGAAGATCCGCCGCACCGGCACGATCGAACGGTAAATCCATGGCCGCATCCCTTAGCGAACTGTCGACCTATCTCGGCGAGAAGCTGCCTGGCCGCTTCAGTGACGCGGTGCTCGCTTATGGCGAACTCACCGTCCATGTCGAGCCGCAAAACCTGGTCGAGGTGGTGACCTTCCTGCGCGACGACCCGCGCTGCCAGTTCATCTCGATCATCGATGTCTGCGGCGCCGATTATCCGTCGCGGGCCAAGCGCTTCGACGTCGTCTATCACCTGTTGTCGCCGAGGCAGAATGTCCGCATCCGCGTCAAGGTGCAGGCCGACGAGGAAACGATGGTGCCGTCGATCACCGGCGTCTTTCCGGGTGCCGACTGGTTCGAGCGCGAGACTTACGATCTCTATGGCGTGCTGTTCTCGGGCCATCCCGATCTGCGCCGCCTGTTGACCGACTACGGCTTCGAAGGCCATCCGCTGCGCAAGGATTTCCCGCTGACCGGTTTTGTCGAAGTGCGTTACGACGACGAAGCCAAGCGCGTCATCTACGAGCCGGTCGAGCTCAAGCAGGAATTCCGCAATTTCGATTTTTTGTCCCCGTGGGAAGGTACGGACTACGTGCTGCCGGGTGACGAGAAGGCAAAGCAGTAAATGGCTGAAACCTCCGTCCGTAACTTCAACATCAATTTTGGCCCGCAACACCCTGCAGCGCATGGTGTTTTGAGGTTGGTTCTCGAACTGGACGGCGAAGTCGTCGACCGCGTCGATCCGCATATCGGGCTCCTGCATCGCGGCACGGAAAAGCTGATCGAGGCCAAGACCTATCTGCAGGCAGTGCCTTATCTCGACCGGCTCGACTATTGCGCGCCGATGAACCAGGAGCATGCCTTTGCGCTGGCCGCCGAGCGCCTGCTCGGCATCGAGGTGCCGAGGCGCGGCCAATTGATCCGCGTGCTCTACTGCGAAATCGGCCGCATCATGTCGCATATCCTCAATGTGACGACGCAGGCGATGGACGTCGGCGCGCTGACACCGCCGCTGTGGGGCTTCGTCGAGCGCGAAAAGCTGATGGTGTTCTATGAGCGCGCCTCCGGCTCGCGCATGCATGCCGCCTATTTCCGCCCCGGCGGCGTCCACCAGGACCTGCCGCGCCAGCTGGTCGAGGATATCGGCAAGTGGATCGACCCGTTCCTGAAGTCGCTCGACGATCTCGACAAGCTGCTCACCGGCAACCGCATCTTCAAGCAGCGCAATGTCGATATCGGCATTGTTTCGCTGGCCGATGCCTGGGCCTGGGGCTTTTCGGGCGTCATGGTGCGCGGCTCGGGCTCGCCTTGGGACCTGCGCAAGTCGCAACCTTATGAATGCTATTCGGAAATGGATTTCGACATTCCGATCGGCAAGAACGGCGACTGCTTCGACCGCTACCTGGTGCGCATGGAAGAGATGCGGCAGTCCGCGAAGATCATGCGCCAGTGTGTCGATCTCCTGCTCGGCAAGGAAAGCACCGGACCGGTGTCGAACCTCGACGGCAAGGTGGTGCCGCCGAAGCGCCAGGCGATGAAGCGCTCGATGGAAGCGCTCATCCACCACTTCAAGCTCTACACCGAGGGCTATCGCGTGCCGGCCGGCGAGGTCTATGCGGCCGTCGAGGCGCCGAAGGGCGAGTTCGGCGTCTACCTGGTCTCCGACGGCACCAACAAGCCCTACCGCTGCAAGCTGCGCGCACCTGGTTTCGCGCATCTGCAGGCCATGGATTTCCTGTGCCGCGGCCACATGCTGGCCGACGTCACCGCCGTCCTTGGCTCCCTCGACATCGTGTTTGGTGAGGTCGATCGCTAAATGTCAGTCCGCCGTCTCGCAGAAGCCAGCGTCCAGCCAGCCTCCTTCGCCTTCAACCGGGCAAACGCGGCCGCGGCGAAGCAATGGATCAAGAAATACCCGAAGGGCCGGGAGCAGTCGGCGATCATTCCGCTTCTGATGATAGCGCAGGAGCAGGAAGGCTGGGTCACCAAGGCGGCGATCGAGACGATTTCGGACATGCTCGGCATGCCGCGGATCCGCGGGCTCGAGGTCGCGACCTTCTACACGCAATACCAGCTCAATCCCGTCGGCACGCGCGCGCACATCCAGGTCTGCGGCACCACGCCCTGCATGCTGCGCGGCTCGGAAGCGCTGATGGATGTGTGTCGGTCAAAAATCCATCACGACCAGTTCCACACCAACGACAAGGGCACCTTGTCGTGGGAGGAGGTCGAGTGCCTCGGCGCCTGCGTCAACGCGCCGATGGTCATGGTCTTCAAGGACACGTTCGAGGACCTGACACCCGAAAGGCTGGCCGAAATCATCGACCTCTATGATGCGGGCAAGGGCGCCTCGGTGGCGCCGGGACCGCAGAACGGCCGCACCGGCTCGGAGCCGGCCTCTGGCCTCACCACGCTGAAGAGCGAAAAGGCGATCCTCAAGTCGACCCGGGACCGGGACGCCAGGGAAGCAGCCAAGGCCGCCAAGGCGGCGCCCGACGCGATCATCGCGGCGCCTGTTCCGGCACCCGCCACTGCCCCTGTCGCGCCGTCCAATGCCAGCAAGCCGAAGACCGATGCGGCCGAGACCAGCCCGGCATTGAAGACACCCTCGAAGACCAAGGTGGCGCCGGCGGCGGAGAAGGCGGCTAGCGTTTCGGCGCCGCGGCATTCGGCCGTCAATGCCAACAAGGCGGCCCCCGAGGTCGAGAAGGTTTCCAAGCAGCGCAGCGGTCCGACCGCCAAGGCCGCGCCGGCCACCGCCTTCAAGGCGCCGGAGGCCAAGGTGCCCATGGCAAAGCCGGCAAAGCCATCGCTTGAGGACAAGAACCGTCCGGCCGGCATCGACAGGCCGGCCGCTGTCGACGACCTCAAGCTGATCTCCGGTGTCGGTCCGAAGATCGAGGGCATCCTGCATACGCTGGGCATCTTCACCTTCGCGCAGGTCGCGTCGTGGAAGAAGGCCGAGCGCGAGTGGGTCGACGGCTATCTTTCCTTCCAAGGCCGCATCGACCGCGACGACTGGGTCAAGCAGGCCAAGGCGCTCGCCAAGGGCGGTGTCGCCGAATACATCCGCGTTTTCGGCAAGAAGCCGGTCTGAGGGACGAAAAATGCTTCAGGACAAAGACCGCATCTTCAATAACATCTACGGCCTGTTCGACAAGTCGCTGGCCGGCGCGATGGCGCGTGGCGCCTGGGACAACACGCCCGGCATCATCGCCAAGGGGCGCGAGTGGATCGTCAACGAGATGAAGGCGTCGGGCCTGCGCGGCCGTGGCGGCGCCGGCTTCCCGACCGGCTTGAAATGGTCGTTCATGCCCAAGCAGAGCGACGGCCGGCCGAGCTACCTCGTCGTCAATGCCGACGAATCCGAGCCCGGCACCTGCAAGGACCGAGACATCTTGCGCAACGATCCGCACACGCTGGTCGAGGGCTCCTTCATCGCCGGATTCGCCATGGGGGCGGTCGCCGCCTACATCTATGTGCGCGGCGAGTTCATCCGCGAGCGCGAGGCGCTGCAGCGCGCTATCGACGAGGCCTATGAGGCCAAGCTGATCGGCAAGAACAACACGTCCGGCTACGATTTCGACATCTACATGCATCACGGCGCCGGCGCCTATATCTGCGGCGAGGAGACAGCGCTCCTCGAAAGCCTCGAAGGCAAGAAGGGCCAGCCCAGGCTGAAGCCGCCGTTCCCGGCCAATGTCGGACTTTATGGTTGTCCGACGACCGTCAACAATGTCGAGTCGATCGCGGTGGCGCCGACCATCCTGCGCCGCGGCGCGGCCTGGTTCTCGTCCTTCGGCCGGCCCAACAATGTCGGCACCAAGCTGTTCTGCATCTCCGGCCACGTCAACAATCCGTGCACCGTCGAAGAGGCGATGTCGATCCCGTTCCGCGAGTTGATCGAGACGCATTGCGGCGGTATTCGCGGCGGCTGGGACAATCTCTTGGCGGTCATTCCTGGTGGCGCCTCGGTGCCGCTGGTTCCGGCCGAGCAGATCATCGACACGCCGATGGATTTCGACGCGCTGCGCGACCTGAAGTCCGGTCTCGGCACGGCGGCCGTCATCGTCATGGACAAGTCGACGGATGTGGTGAAGGCGATCGCGCGGTTATCCTATTTCTACAAGCATGAGAGCTGCGGCCAGTGCACGCCGTGCCGCGAAGGCACCGGCTGGATGTGGCGGGTGATGGAACGGCTGGTGCGCGGCGAGGCGCAGAAGCGCGAGATCGACATGCTGCTCGACGTCACCAAGCAGGTCGAGGGCCACACGATCTGCGCGCTGGGCGACGCGGCGGCATGGCCGATCCAGGGCCTGATGCGGCATTTCCGCGGCGAGGTGGAGCGCCGCATCGACGAGTTTTCGCGCAATGCGCACCGGGCCGAACCGGTGATGGTGGCGGCGGAATAGATTTGTGACTGCGGGCGAAAGCCCGGGACGAGACGAACGGGGCGGGGCGAACGAAGAAACGACCAGGAGAACTTTCTATGGCGCCGTATTCGTACCCATTGATGCCCAATTTGGACCAGATCGAGAAGATGAACCAGGACCTGACCAGGATGATGCCGAAGGAGATGGCCAGTGCCGTCAACCTTTTCGCGCACCCTGTCGCGGGTGCCGCTGCAATGTCGGCCTTGAGCCTCGGGCTCGCCAACCACGCGTTCGGCGTCTGGCTGGGCGCGCTTTCGGGAGCCGCCGAGGCATCCCAACGCCTCATGCAGCCGCTGATCGAGGATTTCGAGACGCGCGTAGAGCAATTCGAGGACGCGAATTCTTCGTCCACCAAGGCGCGGGCGACGGCGAAGACCATGATTGCCGAGGCGCAGTCCTTCGCGCAGGAAGTCACCGACATTGCCGCCAAGGAAGCCGCCACCACAGCGCCGGTGGCCAGTGCCGGCCCGGCAACGGGCGACGTCCCCGACGCATTGTTGCCCGAGGATTTCCGCCAGCCCAAGGCCATGGACAAGCCGGCGAAGCCGTCGGATTTGAAAGCGATATCGGGCATCGGGCCGAAGCTCGAGAAAGTTCTGAACGGGCTCGGCATCTGGACATATGCCCAGATCGCGGCCTGGTCGCCGCAGGAGATCGCCTGGGTCGACGACTATCTGTCGTTCAACGGCCGCATCGGCCGCGACGATTGGACTGCCCAGGCAACTGCGCTGTCCGCGAAGAAGTGAATGAAATGTCGGGCGCTGCGTCTGTCGCGCCCGGGAAATTAGATTGCGGGAAATCCGCAGGGGTTTGAGGCGAATGGCAAAGCTCAAGGTCGACGGGAAAGAGATCACTGTACCCGACCACTATACGCTGCTGCAGGCGGCGGAAGACGCAGGCGCGGAAGTGCCGCGCTTCTGCTTCCACGAGCGGCTGTCGATCGCTGGCAACTGCCGTATGTGCCTGATCGAGGTCAAGGGCGGGCCGCCCAAGCCGCAGGCCTCCTGCGCCATGGGCGTGCGCGACCTGCGCCCGGGCCCCAATGGCGAGCCGCCGGAGATCTTCACCAACACGCCGATGGTCAAGAAGGCCCGGGAAGGCGTGATGGAGTTCCTGCTGATCAACCATCCGCTCGACTGCCCGATCTGCGACCAGGGCGGCGAATGCGACCTGCAGGACCAGGCGATGGCCTTCGGCGTCGATTCCTCGCGCTATCACGAGAACAAACGCGCGGTCGAAGACAAATATATCGGCCCGCTGGTCAAGACGGTGATGAACCGCTGCATCCACTGCACGCGCTGCGTCCGCTTCACCACCGAGGTCGCCGGCATTTCCGAACTCGGCCTGATCGGTCGTGGCGAGGACGCCGAGATCACCACCTATCTCGAAAGCGCGATGACATCGGAGCTGCAGGGCAATGTCATCGATCTCTGCCCCGTCGGCGCGCTGACGTCCAAGCCGTTCGCCTTCCAGGCGCGGCCGTGGGAGTTGACCAAGACCGAATCCATCGACGTCATGGATGCCGTCGGCTCGGCGATCCGCGTCGATAGCCGTGGCCGCGAGGTGATGCGCATCCTGCCGCGCGTCAACGAGCAGGTGAACGAGGAGTGGATCTCCGACAAGACCCGCTTCATCTGGGACGGCCTGCGTACGCAGCGCCTCGACCGCCCCTATGTCCGCAAGGACGGAAAGCTGGTTCCGGCAAGCTGGGCCGACGCGTTCGCCGCGATCAAGGACGCGGTGTCGAAGACGACGCCCGAGAAGATCGGCGCCATCGCCGGCGATCTGGCCGCGGTCGAGGAAATCTACGCGCTGAAGCTGCTGATGGCTTCGCTCGGCTCCAGGAATACCGATTGCCGCCAGGATGGCGCCGCGCTCGACCCGGCGCTCGGCCGCGCCAGCTACATCTTCAACCCGACCATCGAAGGCATCGAGCAGGCCGACGCGGTGCTGATCATCGGCGCCAATCCGCGCTTCGAGGCCTCGGTGCTCAACGCCCGCATACGCAAGCGCTGGCGGGTCGGCGATCTGCCGGTCGGCGTCATCGGCGATGTCGGCGACACCCGCTACGAGTACGAATTGTTGGGCGCCGGACCGGATTCGCTCAAGGATCTGGCCGACGGCAATGGCAAGTTCTTCCAGACGCTGAAGAAGGCCACGCATCCGCTGATCATCATCGGCCAGGGCGCATTGGCACGCGCGGACGGCGCTGCCGTGCTCGGCCAGGCTGCCAAGCTCGCCACCGCGGTGAACGCCGCACGGGCCGACTGGAACGGCTTTGCCGTGCTGCACAATGCGGCTGGGCGCGTTGGCGGCCTGGATCTCGGCTTCGTGCCGGGCGAGGGCGGCAAGAACGTCGCCGGCATGCTCGGCGAGACGGACGTGCTGTTCCTGCTCGGCGCCGACGAGATCGACATGGCCAAGACCGGCGGCGCCTTCGTCGTCTATATCGGCACCCATGGCGACGCCGGCGCGCACCGCGCCAATGTCATCCTGCCGGCGGCCGCCTACACCGAAAAGTCGGGCACCTATGTCAACACGGAAGGGCGCGTGCAGCAGACCAACCGCGCCGGCTTCGCACCGGGCGATGCGCGCGAGGACTGGGCGATCCTGCGGGCGCTGTCGGACGTGCTGGGCAAGAAGCTGCCGTTCGATTCGCTGCCGCAACTGCGCGCCAAGCTTTATGGCGAATACCCGCATCTGGCCCGCATCGACCAGGTCGCGGCCGGCAATGCCGAGGATATCGCCGGGGTGGCGAAGCTCGGCGGGCGGCTGAACAAGGGCACCTTCACCTCGCCGGTCAAGGATTTCTACCTGACCAACCCGATCGCGAGGGCGTCCGCCGTAATGGCGGAATGCTCGGCACTGGCCAAGAGCGGCTTCAAGCAGGCGGCGGAATAAGCATGGACACCTTCTTCTCCTTCTACGTGCTGCCGGCGCTGCTGATCCTGCTGAAATCAGTGGTGCTGATCGTCGTGCTGCTGATCTTCGTCGCCTACATCCTCTACGCCGACCGCAAGATCTGGGCGGCGGTGCAGTTGCGCCGTGGCCCGAACGTCGTCGGCCCCTGGGGCACGCTGCAGGCCTTCGCCGACCTGTTGAAGTTCGTCTTCAAGGAACCGGTCATCCCGTCAGGCGCCAACAAGGGCGTGTTCCTGCTGGCGCCGCTGGTTTCCGCCGTGCTGGCGATCTCGGCCTGGGCGGTCATTCCGGTCAGCCAGGGCTGGGCGATCGCCAACGTCAATGTCGGCATCCTCTATGTCTTCGCCATCTCCTCGCTCGAGGTCTATGGCGTGATCATGGGCGGCTGGGCGTCGAACTCGAAATATCCGTTCCTCGGCGCGCTGCGCTCCGCGGCCCAGATGGTGTCCTATGAAGTCTCGATCGGCTTCGTCATCGTCACGGTGCTGCTCACCGCCGGTTCGCTCAATCTCAGCGATATCGTCCTGTCGCAGCAAGGCGGGCTTGGAACGCGGCTCGGCCTGCCCAACACCTTCCTCGACTGGAACTGGCTCGCCCTGTTCCCGATGTTCATCATCTTCTTCATCTCGGCGCTGGCCGAGACGAACCGGCCGCCCTTCGACCTGGTCGAAGCCGAATCGGAGTTGGTCGCCGGCCACATGGTCGAATATTCGTCGACGCCGTTCCTGCTGTTCTTCCTCGGCGAATATGTCGCCATCGTCCTGATGTGCGCGCTGGCCACCATCCTGTTCCTCGGCGGCTGGCTGCCTCCCTTCGACTTCGCGCCCTTTACCTGGGTGCCGGGCGTCATCTGGTTCGTGCTGAAGGTCTGCTTCGTGTTCTTCGGCATTTCCATGGTCAAGGCCTTCGTGCCGCGCTACCGCTACGACCAGCTGATGCGATTGGGCTGGAAAGTGTTCCTGCCGATTTCGCTGTTCATGGTGGTCGCCACCGCCGCCTTCCTCAAGATCACGGGGTTTGCGTGATGTCCGCTTTGTCCCAGGCCGCAAAATCGCTGCTGCTGCAGGATTTCGTCAGCGCCTTTTTCCTGTCGATGCGCCAGTTCTTCGCGCCGAAGGAGACGATCAACTATCCGCACGAGAAGGGGCCGGTGAGCCCGCGCTTCCGTGGCGAGCATGCCTTGCGCCGCTATCCCAATGGCGAGGAACGCTGCATCGCCTGCAAGCTGTGCGAGGCGATCTGCCCGGCGCAGGCGATCACCATCGAGGCCGGCCCGCGCCGCAATGACGGCACGCGCCGCACGGTGCGCTACGACATCGACATGGTGAAGTGCATCTATTGCGGCTTCTGCCAGGAAGCCTGCCCGGTCGACGCCATCGTCGAGGGGCCGAATTTCGAATTCGCGACGGAGACGCGCGAAGAACTCTACTACGACAAGGACAGGCTGCTGGCGAATGGCGACCGGTGGGAGCGCGAACTGGCGCGCAACATCTCGCTGGACTCGCCCTACCGCTGATATCGACGCATGGACGGGGCGAGGGGCCTCGTCCAGAGGATGATCCCGAAAAGTTGCAGACTTTTCGGACGAGATCATCCTCCGGAACAAGAGAGTGTCGCATGTTTCTGTCGATCGGGCCTTTCAACCCGATCGGAACATGCGATAGGAACACGCAACTTGCGACCGGAGGCGGTCGCAAAACTCGAACAGGACGGTTGTCCTGTTTCGGATAGGAACCCGGGGGATCCCCAATGCTGAGTGGACTAGAGGCGGCCTTTTTCTACCTCTTCGCCTTTGTCGCGGTGGCATCGGCGTTCATGGTCATTTCGTCGCGCAACCCCGTGCATTCGGTGCTGTTCCTGATCCTGACCTTCTTCAACGCCGCCGGCCTCTTCATGCTGACCGGCGCCGAGTTCCTGGCGATGATCCTGCTCGTCGTCTATGTCGGCGCGGTGATGGTGCTGTTCCTGTTCGTCGTCATGATGCTCGACGTCGACTTCGCCGAGATGAAGGAAGGCGCCCTGCAATACGCGCCGATCGGCGCGCTGGTCGGGCTGATCCTGGCGGCCGAACTGATCGTGGTGCTCGGCGGCTACACCTTCGCGCCGCAACTTGCCTCGACGGTATCGAAGCCGATTCCCGATCTCGCGGCGCGTTCGAACACGGCCGCGCTCGGCGACATCCTCTACACCGACTACCTCTACTACTTCCAGATTTCGGGCCTCATCCTGCTGGTTGCCATGATCGGCGCCATCGTGCTGACGCTGCGCCACAAGGAAGGGGTCAAGCGGCAGTCGATCGCAGCCCAGGTCGGCCGCACGCCGGCGACCGGCATGGAAATCCGCAAGGTCAAGTCGGGCGAAGGAGTCTGAGATGGTCGTCGGCATCGCACATTATCTGACCGTATCGGCGATCCTGTTCACGCTCGGCGTGTTCGGCATCTTCCTGAACCGCCGCAACATCATCGTCATCCTGATGTCGGTCGAACTGATCCTGCTTGCGGTCAACATCAACTTCGTCGCCTTTTCGGCGGCGCTCGGCGATCTGGTCGGCCAGGTGTTCGCGCTGTTCGTGCTGACGGTCGCAGCGGCCGAAGCCGCCATCGGACTTGCCATTCTCGTCGTCTTCTTCCGCAACCGCGGCTCGATCGCGGTCGAAGACGTGAACATGATGAAGGGTTGACGGAACCACCATGTATCAGGCCATCGTCTTCCTTCCACTGCTCGGCTTCCTGATCGTCGGCCTGTTCGGTACGTCGCTCGGCGCCAAGGCGTCCGAATACATCACCTCCGGCTTCCTCGTGATTGCGGCCGTGCTGTCGTGGGTCGCCTTCTTCAGCGTCGGCTTCGGCCATGGCGAGGTGTTCACCGTGCCGGTGCTGCACTGGATCCAGTCCGGCGGCCTCGACGTGTCCTGGGCGCTGCGCATCGATACGCTGACGGTGGTGATGCTGGTGGTGGTCAACACCGTCTCGGCGCTGGTTCACATCTATTCGATCGGCTACATGCACCACGATCCGAACCGGCCGCGCTTCTTCGCCTACCTGTCGCTGTTCACCTTCGCCATGCTGATGCTGGTGACCGCCGACAACCTCGTGCAGATGTTCTTCGGCTGGGAAGGCGTGGGTCTGGCGTCCTACCTGCTGATCGGCTTCTGGTACAAGAAGCCGTCGGCCAATGCCGCCGCCATCAAGGCCTTCGTCGTCAACCGCGTCGGCGATTTCGGCTTCGCGCTCGGCATCTTCGGCGTGTTCGTGCTGTTCGGCTCGGTCAATCTCGGCACCATCTTCGCCAATGCGGCAACCTTCGTCCCCGCTGAAGGCGCGCCGCAAGGTGCCGCCGTGCTCACGTTCCTCGGCCATGCGCTCGACAAGCAGGCGGCAATGACCGTCGTCTGCCTGCTCCTGTTCATGGGCGCCATGGGCAAGTCGGCGCAAGTGCCGCTGCACACCTGGCTGCCAGACGCCATGGAAGGCCCGACACCGGTCTCGGCGCTGATCCATGCCGCCACCATGGTGACGGCCGGCGTGTTCATGCTGGCGCGGCTGTCGCCGCTGTTCGAGCTGTCGCATTCCGCGCTGACGGTGGTGACCTTCATCGGCGCCTTCACCGCCTTCTTCGCGGCGACCGTCGGTCTGGTCCAGAACGACATCAAGCGGGTCATCGCCTATTCGACCTGCTCGCAGCTCGGCTACATGTTCGTGGCGCTCGGCGTCGGCGCCTATGGCGCCGCGATCTTCCACCTGTTCACGCACGCCTTCTTCAAGGCGCTGCTGTTCCTCGGCTCCGGTTCGGTCATCCATGCCGTCTCCGACGAGCAGGACATGCGCAAGATGGGTGGCTTGAGAAAGCTGATCCCGGCCACCTACTGGATGATGGTGATCGGCACGCTGGCGCTGACCGGCGTCGGCATCCCGGTGACCGTCATCGGCACCGCCGGCTTCTTCTCCAAGGACGCCATCATCGAGACCGCCTTTGCCAGCCACAATTCGGTCGCCGGCCTTGCCTTCGTGCTGCTGGTCATCGCCGCCGGCTTCACCTCCTTCTACTCCTGGCGGCTGATCTTCATGACCTTCCACGGCAAGCCGCGGGCGAGCCATGAGGTGATGCACCACGTCCATGAATCGCCGCCGGTGATGTTGGTGCCGCTGTTCATCCTGGCCGCCGGCGCGCTGTTTGCCGGTATCATCTTCCACAATTCCTTTATCGGCGAAGGCTATGCCGAGTTCTGGAAGGCCTCGCTGTTCACCCTGCCGGACAACAACATCCTGCACGAGATCCATGAGCTGCCGCTGTGGGTCGAGCTGTCGCCCTTCATCGCTATGCTGATCGGCCTGGCGCTGGCCTGGAAATTCTACATCCGCTCGCCGGAAATGCCCGTCAATCTGGCCGCCCAGCATCGCGGGCTCTACGCCTTCCTGCTCAACAAGTGGTACTTCGACGAGCTCTACGATTTCCTGTTCGTGCGGCCGGCCAAGCGTCTTGGCCATTTCCTGTGGAAGACCGGCGATGGCACCATCATCGACGGGCTTGGGCCGGATGGCATTTCGGCGCGCGTCGTCGACGTCACCAACCGCGTCGTCAAGCTGCAGACCGGCTACCTCTATCACTATGCCTTCGCCATGCTGATCGGCGTTGCCGCATTCGTCACCTGGATGATGCTCTGATGACCGCCTGGCCAATCCTCTCGCTGGTCACCTTCCTGCCGCTGGTTGGTGTGCTGCTTATCCTGTTCATCAACGATGACAGCGAAAACGCACGTCGCAACATCCGCGCCATCGCGCTGTTGACGACAACGTTCACGTTCATCATCTCGCTGTTCATCTGGACCGGCTTCGACAATTCGCAGGCCGGCTTCCAGTTCGTCGAGAAGGTCGCCTGGCTCGACTCCGGCATCTCCTACCATATGGGCGTCGATGGCATTTCCATGCTGTTCGTCATCCTGACGACGTTCCTGATGCCGCTTTGCATCCTGGCGTCCTGGGAATCGATCGAGAAGCGCGTCAAGGCCTACATGATCGCCTTCCTGCTGCTCGAGACGCTGATGATCGGCGTGTTCTGCGCGCTCGATATCGTGCTGTTCTACGTCTTCTTCGAGGCCGGCCTGATCCCGATGTTCATCATCATCGGCGTCTGGGGCGGCAAGCGGCGCGTCTATGCCTCGTTCAAGTTCTTCCTCTATACGCTCGCCGGCTCGGTACTGATGCTGCTCGCCATAATGGCGATGTTCTACCAGTCCGGCACGACCGACATTCCGACGCTTCTGACCCACAGCTTCCCCGCCAACATGCAGACCTGGCTGTGGCTCGCCTTCTTCGCCTCCTTCGCGGTGAAGATGCCTATGTGGCCGGTGCACACCTGGCTGCCGGACGCGCACGTCGAGGCGCCGACGGCCGGCTCGGTCATCCTGGCCGCCATCCTCCTGAAGATGGGCGGGTACGGTTTCCTGCGCTTCTCCTTGCCGATGTTCCCGCTGGCGTCCGAGATGTTCGCGCCGCTGGTGTTCACGCTCTCCGTCGTCGCCATCATCTACACCTCGCTGGTGGCGCTGATGCAGGAGGACATGAAGAAGCTGATCGCCTATTCGTCGGTCGCCCATATGGGCTTCGTCACGATGGGCATCTTCGCCATGAACCAGGAAGGCGTGCAGGGCGCGATCTTCCAGATGCTCAGCCACGGCCTCGTTTCGGGCGCGCTGTTCCTGTGCGTCGGCGTGATCTACGACCGCATGCACACGCGTGAGATCGCCGCCTATGGCGGCCTCGTCAACAACATGCCGAAATATGCCACCGTGTTCATGGTCTTCACCATGGCCAATGTCGGCCTGCCCGGCACGTCAGGCTTCGTCGGCGAGTTCCTGACCATGCTCGGCGTGTTCCGGGTCAACACCTGGGTGGCGTTCTTCGCCGCCACCGGCGTCATCCTGTCGGCCGCCTACGCGCTCTGGCTCTACCGCCGGGTGATCTTCGGCGCGCTGACCAAGGATAGCCTGAAGGGGCTGTTCGACCTGTCGCCGCGCGAGAAGGCCATCATCTACCCGTTGGTGGTGCTGGTCATCTTCTTCGGCGTCTATCCCGCTCCCGTCTTCGACGCGACGGCCCAGTCGGTCAAGTCGCTCGTCACCAATGTCACCGCATCCATCGGCGCCGCGCAGACCGCGGCGGCGAACTGACCAGAGGTTTTGCGAACCATGACGCCGGACCTTCTCTCCAGCCTGTCGCTCTCGACGCCCGAACTGATCCTTGCCATCGGCGCGCTCGCGCTGCTGATGGTCGGGGCCTATTCGCGCGCCAACACCGCCAACACGGTGACCGGCCTTGCCGTCGCCGTGCTGGTGATATCCGGCGCCTGGCTGATCTTTTCCACGGGGCAGGGCAGCGCCTACGGCAACGCCTTCGTCCAGGATTCCTTCGCCCGCTTCATGAAGGTGCTGGCGCTGGTCGGCTCGGCGGTGACGCTTGTGATGTCGATGCGCTTTGCCAAGGTGGAGCGTTTCGACAAGTTCGAATATCCGGTGCTGATCCTGCTTTGCACGCTGGGCATGATGCTGATGATCTCGGCCAACGGCATGATCGGGCTCTATCTCGGCCTCGAACTGCAGTCGCTGGCGATCTACGTGCTGGCGGCGATCAATCGCGACAATCTGCGTTCGACCGAGGCCGGCCTGAAGTACTTCGTGCTCGGCGCGCTGTCGTCGGGCATGCTGCTCTATGGCATCTCGTTGGTCTATGGCTACACCGGCAACACCGGCTTCCAGGAGATCGCGACCGCACTTGGCGGCGGCGAGCGTCAGCTTGGCCTTGTCGTCGGCCTCGTCTTCGTGCTGGCCGGCCTTGCCTTCAAGATCTCGGCGGTGCCGTTCCACATGTGGACGCCGGACGTCTATGAGGGCGCGCCGACGCCGGTGACGGCCTTCCTCGCGGCAGCGCCGAAAATGGCGGCGATGGCGCTGATCGTGCGCGTGACCATGGGCGCGTTCAAGCCGATCGCCGCCGACTGGCAGCAGATCATCGTCTTCATCTCGATCGCCTCCATGGCGCTCGGCGCCTTTGCCGCCATCGGCCAGACCAACATCAAGCGGCTGATGGCCTATTCCTCGATCGGCCATATGGGCTATGCGCTGGTCGGCCTTGCGGCCAACAGCCAGGCCGGCGTGCGCGGCGTCGCCATCTACATGCTGATCTACCTGGTGATGACGCTCGGCACCTTCGCCTTCATCCTCGCCATGCGGCGCAAGGAAGGCAATGTCGAGCAGATCAGCGACCTGGCAGGCCTGTCGTCGACCAATCCGATCATGGCGACGATCTTGACCATCCTGATGTTCTCGCTGGCCGGTATTCCGCCGCTCGCCGGCTTCTGGGGGAAGTGGTACGTCTTCCTCGCCGCCATCAACGCCAACCTCTATGCGCTGGCGATCATCGGCGTGCTGGCCTCGGTGGTGGGCGCCTATTACTATCTGCGCATCATCAAGATCATGTGGTTTGACGAACCCGTCGGTGGTTTCGTGCCGATGGCCACGGAATTGCGCGTCGTGCTCGGCGTCTGTGGCGCCTTCGTGCTGTTCTATGTGTTGATCGGCGGGCCGATCGGCACCTATGCCGAAGCCGCCGCCAAGACGTTCTTCTAGACGGCATGGTATTTCGGCTGGCTCCAACCTCGGCGTCGGAAGGGTTCCGGCTCGAGGCGCATGACAGCGTCGGCTCCACCAACGCGTTGGCGCTTGATCATGCCCGGGCAGGCGATCCGGGCAGGCTGTGGGTCGTTTCCAAGAAGCAGGAAAGCGGGCGCGGGCGGCGTGGCCGCGTCTGGGCGACGCCGGAAGGCAATCTGGCCGCGACATTGCTCGTCCTCACCGGCGGCGAACTTCGCCTTGCCGCGACACTGGGATTCGTTGCCGGCCTGGCGCTGGCCGATGCGCTCGACGCCGTGGTGCCGAAGGGCCGCATCGCCATCGGCCTCGACGGCGCCAGCCAGGGCCAAAACCGCTTCGAGCTGAAATGGCCGAACGATGTGCTGGCCTCCGGCGCCAAGCTGGCCGGCATCCTGCTGGAATCGGCCGTCCTGGACGGCGGGCGTTTCGCGGTCGCGGTCGGCATCGGCGTCAATGTTGTGGCGCATCCGCAGGATTTGCCGTATCCCGCGACATCGCTTCACGCATTGGGCGCGGCGTGCGACGCCGAAACGCTGTTCCTGGCGCTGTCGGATGCCTGGAGCGAGAATGCCCGGCTTTGGGATGAAGGGCGCGGCCTTGCCGCCATCCGGCGGCGCTGGCTGGCACGCGCGGCGGGCCTTGGCGGTGAGGTTGCTGTCAGAATTGACGGTAATGTGGTGCGTGGCGTGTTCGAGACCATTGACGAGGACTGCCGTTTCGTGATCCGCGACGATGACGGGTCTGTTTTGACGATCGCCGCCGGCGATGTGCATTTCGGCGCGGTCGCATCCGCGCGGGTATAGTTTTGTTTTTACGCAATTCCGGTGGGAAAGCCGTTACACACTTTTCCTGGAATTGCTTCAACGGCTTGGCCTGAGGGCCAGGAAGGGAAAAATCATGGCGAAAGCGGAAAACGCCGAACTTGTCTTCGTGCCCCTCGGCGGCGTCGGCGAGATCGGCATGAACTTCGCCCTCTACGGCTACGGCCCGCCGAGCGCGCGCGAATGGATCGTCATCGATGTCGGCGTCACCTTTCCCGATGCGGCGCATCCGGGCGTCGATCTGATCCTGCCGGACACGCGATTCATCGAGGAGAACCTCGCCAACCTGCGCGGCATCATCATCACCCATGCGCATGAGGACCATTATGGCGCGCTGCTCGACACCTGGCCGAAGCTGAAGGTGCCGGTGTGGATGACGCCGTTCAGTGCCGGGCTGCTGGAAGCCAAGCGGCAGGGCGAACAGGGTGCGCCGAAGATCCCGTTGACGATCTACCGGGCGGGCGAGAAATTCACCGTCGGCCCGTTCGAGATCGAGGCCATTCCCGTCGCGCACTCGATTCCCGAGCCGATGTCGCTGGCGATCACCTCGCCGGCCGGCACCGTCATCCACACCGGCGACTGGAAGATCGACCCGGAACCGACGATCGGCCCGAAGACCGACGAAGCGCGCTTCCGTGCCTATGGCGACAAGGGCGTGCTGGCGCTGATCTGCGATTCGACCAATGCGCTGCGTGAAGGCGAGTCGCCTTCGGAAGTCGCGGTGGGCGAGGGCCTCAAGGGTGTCATCCAGGCCGCCAAGGGCCGCGTCGCCGTCACCACATTCTCCTCCAATGTCGGGCGCATCGTCTCCATTGCCAGGGCAGCACGCGATGCCGGCCGTCAGTGCCTGGTGCTCGGCCGCTCGCTGAAGCGCGTCATCGATGTGGCCGATGAGCTCGGTTACATGGACGGCCTGCCGGAGTTCATCGCCGAGGAGGATTTCGGCTTCATCCCGCGCGAAAACCTCGTCATCATCTGCACCGGCAGCCAGGGCGAGCCGCTGGCAGCCCTTGCCAAGCTGTCACGCGACGAGATGAAATCGGTATCGCTGACGGCGGGCGACACGGTGGTGTTTTCCTCGCGTACCATTCCCGGCAACGAAAAGGCGATCCTCGAGATCAAGAACCGCCTCATCGATCTCGGCATCAAGATCATCGAGGACGGCGACGCGCTGGTGCATGTCTCGGGCCATCCCCGCCGCAGCGAACTGCGCAAGATGTACGAATGGGTGCGCCCGCAGATCGGCGTTCCCGTGCATGGCGAGGCCGCGCATCTGGTGGCGCAGGGATCGCTGATGTCGACCTCCGGCATCGGCCAGGTGGCGCAGGTGCGCGACGGCGACATGCTGCGGCTCGCTCCCGGCCCCGCCACGATCATCGACCAGGTGCCGTTCGGCCGCATCTACAAGGACGGCAATTTGATCGGCACCGACCAGGCGATGGGCATTCGCGACCGGCGCAAATTGTCCTTTGCCGGCCATGTCGCGGTCAATGTCGTGCTCGACGACAAATATGAACTGGCCGGCGATCCCGACCTTGTCGCTATCGGCGTCGCCGAGGCCGATGCCCGTGGCGACACGCTGGAAGACCTGATGATCGATGCGGCCGTCGGCGCGGTGGATTCGATCCCCCGCCAGCGCCGAAAAGACCTCGACTTGGTGCAGGAGGCGGTGCGGCGCGCGGTGCGCGGCGCCGCCAACGAAGCCTGGGGCAAGAAGCCGCTGGTGACGGTGTTCGTCACAAGGTGACGAACAGGGGAATAAGGGAGTAGGGCAGTACGGCAGCAGGGAAGGCAAGTTGCGTTGTGCTCGCCCCTCGGTCCGTTTGCCTTACTGCCTTGAGGAAAACCAATGCTCGAACGGCTGAACCATGTCGCGCTTGCGGTGCCGGATCTGGCGGCGGCAATTGCTGCTTACCGCAATACGCTTGGCGCCGAAGTGACGGAACCGCAGGCTTTGCCGGAGCATGGCGTCACGGTGGTGTTCGTCGATGTGGGCAACACCAAGATCGAATTGCTGGAGCCGCTTGGCGAGGGCTCGCCGATCGCCGCGTTCCTGGCGAAGAACCCGTCCGGCGGCATGCACCATCTCTGCTACGAAGTCGACGATATCGTGGCCGCGCGTGACCAGCTCAAGGCCGCCGGCGCCCGCGTGCTCGGCGACGGCAACCCGAAATTGGGTGCGCATGGCAAGCCGGTGCTGTTCCTGCACCCGAAGGATTTCTTCGGCACGCTGATCGAACTGGAGCAATCATGAGCTGGGTTTCGTTCACCGCGCTGTTTTTCGCGACCTGGTGGGTGGTGCTGTTCGCCGTGCTGCCGTTTAGCGTGAGGACGCAGGACGACGATAAGGACGTTACGCTGGGCACGGTGCCGAGCGCGCCGCGCGGGCCGCATATGCTGCGCGCCGTGATCCGCACGACCATCGCCACGGCGGTCCTGATGGGCATTTTTTATGGCCTGACGCACGGGCTGGGATACAGCCTCAACGACATCCCGCACATCGTGCCGGATTTCGGCCAGACCCCGGCGAAATAGAGCGCCCGGCAAGGCTGCTTGGAAGAGATCGGAGCGGTGTGGATGGGCTTGAAATGCCGCCACGCGCCGCCACCCATGTGCCAGCTGACGCTGGGTCATGTAAGCTGGCAACTCGCCGCGCTAACCAGATGATTGCACAAAAAAAATGCAAGGCACGAGGCCTTGCAATTAAACGCGTCCGATCTGTTTCCGGTTTCCGGCGGCAGCGAGTAACCGCGCCTAGATCGCATCCTCCCAAGACTTTGACCGCGTAGGAGAGCAGATTTGTCTCCGCCCTCTCGGTTATCGCGGGACATTAGCCTAAGCCGAATGAAAATGTCACGAAGAATTTGGCCTCGAAACAGGCATTCTCGTGCTGCACTGCACAATAGTATGGCATGCTTTGCTTTCGAAACGACCAGCAGTGGGCAAGGCAGCCTTTACGGCATGTTTTGCATTGACGCGCGCAAAGAATTGGAGGCCAAATCCGAAGAGGTTCGGCACGCTCGATTGCCAGCGCGGCCTGACCGGGAACCAAGGGATTCCGGGGCCTGAAGGCGTTGATGAGCGGCGATGCCCGGGTTTCCATTCCGCCATGAAATGGCTATGAAGCCGGGGCAAGCAAACCTGCGTCGCGCCGATTCTGGCGCGGCCGTTCTCATTCACGGACCAGTCCATGCGTTTGTCGCGCTATTTCCTGCCTATTCTGAAAGAAAATCCGCGCGAGGCCGAGATCGTCTCGCACCGGCTGATGCTGCGTGCCGGCATGATCCGCCAGCAGGGGCAGGGCAGTTTTTCCTGGCTGCCGCTCGGCAAGCGGGTGCTGGACAAGGTCTGTCAGATCATCCGCGAGGAGCAGAACCGCGCCGGCGCACTGGAAATCCTGATGCCGACCATCCAGTCGGCCGATTTGTGGCGCGAGAGCGGCCGCTATGACGATTATGGCAAGGAGATGCTGCGCATCAAGGACCGGCAGGACCGCGACATGCTCTACGGTCCGACCAATGAGGAAGTGGTCACCGAAATCGTCCGCGCCTACGTCAAGTCCTACAAGGACCTGCCGCTCAATCTCTACCACATCCAGTGGAAGTTCCGTGACGAGGTGCGGCCGCGCTTCGGCGTCATGCGCTCGCGCGAATTCCTGATGAAGGACGCCTATTCCTTCGACCTCGATTTCGAGGGCGCCAAGGCGGCCTATAACAGGATGTTCGTGTCCTATCTCAGGACCTTCACGCGCATGGGCCTGCAGGCTATCCCGATGCGGGCCGATACCGGGCCGATCGGCGGCGATCTCAGCCACGAATTCATCATCCTGGCCGACACCGGCGAGAGCCAGGTCTATTGCGATCGCGATTATCTGTCGCTCCAGGTGCCCGGCGAAAACACCGACTTCTCCAATGACGGCGAGATCGCCGATATCGTCAAGACGTGGACGACGCCTTACGCCGCCACCGACGAGATGCATGACGAGGCGGCGTGGGACAAGATCGGCGAAGCCGACCGGGTCTCGGCGCGGGGCATCGAGGTCGGACACATCTTCCATTTCGGCGACAAATACTCCAAGCCCATGGGCGCCAAGGTGACCGGCCCCGACGGCAAGGATCATTTCGTCTCGGGCGGTTCCTACGGCATCGGCCCGTCGCGGCTGGTCGCTGCGATCATCGAAGCCAGCCACGACGAGAACGGCATCATCTGGCCGGAAGCCGTGGCGCCGTTCGACATCGGCGTGATCAACATGAAGGTGGGCGATGCCGACTGCGACCGCGTCTGCGACGAGCTTTATGCCGCCTTTGCCGACGCCGGCAAGGATGTGCTCTACGACGACACCGACCAGCGGCCGGGCGGCAAGTTCGCCACCGCCGACCTGATCGGCCTGCCCTGGCAGGTGATCGTCGGGCCGCGCGGCGTCGCCGCCGGCGAGGTCGAAATCAAGAATCGCAAGACCGGCGAGCGCGAGACGCTGCCGATCGCCGAGGCGAAAAAACGCTTCGGTGCCGCCGCATGAGCGAGGCGGCCGCGGCAAGATCGGCGGGCGCCGGTCCCTTTTCCGTCTTCGAACGCACGGTCGCATGGCGCTACCTGCGTTCGCGGCGCAAGGAGACGGTGATCTCGGTCATCGCCTCGATCTCCTTCCTCGGCATCATGCTGGGCGTTGCGACGCTGATCGTGGTGATGGCCGTGATGAACGGGTTCCGCGCCGAACTGTTGACGCGGATCCTTGGCGTCAACGGCCATTTGATCGTGCAGCCGATCGATTCGCCGCTCGAGGACTACGCCCAGGTCGCAGGCCGCATCAACGGCGTGCCCGGCGTCAAATACGCCATCCCGCTGATCGACGGCCAGGTGCTGGCGCAAGGCAATGTCGGCGGCGGCACCGGCGCGCTGGTGCGCGGCATACGCAGTGAGGATCTCGGCAAGATCGCCATCGTCGCCAACAACATCAAGCAGGGTTCGCTCGCCGATTTCGACAGCGGCGAGGGCGTTGCCATAGGCAAGCGCATGGCCGAGAATCTCGGCTTGACGCTGGGCGACACCATCACGCTGATCTCGCCCGATGGCGACGTGACGCCGATCGGCACGACGCCGCGCATGAAGGGCTACAAGATCTCGGCGATCTTCGAAGTCGGCATGTCGGAATATGACACTTCCATCGTCTACATGCCGTTCTCAGAGGCGCAGCTCTATTTCAATATGGACGGGCGCGCGCAGACGATCGAGATCTATGTCGACAATCCAGATAATGTCGACGCGCTGAAACCGAAGGTGGAAGAAGCGGCACAGCGGCCGATCGACATGGTCGACTGGCGCCAGCGCAACGAGACCTTCTTTTCCGCCCTGCAGGTCGAGCGCAACGTCATGTTCATGATCCTGACGCTGATCGTGCTGGTGGCGGCCCTCAACATCATTTCCGGCCTGATCATGCTGGTGAAGGACAAGGGCCGCGACATCGCCATCCTGCGCACCATGGGCGCCTCGCGCGGCGCCATCCTGCGCATCTTCCTGATGACTGGGGCTGCGATCGGCGTCACCGGCACGCTTGCCGGCGTGCTGCTCGGGGTCGTCATCTGCACCAATATCGAATCGATCCGCCAGTTCTTCTCCTGGATGACCGGCAAGGTGCTGTTCAACCCCGAGCTCTACTTCCTCAGCCAGCTGCCGGCAAAGATGGATCCGCGCGAGACCACCTATGTCATCATCATGGCGCTCGCCCTGTCCTTCCTGGCAACGGTGTTTCCGGCATGGCGGGCAGCTCGCCTCGATCCGGTCGAAGCCTTGAGGTACGAATAATGGCCGAGGTCATTATCGAGCTGAAGAGCGTCGAGCGGCACTATGTCCAGGGGCCGCGCAAGCTCACCATCCTGAACGGCGCCGATTTTGCGCTGCGGCGCGGCGAGATGGTGGCGCTGGTGGCGCCGTCGGGCACCGGCAAGTCGACGCTGCTGCACACGGCGGGCCTGCTGGAACGCCCCGACGCCGGTGACGTCATCCTGTCCGGCCGGGCCTGCGGGCGGCTGTCCGACGATGAACGCACCTCGATACGCCGCAACGACGTCGGCTTCGTCTACCAGTTCCATCATCTGCTGCCGGAGTTTTCCGCGCTGGAAAACATCATGATGCCGCAACTGATCAAAGGGCTGAGCCGCAAGGAAGCGTCCGAGCGCGCCGCGCAACTGCTCGACTACATGCAGATCGGCAAGCGCGCATCGCACCGGCCGGCCGAGTTGTCCGGCGGCGAGCAGCAGCGCGTCGCCATCGCGCGCGCGGTCGCCAATGCGCCGCTGGTGCTGTTGGCCGACGAGCCGACCGGCAATCTCGATCCGGTCACCGCCTCCTATGTTTTCGAGGCGCTGGAGGCGCTGGTGCGGCAGTCTGGACTCGCCGCGCTGATCGCCACCCACAATCACGAACTGGCATCGCGGATGGACCGGCGCGTCACGCTGGCCGACGGTAAGGTGGTGCCACTGTAGGGGCACCTCGCTGCTCGCTGCGGGAGTGGTCCAATCTGGACCCCCAGCGAGATTTTTGCGGATATAAGTTGCCGCCAGGGATTGTGGTCTTTCCGAGAGTCACTCAGGCTCAGAACCGCCAGTGAGCATTCAGGGCGATCAGGGTGGAAGTGATCGCGACCATCGCCAGGATGAGCAGCCAGGTTAGAAAGTTGCGAGAGAGGCGCCACCGGCGGCCTTGTCTCATGCGCTTTCGCCAGCGATCAGCTTGATTGGCGCCTTTGTGTTCCCCCACGTCCATCACTCGGTACTCGCACGGCTGACCCACTATTGTCTCGGCCGAGATTGAGCGCAAGCAGGCGTCGCCTGTTGATAGGTGCCGCGCCGTCAACCTTTTCTTAACCTTGCCGATTTGATCGCTCGAAGATTCTGGCCGCGAGCGGATTCTGTTCGTTGACTTTGAAACAAAATTAGAACAAATTGCGAACATATCAACAACAGGAGAGAGTTATGACCGATCTGGTTCAGGATGTCGTCTCGCTGGTTTGCATGAGTGCGTTTCTCGTTTCCATGGCGATCTGGATCGGAGCCATGTGATTTGGCGGCTTTCGCCGCAGTTCCGGCGGGCGCAAGGCCGCCCCGCCGTTAAGCTTTTCTTGCCGCCGCGACGTTAGGGTTC
This sequence comes from Mesorhizobium sp. LNHC232B00, assembly GCF_000502435.1. Taxonomy (NCBI): domain Bacteria; kingdom Pseudomonadati; phylum Pseudomonadota; class Alphaproteobacteria; order Hyphomicrobiales; family Phyllobacteriaceae; genus Mesorhizobium; species Mesorhizobium sp. LNHC232B00. Next base: position 58,232 of record NZ_AYWP01000001.1, read on the forward strand.
TCCTCCAAGGCAGGGAGCAACGTCCAGGTGTCGCCCATCATCACCGCCATTCTGGTGGTCAGCAATCTCGGGCTGATCTTCCTCCTGATAACCGTGCCGCTTGGTTTGCGCACGGTGAAATCCAGCCGCGTGGTCGCCATGGACCGGCAGCGCCTCTGGCAGGCGCTGTGGCCGCTCGGCAACGATGCCGGCTGGTCCGGCGAGATCCTGTCGGCGCAGGCCTTGGACGGGAAGGGCGAGGCCCGCATCATGCTGTCGTGGGAAGGCCGCGACGGCAAGCCGATCGAGCGCAGGTCGAAGCTCGAAGACGTCGTCGAAGGCAGCAGCTTCACGATGCGCGTCATCGAGGACACCGCCCTCGATGGCTCGTTCTGGGAGGATTATAGCGAAACCACGGAGCTCGTTTCGGAAAGCGGCGGCACGCGGGTGACGCTCGGCCGGACCGACCGCTACCGTGGCGTCGCCTTCCTGGTGTTCCGTTATTTCGCCATGCGCCGGGAACTCTCCAAGCTGCAGCATTGGGCGGCGACCGGGCAGTATCGCAAGGGCGGGTGGTTCGAGCATCCGCTGAGCCAGGTCGGTTTCGCCGTGCTGTCGGCACTGATTCTGTGGCCGTTTTTCGGGCTGCACCTCGGCGGGCTGGCGCTGGCCTCGATCCTGACGTCGGTCGTGGCCTTGCACGAACTCGGCCACATGGCCGCGTTCCGCCTGATGGGCCACCGCAAGGCGCGGATGATCTTCATTCCGCTGCTCGGCGGCATCGCCATTGGCGGCCGGCCTTACAACAGCCGTTTCGAGGTGGCCTTCGTGGCGCTGATGGGGGCGGGCTTTTCCGCCTTCCTGGTGCCGATCGTCATTGCCGCCAGCGTGTTTGCCGGCGGCGAGGGGCACAAGGCGGCCGCCGCGCTGCTGGCAGCATTGGCGGGTTGTGCTGCCCTGTTCAACATCGCCAATCTGGTGCCGGTGTGGAAGTTCGATGGCGGCCAGGTGCTGCGCCAGATCTGCCCGGGGCCGATCGTGCTGGCGCTGGCCTCGTTCTTCCTGCTGTCCGCGTTCCTGGCGCTCGGCCGACAGGCCGGCTTCTCGTCAGGGTTCCTGATCGTGGCGGGAGCTGTCTTTTCGATCCTCAGCCTGCTGACGGTGGGCAGCGGGATAAAGCCGCGTCACGAATTGGAGCCGATCCGCACCGTCGACCGCTTCGCCATCGCCGGCGCGCTGCTGGCAGTGTTCGTCATCCATGGCTGCGGTGTGTTGTGGGCATCCGCGCAGCTCATCTGAGCCGCCCCGGATTGGAAAGGCTCAACCGGCCTTGCGGGCCGCTTCGACAGGCAATGCGATGGCCGGACCAAACACATCCTCGAAGGCGGATTTCAGCGCCAGATCGAGGTCGGCCATGCCAACGGGAAGGCCGAGGTCGACGAGGCTGGTGACGCCATGGTCCTGGACACCGCACGGCACGATGCCGCTGAAATGGGAGAGCTCCGGCTCGACATTGATGGCGATGCCGTGAAAGCTCACCCAGCGCCGCAGCCGGATGCCGATGGCCGCGATCTTGTCTTCGGCCGGCGAGCCGTCCGGGAGTGCTGGGCGATCGGGCCGCACCACCCAGACGCCGACCCTGTCCTCGCGGCGTTCGCCGCGCACGTTGAAGGCGGCGAGCGTGCCGATGATCCACTGTTCGAGCGCCGCGACGAAGGCGCGCACATCCTCGCGGCGCCGCTTCAGGTCGAGCATCACATAGGCAACCCGCTGGCCCGGCCCATGATAGGTGTATTCGCCGCCGCGTCCTGCCGAAAAGACCGGAAAGCGGTCAGGCTCGATCAGGTCCTCGATGCGGGCACTGGTGCCGGCGGTGTAGAGCGGCGGGTGTTCGACCAGCCAGACCATTTCGCCGGCGGCACCTCTGCGGATCGCCTCGGCGCGCGCCTCCATGAAGGCAAGCGCGTCGGGATAGGCGGTGAGGCCGGGCTCGATGCGCCATTCGACCGGCGCTGACCCGGGCAGGGGCAGGAATGACGTGGCGATCTGGCTGCGTTCTGTCATGGCGTGTCGCCTTTTGCCCATGCATACCATAGCCCAAGACCGCCTTGCACTTCCGGGCGACATGCATTTGCTTCCATATGGCCTCAAACGGGCAAAACGTCCAGTTCCGGCCCAGTTTTCCAATCCTGTGGACCGTTATGCCAATCGCTTGAGATTATTGCTCGCGGCGCACTTGTTTCGCCGGAAACGATTTGCTACACGCCGCGAGCCGGTCGGTTCCGGCTCCTACCACGTGCGGTCGTGGCGGAATTGGTAGACGCGCAGCGTTGAGGTCGCTGTGGGGCAACCCGTGGAAGTTCGAGTCTTCTCGACCGCACCATTCTCTCTCCGATCCGCCTTGCCTCGGCGCCAGTGCGCGCCAGCACGCAATGGTGCACCAATCACCATTCGCCACGCCAGCGTCGCAAATGGCGTGACCGACGAGATCGCGCTTGCCTATAGTGCCCGTGACAACTCCATCCAGGGGCATCGCGTATGTCGGGCAATTTTCGGGCCGTGGTCGTCGGTGGCGGCTGTGTCGGCGCAGGCATTCTTTACGGCCTGGCGAAGCGCGGCTGGAGCGATGTCGCGCTGCTCGAGCGAACGCAGCTCACCGCCGGTTCGACATGGCATGCGGCGGGGCTGATACCCTCCTATGCGCGCAGCCTCAACGTCGGCCGCATGATCGCCAAGTCCATCGAGATCTATGAAGGGCTCGAAGCCGAAACCGGCCAGAAGGTCGGCTGGCACAAATGCGGCCAGCTGCGCATCGCCAACACACGCGACCGGCTCGACGAATATCGCAGCTATATGGATGTCGCCGAGGTCCAGGGGATCCGGGCGCGGATCGTATCGCCCGCCGAGGCGCGCGAGATCTGGCCGCTGCTCGACAACAACGACATGTTGGGCGCGCTCTATCATCCCGATGACGGTCATATCGCGCCCGCCGACGTGACCCAGGCCATGGCCAAGGGGGCGCGCGACCTTGGCGCCAAGATCCATCTCGGCACCGAGGTGACGGGGTTCGAGCGGCTGCCGGGCGGCGAGTGGAAGGTCAGAACTTCGCGTGGCGACATGATCTGCGAACACCTCATCCTCGCCACCGGCAATTATGCGCGCCAGACCGGCGCCATGCTGGGCCTCGACATTCCGGCAATCCCGATCGTGCATCAGTACTGGATCACCGAGGCGGTGCCCGAAGTCGTGGAGCGCAAGCGGCTTGGCCTTCCGGAAATGCCGATCCTGAGGGACGAGGGCTACGAGGGTTATTTGCGCGAAGAGGGAGACGGGCTGATGTTCGGCCCCTACGAGCGCACCGAACAGCTCAAGCTGTTCGCCGAGAACGGCGTGCCGGAATGGTTCGGCGCCGACCTGCTCGATGAGGATTTCGACGCCGTCTCCTGGAACTGGGAACGGGCGAGCGAACTGGTGCCCGCGCTCGGGCGCGCCGGCATCAAGCGGAACGTGCGCGGACCTTTCCAGATGACGGCCGATGAACTGCCGCTGATGGGGCCGGCCTGGGGACTTCAAAATGTCTGGCTCGCCGAAGGTGTGCCGGGCGGCATCCTGTGGGGCGGAGCGATCGGCCACTATCTTTCCGAGCGGATTGTCGAGGGCGGCAACAGCATCGACACGGCGGAACTGGATCCGCGGCGCTTTGGCGACCATGCCAACAAGAACTGGACCCGGGAGAAGGTGCGGGAAGCCTGGGGCACCCATGCGGCACAGCATTATCCGGGCCAGGACATGCCGGCGGCACGGCCGCAGAAGACGGCTCCTTCCTACGAGCGCCTGAGCCAGCTCGGCGCGGTGTGGGATGTGCTGAACGGCTGGGAAATGCCAAGCTGGTTCGCGCCTTCGGGTGTCGAGGCCCGCAATTCGTACAGCTGGCGCTGGACCGCCAAAGGCACCTATGTCGGCGAGGAGGTCCAGGCCGTCCGCCAAGCCGTCGGCCTGGTCGAAATGACGCCGATGACCAAGTTCGAGGTCGGCGGCCCGGGCGCCGAGCGCTGGCTCGACGGCATCCTCGCCAATCGCTTGCCGAAGCTCGGAGGCATCGTGCTCGCCCATCACCTGACGCCGACCGGCGGCGTGCAGGCCGAGTATGTCGTGGCGCGGCTGGGGAGCGACCTGTTCTACCTCGTCTCGACACCGCGCGCCGAGCGCTGGAACCACGACGACCTCAGCCGGCTGCTGCCGAAGGACGGCGGCGTGCACCTGCGCAATGTCACCAACGATCGCGGCAGCTTCACCGTGGTCGGGCCCAAAGCGCGCGACGTGCTGCAGCCGCTGACCGAGATCGATCTGTCGAACGAGGCTTTCCCGTGGTTCAGCGTCAAGTCGGCGACCGTTGGCCTGGCCAGCGACGTGCGGCTGATGCGTGTCAACTATTCGGGCGAACTCGGCTGGGAGCTTTATCATCCGCTCTGCTACCAGCGGCATTTGCTGGATGCGCTTCTGGAATCGGGACAGGCGCATGGGCTCAGGTTGGTCGGGCTGCAGGCGCTGGAATCGCTGCGTCTCGACAAGTCCTACCGCGCCATGTACCGCGACATGAACCTCGAACTCTCGGCCTGGGAAAGCGGTCTCGACCGCTTCGTGAGGCTCGACAAGGGCGACTTCATCGGCCGTGCCGCCCTGGCCACGAAGCAAAAGCAGGGCACGACGCGCCGGATCGTCACGCTGTCCATCGACACGGACGGTGCGAGCGCCTTTGCCTATGAGGGCGTCTATCGCGACGGCAAGCTCGTCGGCCGCGTCACCTCGGCGGGTTACTCCTATACGTTTGGCCACGACATAGCGTTGGCGCTGCTGCCGCTGGAGCTTGGCACGCCGGGGACAGCGCTGGAGGTTTCAATCCTCGGCGAGCGACGTCCGGCAAGGGTGATCTCGGACTCTCCCTATGACCCGGAAGGCGCGCGCGGGCGCATGTAGGAATCCCCGTGCGGAGGCGCCAAGTCACAGGAAAGAGAATTTGTCTACGGGAAAATGTCTGACATTTTCCTGTAGCGGGACCAAAAGTCTGAGAATATTTGATAGGTCGCCCTCAACCAAAGGACGACACAAATGACGGTTCTACAAATTGCTTACATGGTGCTGGCGGTAGGATACATCGCTGCAGCCATCGCGCTATCGGTGCATTGATGGAACAAGAAATTGGACAAGAAGCGCCGCTTTCCGAAGAGGAGTTTGGTGGGCGCGTATTTGATAATTTCTTCAAGCTCTATTTTCAGCCTGAGCTGGAACGCCGAAGCGCCGATGGAAGGATAAGGCTTCCGGCCGACATTGCAATGGGTCAGGTAGTATTCCCTGAAGATGGAAAGCCAATAATTAGATTCGATGAAGAGGTCAGGATCGTAGCGCGGTTAAGCATGCCTCTTACCGATATTACAAATGCTGACACGGGTAATTTGTCCAGTCTCGACGGGGTGGAGCGCTTGGATCTCGTCGATGAAGAGCTCGATTACGGGCATTTCACCTTTCTTCGCCTCGGCGAAAAGATTCGAATGGCCTTCAGTTTTTTATACGGTCGCTTGACAGCACGGAAAAAGATCGATCGTGCCGACGAGTTCCTTATTGCTGCGAAGGAGGCCAAAAATCGCGGACATACAGCGGTCGCATTTGACAACCTGTTCAGCGCTACAGAATTGCTATCGAGGGTGCATTTGGAGATTCACTCAAATATCAAGAAGGGGGTAAAAACTCACTCTTCCGTGGCTTCTGGGATCAATCGGTGGGGTAAGCTGGGAAACGTACCTGAGGCGTTTACAGCTATTTTCAATAAGGCATCTAATGCGCGGGATCAGGCACGCTATAGGGCGTGCTCAAACGACGAGCTTATCCTGGCCGATGAAGAGTTTGCCGTTGTTGACCGCGAGATCAAGTTATTGCGTGACCAATGCTCCGGACTCGATAGGGTTGCCAGTCGCTAGTCTAGTAACAGATGAAGTGACGATCTACGCCGCCTTCTTCATCCTGGCCAGCGTATCGGCCATCACCTCGCCAAACGATGACGGCGTCGGCACGATTATCACCCCGGCCTCTTTCAGGATCTCGACCTTCTCCTGCGCCGATTCGCCGAAGGCGGAGATGATGGCGCCGGCATGGCCCATGCGGCGGCCTTTCGGGGCGGAAAGGCCGGCGATGTAGGCTATCAGCGGCTTCCTCATATTGTCGCGCGCCCAGATCGCGGCTTCCGCCTCCTGCGGTCCGCCGATCTCGCCGATCATCACCACGGCGTCGGTCTCGTCGTCCTGCTCGAACAGCTTTAGAATGTCCTTGAAGGAGGAGCCGTTGATCGGGTCGCCGCCGATGCCGACGCTGGTCGACACGCCGATGCCGAGCGCCTTCATCTGCGAGGCCGCCTCGTAGCCCAGCGTGCCGGAGCGTCCGACGATGCCGATGCGGCCGGGCAGGTAGATGTTGCCGGGCATGATGCCCATTAGCGCCTGGCCTGGCGTGATGACGCCGGCGCAATTCGGCCCAATCAGCCGCATGCGGTCCTCGAAGCGGTAGCGGCGCATGTAGCGCTTGACCTGCATCATGTCCTGCGAGGGGATGCCGTCGGTGATGCAGATGCAGAGTTTTATCCCGGCGTCCGCTGCTTCCATGATCGAATCGGCGGCGAAGGGCGGCGGCACGAAGACGATGCTCGCCTCGGCGCGGGTCTCGCGCACCGCCCCCTTGACCGTGTTGAAGACGGGCAGGCCGAGATGCTTCTGGCCGCCCTTGCCGGGGGTGACGCCGCCGACGAGCTTGGTGCCGCAGCGTTTCATGTCCTCGGCGTGAAAACTGCCGATCTTGCCGGTGAATCCCTGGACGATGACGCGGGTGCTGCGATTGAGCAGGATTGCCATTTTCTCGACCTCCCTCAGGCTGCTTTTTTCTTGGCGGCCGCGCGCCATGCGGCGACGGCTTTTTCGGCGGCTTCGGCCAGCGTGTCGGCGACGATCACCGCCTCGCCGGAATCGGCCAGGATGCGGCGTCCTTCCTCGGCCTTGGTGCCGGAGAGCCGCACCACCAAGGGCACGTTGACGCCGACCTCGCGGATCGCCTTGATGACGCCCTCCGCAACCCAGTCGCAGCGGTTGATGCCGGCGAAGATGTTGACCAGGATGGTCTCGACATTCTTGTCGCCGAGCACGGCGCGGAACGATTTCGCCACCCGCTCGGGCGAGGCGCCGCCGCCGATGTCGAGGAAGTTGGCCGGCTCGCCGCCGGCGATCTTGATCATGTCCATCGTCGCCATGGCAAGGCCCGCGCCATTGATGATGCAGCCGATGTTGCCGTCGAGGCCGACATAGGAGAGGCCGCGATCGCTGGCGAAGGTCTCGCGCGGGTCTTCCTGGCTCTTGTCGCGCAGCTCGGAGATTTCCGGACGGCGGAACAGTGCGTTCTCGTCGAACGACATTTTTGCGTCGAGCGCGATCAGGCTGCCGTCGCGGGTCACCACCAGCGGATTGATCTCCAGCATGGAGGCGTCGTAGTCGCGAAACACCTGGTAGCAGCTGAAGATGGTCTCGGTCGCCTTGCCGATCAAATCGTGGTCGAGGCCGAGCCCGAAGGCGATCTCGCGTGCCTGGAAGCGCTGCATGCCGACGCCGGGATCGACCGATGTGCGCAGGATGGAATCGGGGGCCTTCTCGACGATGTCCTCGATCTCCATGCCGCCGGCGGCCGAGGCAACGATCATGACGCGCTCTTCCTTGCGGTCGAGCACGAAGCCGACATAGAGCTCCTGCGCGATGTCGACGGCTTCCTCGAGATAGAGCCTGGAGATCAGCTTGCCGCGCGGGCCGGTCTGCTGCGTCACCAGCTTGCGCCCGAGCATCGCTTCGGCGGCGTTGGAGATCTCCTCGTCATTGGCGCAGAGCTTGATGCCGCCGGCCTTGCCGCGCGCGCCGGAATGCACCTGCGCCTTCAGCACCCATTTGCCGCCGCCGATCTCGCGCGCCCGGTAGGTCGCCTGTTCGGGGCTGTAGGCCAGCCCGCCGCGCGGCACATGCACGCCGTGCCGTGCCAGCAGTTCCTTGGCCTGATATTCGTGAATGTCCATTTTTTCCTCCCTGAACAGTCAAAGTGCTGCGACGCGCGGCTCTCGTTGGGTAAGTTGGCCCGCGCGCTCGATCGCTTCGTTGACCACCAATACGTTTCTGGCCATGCGTTCCGACGCGGCGTCGATCATCTTGCCGTCGAGCGCGGCCGCTCCCTTGCCCTGCGCCTCGGCTTCCTTCAGCACTTCGAGGATGCGCCTGGCGCGCGCGACCTCTTTTTCCGGCGGCGAGAAGACATCGTTGGCAAGCGCGATCTGCGAGGGGTGGATCGCCCATTTGCCTTCGATCCCGAGAGCGGCGGCGCGCCTGGCGCCGGCGATGTAGCCTTCGGGATCGGAGAAATCGCCGAACGGCCCGTCGATGGCGCGCAGCCCATAGGCGCGGCAGGCGACCGTCATCCGCGAGAGCGCGAAATGCCACTGGTCTCCGGGATAGTCGGGGTTGAGGCCGCCGATATTGACAGTGCGTGCCTTGCAGCTCGCCGCATAGTCGGCGACGCCGAAATGCATGGCTTCCAGCCGGCCAGGCGTCGCGGCAATCGCCTCGACATTGGCCATGCCGAGCGCGGTCTCGATCAGCGCTTCGAGGCCGACGCGAGTCTTGAAACCCTTGGCCATCTCGATCTGGTTGACCATGGCCTCGACCATATAGAGGTCGGCCGGCACGCCGACCTTGGGCACCAAAATGGTATCCAGCCGGTCGCCGGCCTGTTCCATCACGTCGACCACGTCGCGGTACATGTAATGCGTATCCAGCCCGTTGATGCGTACCGAGACGGTCTTGCCCTTGGCGCGCCAGTCGATGTCGTTGAGCGCCTGGATGATGTTCCTGCGGGCGCGCTCCTTGTCGGGCGGCGCGACCGCGTCCTCGATGTCGAGGAAGACGAAGTCGGCGGCGCTGTTGGCCGCCTTGTCGATCATCTCCGGGCTGGAGCCGGGAACCGCCAGCTCGCTGCGCTGCAGCCTCAGTTTCTTCAAATGGTTGATGGTGTGGCTCATCGTCGGTTCCCTCTCACGCCGCTTCGGCGACCGGCACCGCGGCCGAGGCGCGAAAATGCTGGATGGCGGCGCCGACGCCGGAGCCGGGCGCCAGCCGCACGCCGCAATCGAGCAGCGCCATTTCGGCTGCCGACAGCGAGGCCAGCACCATCACCTCGTTCAGCCAGCCGAGATGGCCGATGCGGAAGACCTTGCCGAATACCTTGTTGAGACCGCCGCCGAGCGAGGTCCGGTAGGTCTGGTAGGCACGCTTGACGACGTCGCCGCTGTCGATGCCTTCCGGCACCAGGATGGCGCTGACCGTGTCGGAACGCCATTTCGGCGCCTTGGCGCAGAGTTTCAGGCCCCAGGCGTCAACCGCCTTGCGCACGCCTTCGGCCAGCCGATGGTGGCGGGCGAAGACGGTGTCCAGCCCTTCCTCGGCGATCAGGTCGAGCGAGGCGCGCAGGCCGCGCAGCAGCTGCGTCGCCGGCGTGTAGGGGAAATAGCCGGCATCGTTGGCGCGGATCATGTCCTCGAAGGAGAAGAAGCAGCGCCTATGGGTTGCGGTTCTGGAAGCGACGAGCGCCTTCCTGCTGACCGACAGGAAACCGAGGCCGGCGGGCAGCATGAAGCCTTTCTGCGAGCCGCTGACGGCGCAGTCGACGCCCCATTCTTCCTGGCGGAAGTCGATCGAGCCGATCGACGACACGCCGTCGACGAAGAGCAGGGCAGGGTGGTTTGCATCGTCGAGCGCCGCGCGGCAGCCGGCGACGTCGCTGGTGACGCCGGTCGCCGTCTCGTTCTGCGTGCAGAAGACCGCCTTGATGCGGTGCGTCTTGTCGGCCTTCAGCCTCTCCGCGTAGAGTTCGAGCGGAACGCCGGTTCCCCATTCGCAGTCGATGACGTCGACCTCGAAACCCAGCCGCTCGGCCATGTCGACCCACAGATGCGAGAACTGGCCGAAGCGCGACATCAGCACGCGGTCGCCGGGGCTGAGCACATTGGTCATCGCCGCTTCCCAAGCGCCGGTGCCCGAGGACGGGTAGATGAAGACGCGGCCGGTCTCGTTCTTGAAGACGCGTGCGATGTCCTCGAACAGCGGCAAGGTGAGATCGGGGAAGGACGCGGCGCGCATGTCCTCCATCGGCAGGTTCATCGCCTGCCGGACCTGTTCGGGAATGTTGGTCGGCCCGGGAATGAAAAGATGGGTGAAACCGGCCATGGTGCGAACTCCTCCTGATCCAGCAAAGCGGTGATGGGGAGTTTCGTTTCGACGGCCAATGCCGACAACACCTTGGCGGGTAACATCTCGCCGCGCGCGGGTGGGGTGGGCCTACCCGGTAGGCCTACCCGCTTGCCTTAGCCGAAAGGCTGCTTCTGGGTGCGCCTCTCGCGTGAATAGAGCGCGACGGCCATCGCCCGGTTGCGGACGTCGAGCTTGTCGTAGAGATTCTTGAGGTGGTACTTCACCGTGTTCTCGGAAATGCCGGTCCGCGTCGCGATCTGCAGATTGGTCCAGCCGTCGGAAAGTACCGCAAGCAGCTCGCGCTCGCGGACCGTGAGCTGCGCCAGGGGCGTGTCGTTGACCTTGTTGATGTCGATGTAGGGGATGCAGATGCGTCCATGCGCGACTGCCAGGATCGTCTCGAAGATGATATGCGGATCGTCGAACTGGAAGCAGTAGCCCTGGGCCCCGAGCCGCACGCACTGCTTCAGGATGCCGATGTCATGGTCGTTTGAAAACACGGCGATGCGCACGGGGAGCTTGCTGGCCTGGATTTCGGCCAGGACATCGGCGCCGTCCATATCGGCGAGCTTCCAGCCGATGACGGCGACATCGAATTCGCGTGCCGTCGCCAGCTCCAGGAAATGCCTTCCGCTCTGCACGGATGCCAGGAGTTCGAAACGCCCGTCGCATTCCAGCATTTCACGCAGGGCCGATATGACGAGCGGATTGCGTTCGGCGACGACCACGCGAACGCGCCGGTCGCCAACTGTCTTGCTCGTTTTCCCGGGCTTGCTGTTCAAGGGCCGTTTTTGTCCTGGCTTGATCGTGCCGCAACTCGGAGGCCAGGCTTCAGGCCTGGACCCGTATCATGACAATTCTGCCGCAATCGCGCCGGGGTGCTCTTTCCCCAGCGACATCGGCTGTCGCGCCGTCTGAAGCCTGGATTCGCTGGTTTTGATGGGATAGGCATTGCCAGGTCAGGCATCGGCGATGTGCTCGCCGGGTGGCGTGGAACAAGCGTTTCGTTTGATATTCCGTGCCTTAGGACGATAAGTTCTCGAAATCGAATTGCGTCTTCAAGCGAGATGCAACGGATTTCCGCGAAACCGGTTTTCGCTTTAAGGTTCGATGCTCTAGACCTGAGACAGAATTTTTCGGGACGGCGGGAGGCGCTGATGGAGGACAAGCAGACGACCTCCGCCAAGGCGGCTGACGACATCCACGCCGACATCTATGGCGACGATGGCGCGGTGCTTTCGTCCTTTCTTGCCCAGATCGGGGCCGCGATCGGCGACCGCGATACGCCGACCCTCAAGCATGAAGTCGACCACCTGCACCAGTCGGAACTCGGCGACCTGATCGAGGCGCTGCATCCCGAACAGCGGCGGACCCTGGTCGAGCTCCTGGGCGCCGATTTCGACTTTTCCGCGCTGACCGAGGTCGACGAGGCGATCCGCATGGAGATCGTCGATCAGCTGCCCAATGCGCAGATCGCGCAGGCGGTGCAGGAACTCGATTCCGATGACGCGGTCTACATTCTCGAAGACCTCGAGAAGGAAGACCAGGACGAGATCCTGTCGCAGCTGCCGTTCACCGAGCGGATCAGGCTGCGCCGCTCGCTCGACTATCCGGAGGAGACCGCCGGGCGGCGCATGCAGACCGAGTTCGTCGCGGTGCCACCGTTCTGGACCATCGGCCAGACCATCGACTACATGCGCGAGGACAAGAACCTTCCCGACCGCTTCAGCCAGATCTTCGTCATCGATCCGAGCTTCAAGCTGCTCGGCGCCATCGACCTCGACCAGATCCTGCGCACCAAGCGCACGGTCAAGGTCGAGGAGGTGATGCACGAGACCCGCCATGCCATCCCGGCCACCATGGACCAGGAGGAGGCGGCACGGGAATTCGAACAGTACGATTTGCTTTCGGCGGCCGTCGTCGACGAGAACGAGCGGCTGGTCGGCGTTTTGACCATCGACGATGTCGTCGACGTCATCCAGCAGGAAGCCGAGGAAGATCTGCTGCGCATGGGTGGCGTCGGCGACGAAGAGCTGTCCGACAGCATCCTTTCGACCTCGCGCTCGCGCGTCCCCTGGCTGCTGGTCAACCTGCTGACCGCATTCCTGGCGGCTTCGGTGATCGGCCTGTTCGATCACACGATCGAGCGGATCGTGGCGCTTGCCGTGTTGATGCCGATCGTGGCCGGCATGGGTGGCAATGCCGGTTCACAGACCATGACCGTCACCGTGCGGGCGCTGGCGACCAGGGACCTCGACATCTACAATGCCGGCCGCATCATCCGCCGCGAAATGGGGGTGGGCTTCATCAACGGCATCGTTTTCGCCATCCTGATCGGCATCGTCGCGGCCGCCTGGTTCCACGATGTCAATCTGGGCGGCATCATCGCGGCGGCGATGATCATCAACATGTTCGTCGCCGCACTCGCCGGCATCCTGATCCCGCTGCTGCTCGACCGGTTCAAGATCGATCCGGCGGTGGCGTCGGCGGTGTTCGTCACCACCGTCACCGATGTCGTTGGTTTCTTTGCCTTCCTCGGCCTTGCCACTTGGTGGTTCGGCGTCCGGTGATCGAGCTCAATTGACTTTTACGTAAATGCCATGCGAGGCTCGCGCGGGGTGCCGTGTCGATTCCGGCGCGGCAAGGGTTTTGGTTTGGGACGAAAGGCGACGCACGGCGATCGCCAGGGTTTCCGGCGTGTGGGAGTGACGATGCGGGAATATTATTCGATCACCGAACTGACCCGCGAATTCGACGTGTCGACGCGGACACTGCGTTTCTATGAAGATGAGGGGCTGGTGCAGCCGGTGCGGCGTGGCCGCACGCGGCTGTTTCGTCCCTCCGACCGCCACCTCATCCGGCAGATCATGCGCGGAAAAAGGCTCGGCTTCTCGATCAACGAGATCCGCGAAATCATCCAGATGTACAAGGAGCCGCCGGGCGAGGTCGGGCAACTCAAGCTGATGATCAAGCGGATCGAGGAAAAGCGCGAGGATCTCCGGCAAAAGCGCCGCGACCTCGAGGAGACGCTGGCAGAACTCGACCAGGCCGAGGAGTCCTGCGTCGAGCGGCTGGTGGAACTTGGGGTGAATACCTGAGGGCCAGATTCTATCGCGCGTTTGAGCGACAAACGTTCGTGACTGGCCGGAGCGTTTCGAACTTCGTCATCCTAGGGCGGAGCAGGAGCGAAGCTCCGTCGCGGAGACCCTAGGATCCATGCCGTTACCTCCGTCGTTGAGTGCAGCGGAGCAGAATTCTGCACTGTAGCGACGCTCAGGTGTCGCGGCATGGATCCTCGGGTCTGCGCTGCGTCGCTGCGCTCCTTGCTCCGCCCGTGGATGAGGACGGGATAGGCGTTCGGCCAATCGCCGAGGTATGCCGCCTCATCGGCCAAGAGCTGTCAAAATCTCTGCGCCGCGGAATACAGGCCCCGGCTCAGATCCAGCGCCGCACTCTCTTTGCGTAATCCCGGTATTTCTTGCCGAACTTTGCCGCCAGCACCTTTTCCTCGCCCTCGATGGCGAGCTTCTGGGTGGCGAAGGCCGCGATGAACGCCAGCGGCAGAAACCAGACGATGCCCGTGACGAAGGCGACGCCGATCAACAGCAGCGTGTTGGCCAGATACATCGGGTTGCGGGTGATGCCGAAGGGGCCTGACGTGACGAGATGGTCGGGCATCGCGTTGGGATTGAGCGTCGTCTTGGCCCGGACCATCGTGCGGATCGCCGTGAACCAGAGTGCCGCGACGCCGAACAGCGCCACCCAGCCGGCGGCGAACAGGATGTCGCCCAGGAGGTCGCCGATCCAGGGCAGGGGATAGAGCATGCCGAGAATGATGCTGATGGCGATGGCGGCGGTGTAAATCACCGGCGGCCACGGTATCCCTCCTGGCTTCGGCTGGCTGTCGGTCATTGCTGTCCCCCCTCGGTCATCTTGTCGTCGGTCTGGGCCGTGCAGGTGCCGGCCAGATCGCCCAGATGTGCCTTCCATTGCGCAGTCTGATCGTTGTTGTAGAGCCGATCAAGCGAGGATTCGCCCTCCAGCGTGTCGAGCATGCAGCTACAATAGCTCGAACAGAACTTGGCGTCGCGCGACTGCTCGCACGAGATCTGGCAGGTCTTCAGGAAATTGACCTGCGGGGTTTCGACCTTGGCTGGCATCACCTGCGAGAACAGCCAGACGCAACCGATCAGCAGCGGCTGGTGGATCAGGTAGAAGGCGAGGCTGTGTCGGCCGATCAAGACCAGCGGATTGGCCCACCGGCCGGCCGTCAGGCTTGCCAGGCGCGCCCGCATGCCGGAAGCGGAGGCAAGTTTCGCGACACCGATGCCGACAAGCACCGCGCCGAACCATGGAAACAGCGGCACATAGTCGTTGGAACGAGGATTGATCGCCGACAGGCCTATCCACCACAGCCAGGGATGATCCAGGGCCTCGAAGCGCTGATAAACCGGCGCCGCAATAACCAGTGCCGCCACAAGCAGGGTCAGCAACGCCGGCAGGCGCAGGAAGGCGAGGCCGAGCAGGCTGGCGAGCGCGATCTCGTGCAGGATGCCGAAAAAGATGAAGCCGTCCGGCGTCGCGATGCGGGTGACGATCGAGATGGCGACCGCGGCGCCGGCAACCATGGCGAACCGCTTCCAGAAGCCGTTCCAGCGGATTTGCCGGCCATGGGCAAGGTACAGGCTGACGCCGACCAGGAACAGGAAGGTCGAAGCGATGCAGCGGGCGTAGATCTTCCACCAGCCGAAGGCTGTGAGGCCGGGGTCGGTGTAGCCGAAGAACTCCAGATCCCAGGTGAAGTGGTAGCTCGCCATGGCGAGCAGCGCGATGCCGCGCAGGATGTCGATGGCGACGATGCGTTTTGGCTGATTCTGGACGGGTGCGGTCGGCGTGTCGATGGTCATGGTCTCGCGATCTGATTCAGCCCCGCCTTGAGGACTATCACGGTTGGCCGGGACAGAAGAAGACCGGGTTCCTCGGCACGGCGCCGCGTGGGCGCAGGCCATGTCGGATGCCGCTTTGGGCCAGCGCCGGAAAGGCTTTGACCAACTCGCTTTTCGCCGCCTGCGCGTCGGTTTCCTCTTAATGGCCCGGAAACGGCCAAGGCAGATTTGACCGGTGATTCTGCTTTGGGGAAGCAATGTCGACCCATGTGCGCCATCCGATCTGGCTCCCGGCCCTCAAGGCCGCGGACGCGCGCACCTTCGCCTCGCTCTACGCAGTCGAATCCTTTGCGCGCGCCACGGTGTCCAGCGTCATTCCGATCCAGGCCTATGAGATACTGCACAACGAGCAGATGGTCTCCATCCTCTACACCATCGTGGCGCTGCTTGGCCTGTCGGTGACCCTGTTCATGCCGATGCTGATCCGCCGCTTTGCGCGGCGCTGGGTCTACACCGCAGGGGCCTGCCTGCTCGCCATCGGCTCGCTGTTCTTCGTCACCCACACGCTTGCCGGACAAGTAGCGGGGATGCTGTGCCGGGTGATGGGCGCCAGCGCGCTGTCGATCACGCTCAACCTCTACATCATGGACCACATCCGCAAGACAGACTTCATGCAGGCCGAATCGCTGCGCATGGCGTGGTCGATGTTTGCCTGGACCGGCGGGCCGACGCTCGGCATTTTCCTCTACGCGCATTTCGGCATCTATGCCGCGCATGGCGCGGTGGCGGTGTTCGCCGTGGCCTTGCTGGCGCTGTTCTGGTTCTATCGGCTTGGTGACAACCAGTCGATCCAGCCGGGCAAGACACGACCGGTCAATCCGCTCGCCAATATCGGCCGCTTCGTCGCGCAGCCGAGGCTGAGGCTAGCGTGGCTGATTGCCTTCGGACGCTCCTGCTTCTGGACGACCTTCTTCGTATACGGCCCGCTGTTCATGGTGATCACCGGCGAAGGCGAACTGACCGGCGGTCTGCTGGTCTCAGCCGGCAACGCGCTGTTGTTCATGGCCATCTTCTGGGGCAAGGCCGGAAAACGTTTTGGCGGCCGGCGCACCATGACGTTTGCCTATTTCGCCATGTCGGCAATGCTGCTGGCCGCGGGCACAGTGGGAGCGACCGCGCCGCTGCTCACCGGCGCCTTCCTGCTTGGCGGCGCGTTCTTCACCATTGCGCTCGATGCATTGGGCTCGACCGCCTTCATGCGCTCGGTACGCTCCTACGAAAGGGCGCAGATGGCGGCGGTCTACCGCACCTATCTCGATTTTTCCGAGCTGACGCCGCCGCTGGTCTATTCCGTGGTGCTGATCTTCTTCGGGCTCGGCTCGGTGTTCGTCACGCTGAGCTTGCTGGCCGCGGTTTGCGGCTTCGTGACCTGGCGTTATCTGCCGAAGTCACTGTGACGGCCACGGCGAAAGCGCCGTGTGGCGCTCGCGCACCCATTTGTGGAAGCGGTGCAGATCATATTCCTCGGGCATCAGCACGCCGGCTTTGTGGCGCATGGAGCGCAGCCCTTTCTGGTTGACCTCGCAGATCGCCGCGTCCTCCTCCAGCACCTGCGTGCCGAAGGCGACTATGTTGTCGATGTCGGCCGACGGGTCGCCAAGCGCTCCGGGCGCGAACAGCCATTCCGCGACAAGACCGGTCTGTTCGGGACCGAGCGGCACCAGCCGCACGGTCCGGACATAGTCGACGTGACCGACGATGAACATCGACGGCAGGCTGGTGGCGTAGGTCTGGCCGGCGGCGCGCTCGGCCGGCGTCAAGCCCGCGAAGACCGGTGCATGGGTCTTGCCGTCGCGCGACCAGGTTTCGGCGCCGACGCGCAAACCACCCGAAAATTCCGGCGCGTCATTGTCGGCGTGGCGCACCCATTCGGGGTCGTCATGCCGGCTCATCAGGCCGCGGCCATAGATCGGCACCAGCCGCGACAGGTCCTTGTGAACGCCGGGGCAGTGCAGGCATTCATTGAAGTTTTCCCAAAAAATCTTCCAGTTGCAGTTCATCACCTTGCGCAGCACATGGCCTGATACAAGCGTTTCCAGCGGCCAATTGCCGAGATCGCCGGAGGCGGGATCGAAGGAGGCCTGCGCCGAGCCCGCCGTGCCCTCCTGCGAATTCGCGTCCTCCTGCAAATTCGCGTCCTCTTGCAAATTGACGAACACGAAGCCGCGCCACACCGAGAGCGCGACGCGATAGAGCGGATGGTCGGCCTTGTCGAAGCCTTCGGGCAGCGATTTCGACGGTACGCGCACGAGGTCGCCGCGCAGCGAATAGGACCAGGCATGATAGGGGCAAGTGATCAGCCGCGCCTTCAGCCGGCCTTCGCTTTCCTGGCACAGCTGCGAGCCGCGATGCCGGCAGGTGTTGTGGAAGGCGCGCAGTTCGCCGGTTTCGTCGCGCAGCACGACGATTTCCTGCGTGCCGACGCGGAAGGTGCGGAAAGCCAGCGGTTGGGCGAGATCGGCTTCCCGGCAGACGAGCAGCCAGCTTCGATACCAGATCGCATCGAGGTCGCGCTGATAGCTCTCGCCGTCCCAATAGGCCGATGACGGCAACGTCGCTTCAGCCCGGGTCAGGCCGTTGTAGCGATCGCGTTCGCTGGCATTGGGCTGCAGGGCTGGAGGCTGCATGGCTGGCTTCCTGTGAAGTGGCCAGCCGACACCCGGCCGGGATGATTGTCAATTGTGGTGCCGAGAACGGCCGATGTCGCCGGCATGGCGCAATCGCGCTGGTTGCCGGCGGAATTTGGTTTGCCGCGTGCCGTGATTTTCCGTATAGTCAAGCTGTCGTCGGTTCCGTTTTGGAGCCAAGAGGGAATGCGGTGCGGGCTCAATTGTCGCCCAATGCCGTGGCTGCCCCCGCAACTGTGTGCGGTAGTCCTCTCCATATGCCACTGAAGATTTTTCTTCGGGAAGGTGGAGAAGGGCGCTGATCCGCGAGCCAGGAGACCTGCCGGCGACAGGAAACTGACTTCGATGCCCTCGGGTGGAGGGTGAAAGGACAAGACATGAATACTGCTTCCGTCTCCCTCGGCGCCTCCGTCTCCTCGCAGTCGCGCTTCATGCAGCTCGCGCTAGCCGCGCTGCTCGGCATCTTCGTCGTCGGCTTTGTCGGCTTCTCGCATATCGATGCGGTCCACAATGCCGCCCACGACTATCGTCATTCGATGGCGTTTCCCTGCCACTGACGAGGATTTGACATCATGAACCTGTTTCGCAACGTCGTGTTCATCGCGGCGATCGCAGGGCTTGTGGCCGGCGTCGTTCTCGCCTGCATGCAGGCCTATGCCACCGTGCCGCTTATCCTCAAGGCCGAAGTCTACGAGCAGGCCGGTGGCGGCCACCATCATGACCAGGCCGCGCCCACTGCCGCGGATACCAATGCCATGAGCACCGCCGCACCGGCGGGGAATGCCATGAGCTCCGCCGCGCCGGCGCCGGCAGAAGCCGCCGCTCCGGCGGAAGACGAAGGCTGGGCGCCGGCCGATGGTCTCGAGCGTTTCGGCTTCAGCGTGCTTGCCAACATCGTCACCGGCATCGGCTTCGCGCTGGTCCTGGTCGCGGTCTCGGAATTCGCGGGCGGCATCGGCAATTGGCGCCAGGGTGTGTTCTGGGGCCTGGCAGGGTTTGCTGTGTTCACGCTGGCGCCTGGCCTCGGCCTGCCGCCGGAACTGCCGGCGATGCCGGCGGCCGAGTTGCTGCCGCGCCAGATTTGGTGGGTCTCGACGGTGGCGGCCACGGCGATCGGTCTTGGGCTGATCGCCTTCCGCAAATCGCTGCCGCTCGCGATCCTTGGCGTGGCTTTGATCGTCGCCCCGCATATGGTCGGCGCGCCGCAGCCAGACAGTTTCGAGACGCCGATTCCCGAGGGCCTGCACCACCAATTCGTGGTGGCGGTGACCGTGACCGATCTGGTGTTCTGGCTGGTGCTCGGCGCGGTCGTCGGCGTGGTGCGCGGCCGCTTCACGGGCGCTGCGAGCAGCCTGCGCGACAGCTTTGCCTGATCGCGGCAAGCTGACTTTCATCATTGGTGGCGCGCGCTCCGGCAAGAGCGCGCACGCCGAGACCCTGGCGACGGCGTTGCCCTCGCCATGGACCTATATCGCCACTGCTGATACCTATGACGACGAGATGCGCGAGCGCATCGCGCTGCACCGCTCGCGGCGCGGCGAGGGCTGGTCGACCATCGATGCGCCGCTGGACCTCGCCGGTGCGATCGAGGCCTTGCCGGACAATCAGCCGGTGCTCGTCGACTGCCTCACCCTGTGGCTGACCAATCACATGCTTGGCGAACGTGATCTCGAGCAGGAATGCCTGCGGCTGGCGGCCGTGCTGTCGCGGCCGCGCGGGCCCTGGTTCGTGGTGTCCAACGAAGTCGGGCAAGGCATCGTGCCGGACAATGCCCTGGCACGTCGGTTCCGCGATGCCGCCGGCCGGCTCAACCAGCAGGTCGCGGCGATTGCCGATACGGTGCTTTTGATGGTGGCCGGGCTGCCGCTCAAGGTGAAGTGAGATGACTGATATAGACGGCAAGGCCAGTGAGAACAGGGATGAAGAGCGCCACCGCGCCAAGATGGCCAAGCGCAAGGCGGTGCAGGACGCCGAGGTTGCGAGCAAGACGGTCGAGAAGGGCCTGCTGATCGTCAACACCGGCCCCGGCAAGGGCAAGACCACGGCTGCGTTCGGCCTGGCGCTGCGGATGCTCGGCTATGGCAAGCGGGTCGGCGTCGTCCAGTTCATCAAGGGCAAATGGCACACCGGTGAGAAAGATGCGTTTGCCGCGTTCGGCGACCGGGTCGTCTGGCACGCGATGGGCGAGGGTTTCACCTGGGAGACGCAGGATTTGAAGCGCGATATCGCGGCGGCCGAGGCCGCCTGGGCCAAGGCGCTTGAATTGATCGCCGATCCGTCGATCAGTCTCGTCGTGCTCGACGAGCTCAACATCGCGCTGCGCTACGATTATCTAGATCTCGACAAG
Organism: Mesorhizobium sp. LNHC232B00; assembly: GCF_000502435.1. Lineage (NCBI taxonomy): Bacteria > Pseudomonadati > Pseudomonadota > Alphaproteobacteria > Hyphomicrobiales > Phyllobacteriaceae > Mesorhizobium > Mesorhizobium sp. LNHC232B00. The sequence goes on from NZ_AYWP01000001.1 coordinate 78,453, forward strand.
GTGGTTGCCGCGCTGAAGGCTCGTCGCGAGGACCTGCATGTCGTCGTCACCGGTCGCAACGCCAAGCCGGCGCTGGTTGAAGCGGCGGATCTGGTCACCGAGATGGGCGTGACCAAGCACCATTTTTCCGCGGGCGTGAAGGCGCAGCAGGGGATCGAGTTCTGACCGTTCCTTACCCTCCCCCTTGNCCTTGGCGCCGCCCCACCCCGTCGCTGCGCGCCGACCCTCCCCACAAGGGGGAGGGTGAGATCACGCCACAATTGCGATCGCGGAGATCAAACCAAACAGCCCGATCAGCAGATAATCGGCGACGCGATAGAGTTTCAGCGCTCGCCTGATGTCTAGACTGTCGGCTTCGCGGCGGCCGCCTTCGCCCATGAAGACGTCGTCGACCAGCACGCCGCCATAGCTGCGCGGGCCGGCGAGTGCCAGGCCAAGTGCGCCGGCCATCGCCGCTTCCGGCCAGCCGGCATTGGGCGAGCGGTGCTTTTTTGCGTCACGCCGCACTGCTTGCCAAGCATTGTTCGGATCGGCTTCCTTGACCAGGAAAGCCGCCAGCACGATCAGCAGAGCCGTCAGCCGCGACGCCGGAAGATTGATCCAGTCGTCGAAGCGGGCCGCCGCCCAGCCGAAAGCTTCATGGCGCGGGGTGTGGTGGCCGATCATCGAATCGGCGGTGTTGGCGGCCTTGTAGGCGGCGCCGCCGGCGAGCCCGCCGACGCCCGTCCAGAAGGCGGGAGCGACGATGCCATCGGAAAAATTCTCGGCCAGGCTCTCGATCGCCGCACGGCAGACACCGGCCCTGTCCAGAGTTTCTGGATCGCGGCCGACGATGCGCGAGACGGCGACGCGGCCCATGGCGAGACCGCCTGAGTCCAGCGCATCGGCCACGGCCTCGACATGTTCGTAAAGGCTCTTCTGCGACAGGAACGATGTCGCCAGGAGCGCGGTGACGAACAGGCCCAGGGGGACGAACCAGAGCAGGACCTGCACGCAGAGCCCGATCACGGCCGGCACCAGCACGATAACCAGCAGCGCCTGGACACCGCGTTGACGACGCAGCGCGTCGGGATCAGTAGCGCGGTTGAGCCTTAGGTCGAGAAAGGATATCAGCCTGCCGAACCACGTCACTGGATGACCGATGGCGCGAAACAGCCAGTCCGGATAACCCAGAAAAAATTCGATGACCAATGACAGGAAAGCGATCAGGACTGACATGAAGCTTCTTGATGGAGCGGTGGACCATGGTGGAAGTCTTGGCCGGGCGAGGGTGCTTTTCCCCAACGCCGTACTGCCTTTCGTCGACCTCTCGACCGGTATCAATCCGCACTCCTACCCGCTTTTCGATCTGCCCGCCACCTCGCTGTCGCGATTGCCGGAGGCCGCGCGCGGGCGCGAACTGACAGCAATCGCCGCCGGCACTTACGGTGCGCCGTCGCCAGCCCATGTCGTGGCGGCACCGGGCACGCAGATCCTGCTGCCGCGCGTCGCAGCGCTGGTCAGGCCCGGCAAGGCTTTGGTGCTGGGACCGACCTACGCCGAACATGCCCGCGCAGCAGCAATCGCGGGGCATCAGGTGAGCGAAGTCAGCGATTTTGCGACGCTGGCCGAGGCTGACCTTGCCATCATCGTCAATCCGAACAACCCGGACGGGCGCGTCATCGAGCGCGACCGGTTGCTGGCGCTGGCGGCGCAATTGCGCGCCAAGGACGGGCTGCTGGTCGTCGACGAGGCGTTCATGGATGTCGGTCCGCGCGAACACAGTCTTGCCGGCGATGTCGAACAGGGTGGCATCGTCGTCTTGCGCTCGTTCGGCAAGTTCTTTGGCCTGGCCGGCCTGCGGCTCGGGTTTGCGCTTTCCGATGCGCCGACGGTGGAATTGCTGGAAACGCAATTCGGGCCATGGGCCGTCGCCGGCCCGGCGCTGGAGTACGGCATTCGCGCGCTTGCCAATATCGGCTGGCAGGCGGATATGAGGGCTTCCCTCCTGAAGGCATCCGCGCGGCTGGACGCCCTGTTCGGCCGCTTCGGCGTTGCTGTCGCCGGCGGCACCACGCTGTTTCGCTATTTCAGCCTGGCGGATGCCGCCGGACTGTTTTCGGCACTTGGCGAGCACGGCATCCTGCTCCGGCATTTCTCCGACCGGCCGCATGTCCTGCGCGCCGGCCTGCCGGGAAGCGAGGAAGAGTGGCGGCGGCTCGAATCGGCTCTTGCCGGCTGGCCGATGCGGCGCCAGGATCAAACGAAGGGTACAGAACGATGATCCATGTCTGCTCGCTGGCAAAGATCGAGGAAACGGTGGCCAGGACTGGCGCTGATCGCATGCTGTCCTTGCTGACGGCGGGAACCGAGGTTGTTCGGCCGTCCTCGATATCGCGGGAAAACCATCTGCATCTGGTCATGCACGACATCGCGGTGGCGCAGGACGGCATGACCATGCCGGGCGAGGAGCATGTGCGCAGCCTGCTCGATTTCGCGCGCCGCTGGGACCGGGCAAAGCCGATCGTGGTGCATTGCTATGCCGGCATCAGCCGCTCGACGGCGTCTGCGTATATCATCGCCGCCGCACTGGCGCCGAAACGCGACGAGGCCGAACTGGCGCAGACGCTGCGTGCCCTGTCGCCCTCGGCCACACCAAACCCGCGGCTGATCGCGGTGGCCGATATGCTGCTTGGCCGCAATGGCCGCATGATCGAGGCGATCGAATCGATCGGGCGCGGTGCTGATGCGTTCGAGGGCACGCCATTCGCCCTGAAGATCGACAGCTAGCTATGCCCGTGCATCGTTGTTGGATTAGCACCAAACAGGCGCATCCCTTGCTCGGCAATATCGACGATGTCCTCTTCCGCGGCTAAAGAAAGGCGAAATCCCATTACCCGTTGCCGGGCAACTTCTCAGCGCGTTTGACCGCCTCGGTAAAAAGCGCGTCCCTGGATCGATTGCAGATGCCACTCTTCAAGCCATCATCGACAAAGCGCTGCATGGCGGCAATCTTATCGTTGCGCTCCTGATCCCGACGGATCAAATCGCGCACATAGTCGCTCGCGTTGGCGTAGCGGCCCGTTTCGGTTTGCGCCTCAACCCAATCCTTCATCGGATCGGGCAATGATACGTTCATTGTTGCCATGTCGGCATCCATATTCCGTCGAGTATGATCCGTTTTGGCAAAGTTTGTCAAAATCTGATGCGCGGGAATCTCTTCGAAGCTATTTCAGCCACTCGGCCAACTTCGCCTTGCGCACATCCCTGAGCAGGCTGATGAAGCCATCGGCCTGATATTCAGCCGTCAGCCGGCCTTTCTCCGCCGTTGCGATGCTGGCGTCGCCGACCACGCCGTTCGGGTTGAGATCACTGGCGATCCAGGCGAAGGCGTGGGTGCCGGTGTGGCGCAGCAGCGAAAATTCCTGCTCGGCCTTGGCGACGTTGGAGACGAAATTGTCGGCCTTGCCCATGTCGACGAGATCCGGCCGGAAATGCAGCATCAGCGAGGTCTCGACATCGCCGCCGTGGATACCGTGGCGGTCCTCGAGCTCGGTGTACATGCCGGCCGGGCGGCCAAAACGCTGCCAGCTGGTCTTCACCGCCAGCATCTTCTCGCGCACCCGCAATTCGCGCGTGATGATGCCCATGATCTCTTCATTGCCGCCATGCGAGTTGACGACGATGAGCTTGCGCACACCGGCGCGCGCGATCGACAGGCCAAGCTCGGTCCAGGCCTCGACCAGCGTCGTTGCCGGCAGGGTAAGAGTACCCGGCGCGTGCAGATGCTCGTTCGACTTGCCCACCGCCTGGACCGGCAGAATGCGGATGTCGAGATCGTCGGGCAGGCGCGAAATGACGGTGTCCAGCATGCCGTTCATGATCGAGGTGTCGGTCGACACCGGCAGATGCGGTCCATGCTGCTCGATCGCCGCCACCGGCAGCACGGCGATGGTCGCCTCGGGATCGATCGAAGCGTATTCGGTGGTCCGGTAGTCGCCCCACCACACGCGTCTTTTTGCAACGGTCATGTCATGCCTCTTCGATGAACCGGCCAGACCTAGCGCGGGACGGACGGCCTGTCGATCACCCGGCTGCGATGGCTTCGATCTCGACCTTGAATTCGGGCCGCGCGAATCCGCTGACGATCATCAGCGTCGAGGCCGGTGCCGGGCTGGAAAACAGCCGGTCGCGGACGTCCATATAGGGCCGCAGATGCACGCGGTCGGTGACATAGGCGTTGATGCGCACGATATCCCCAAGTCCAAGCCCCGCCTCGCCGAGGATCGCGGCGATGTTGCGGAAGCAGAGCTCGGCCTGGGCGCCGGCGTCTTCGGGTATCTGGTCATCCGCCGTGATCGCAACCTGGCCCGAGCACAGCACCAGTCGCTTGCCAGGGGGCACCTCGACGCCGTGGCTGTAGCGGGCAAAGGGCGGCTTGATCGACTTGGGGGTGAGGAATTTGAACATGGCAATCTCCTGGATACCGCCAGCGTAAGGCGGGATGCATTGCAGCATCAAGATGGCGGTGCATGTTGCCGGTGCGATTGTGGACAGGCGTTCAAAAAATAGGCACGATGCCTCCAGTGCAGCACGACCTTTCCGGCTTTCGCAGATGGCTGTGGTGCAGGCGGGCGGGTCCCGGCGCGCGACGCCGGTGGCATGTGTCTTGCTTCTTGAATCTTTGGTGTCGAGCCTGGCGCGTGTCGCGCCGGAGCAAACAAAGGGTGGTGTCGATGTACGCAAAACAGAAGATCTCGGTGGCGGTGGTGGCCTTGCTTGCCGCCGGCACGCTTGGGGCGGCGGCGAATGAAAAAGTCACCTTCGGCACCAACTGGTTGGCCGAGCCGGAACATGGCGGCTACTACCAGGCCGTGGCGGACGGCACCTATGCCGCCTGCGGCCTCGACGTCACCATCATGCAGGGCGGCCCGCAGGTCAGCGGCCGGCCGATGCTGCTGGCCGGCAAGATCGATTTCTACATGGGCGGTAACCTGCTGTCGGCCTTCGATGCCGTCCAGCAGGGCATTCCGATGCGCGTGGTGGCCGCCGACTTCCAGAAGGACCCGCAGGTCATCATGTCCCATCCCGGCGAGGGGCTCGACAAATGGGAGGATCTGAAGAACGCCGACCAGTACATCCTGGGCGACGAAGGCGTGCAGACCTTCTTCCAGTGGATGGTCACGGCACTCGGCTTCGACGCCGCCAAGCGCGCGCCTTATACCTACAACACCGCTCCGTTCCTCGCCAACAAGAAGTCGATCCAGCAGGGCTATGTCACGTCGGAACCGTTCGCGGTCAAGAAGGAAGGCGGCTTCGTGCCGAACCAGTTCCTGCTCGCCGACTATGGCTGGGATACGTATTCGACGACGATCGAGGTGATGCAGGACACGATCGACAAGAAGCCGGAGGTGGTCCAGTGCTTCGTCGATGGCTCGGCCAAGGGCTGGTACAAATATCTCTACGGCGACAACAAGGCCGCCAACGACATGATCAAGAAAGACAATCCTGACATGAGCGACGAGCAGATCGCATTCTCGATCGAACAGATGAAGAAGTTCGGCCTTGCCGATTCCGGCGACACCGAGAAGCTCGGCATCGGCGCCATGACCGACGCGCGGATCAAGAGTTTTTACGACAAGATGGTCAAGGCCAAGGTCACGCCCGACGGCATCGACATCACGAAGGCCTATACGCTGGCCTTCGTCAACAAGGGCGTCGGGCTCGAGCTGAAGAAATAGGCCGGTCCCGGCAATGATAAAGGAAAAGGTGGCGCAAGCGCCGGCCTTGGTCACCGCTCCGACCTTGCTGGCGCTGCGTGGCGTCGGCAAGGTCTTTTCCAACGGCGTGACTGCGTTGAGCGATGTCGACCTGACGATCCGGGAAGGCGATTTCCTCAGCCTGCTCGGACCGTCCGGCTGCGGCAAATCGACGGCTCTGCGGCTGATCGCCGGCCTGTCGACGCCAACTTCCGGCGTGCTCGATTGGCGCGGCGGCGGCTCGCTCGACCGCGCCAACATCGGCTTCGTCTTCCAGGAGCCGACGCTGCTGCCCTGGGCGAGCGTCTTCGACAATGTCTGGCTGCCGCTGCGGCTGAAAGGCATTTCCCGCGCCAAGGCGGCACCGGCGATAACGGAGATGCTGGCGCGGGTGCACCTGACCGGCTTCGAGGACGCGGTGCCGCGCGAACTGTCGGGCGGCATGAAGATGCGCGTCTCGATCGCGCGGGCCATGGTGACCAAGCCGCGCGTGCTTTTGATGGACGAGCCGTTCGCCGCGCTTGACGAGATCACGCGTTTCAAGCTCAACAACGACCTCCTGGAGCTGTGGCAGGACGAACGCTTCACCGTCGTCTTCGTCACCCACAGCGTCTTTGAAAGCGTGTTTCTCTCCAACCGCGTCGTCGTCATGGCGGCACGCCCGGGCAGGGTGTTCGACGAACTCGCCATCGATGCCTCCTATCCGCGCGATGAGGTGTTTCGGACCTCTCCAGACTACGCTGCTTTGTGCCGACAAGCATCCGATGTGCTGGTCACTGCCATCAATTCAACAGCAGGCGCGCATCATGACGGCCATTGACGAGCTCAAACTCGATCCAGAGGAAGCGCGACGCGTGCGTCAGGAGCGGCTCGAGCGGATCGGCCGCTGGGTGTTGCCGCTGGCGATCATGATCCTGGCGATCTGGCTCTGGGACCGCATCTGCGTCTGGAACGAGATCCCGCAATATATCCTGCCGCGCCCTGGCGTGGTGCTGTGGACGCTCTATAGCGATGCCGGCCTCCTGTTCTCGTCGCTGCTGGTCACCTTGCGCATCACCTTCCTCAGCCTGGCCTTGGCCGTTATCGGCGGCGTCGGCCTGTCGGTGCTGTTCGCGCAGTCGAAATGGGTCGAGATGTCGTTCTTCCCGTTCGCCATCGTGCTGCAGGTGACGCCGATCGTGGCGATCTTTCCGCTGATCAACATCTACGTGAACAACCAGACGACCAAGCTTCTGCTGTGTGCCTGGATCGTCGCCTTCTTCCCGATCCTGTCCAACACAACGCTCGGCCTCAACTCCGTCGACCGCAATCTGCGCGACCTGTTCAAGCTCAACGGCGCGACGCGTTGGCAGCAATTGCGCTATCTCAGGCTGCCGGCGGCGATGCCGTATTTCCTCGGCGGGCTGAAGATCGCGGGCGGCCTGTCGCTGATCGGCGCCGTGGTGGCCGAGTTCGTCGCCGGCGCCACCGGCCAGTCGTCGGGGCTTGCCTCGCGCATCATCGAGGCTGGCTACCGGCTCAACGCGCCGCGGCTGTTCGCGGCGCTGTTCCTGATCTCGCTGACCGGCATCCTGATCTTCCTCGTGCTGTCGCTGATTTCGCATCTCATTTTGCGGCGCTGGCATGAGAGCGCGCTAAAGCAAGAGCGGTAGGGTGTGTGACGTGATTGATATGTTGGTGCGAGGCGCCCCCCTCTGTCCTGCCGAACATCTCCCCCTCAAGTGGGGAGATTGGCCGCTGTCACGATCTTCGCCAATCTCCAACATTGAAAAAAATGAGCCGGCGCGGACGCTGCCAATCTCCCCCCTTGAGGGGGAGATGCCCGGCAGGGCAGAGGGGGGCAACGCTTGATACCAACCTTCGGCCCTTACCATCTCGCCAATGTTCGCCTTCATCGCTCACTGACGCCAGGCCTTTCCGCGCCCTTCGATGCTGACGGCTTTGTGCTTGCCGACATCGCTGTTGCCGACGGCAAGATTTCCAGCATCACCGCGCATGGCCGATCCGCCGATGCCGTCGATCTCGGCGGCCGCATCATCCTGCCCTGTTTCGTCGACTGCCACACGCATATCGACAAGGGCCATATCTGGCCGCGCAAACCCAATCCCGACGGCACCTTCATGGGGGCGCTGAACGCCACCGGCGCTGACCGCACAGCCCGCTGGAGTGCCGAGGACGTGGCGCGGCGGATGGATTTCTCGCTGCGTTCGGCCTACGCGCATGGCACAAGGGCGCTGCGCACCCATATCGACAGCGTCGCGCCGCAGGAGGAGATTTCCTGGCCGGTGTTCGAGACGATGCGCGAGACATGGCGCGGCCGCATCGAATTGCAGGGCGCCTGCCTGCTCGGCATCGAGGGCGTGCGCGACAGAAAATGGTTCGACAGGCTGGCGAAACGGGTTGCAGCGGCCAAAGGGGTGCTCGGCGTCGTCACCTATATGGTGCCGGACCTGGAAGAACTGCTCGACCAGGTCTTCGCGCAGGCGATCAAGCATGGCCTCGATCTCGATTTCCATGCCGACGAGACGGACGATGCCGCCGCGATCTCGCTGAAGAAGATCGCCGAGGCGGCACTCTGGAACGGGTTCGAGGGCAACATCCTCGTCGGCCATTGCTGTTCGCTGGCGCGACAGCCGGATCTCGATGTACTCGACACACTGGACAAGGTGGCGAAGGCCGGCTTAGCCGTCGTGTCGCTGCCGATGTGCAATCTTTATTTGCAAGATCGGCGCACGGATCAAACCACGCCGCGCTGGCGTGGCGTGACGCTGCTGCATGAGATGAAGGCGAGGGGCATTCCGGTCGCCGTCGCATCAGACAACACGCGTGACCCGTTCTATGCCTATGGCGACCTCGACATGCTGGAGGTCTACCGCATGGCGACGCGCATCCTGCATTTCGATCACCCGGTCGCGGATTGGCCGCAAACCGTCAGCGCGACGCCGGCCAGCGTGATGCGGCTCGACGGGTTCGGTACGCTTGCCGCCGGCGGCGATGCCGACTTCATCCTGTTCAAAGGTAGGAGCTGGACCGAATTGCTGTCGCGGCCCGAATCGGATCGCATCGTCGTGCGCGGCGGGCGCGCGATCGACCGGCAGTTGCCCGACTATGCCGAACTCGATGGACTGATGGTGGAATGATGGACGTCTCGGCGCTCAAACGCGATCTCGTAGGCCTGAAGATCGACGACAATCCGGCCATCGTCCAGCAGAAGAGCCGCGATTTCTACTGGTACAGCCCGGTGCTCAAGCGGCAGCTCGACCATGTCACCGGCGATCTCATCGTGACGCCGAGGAACGAGGCCGAATTGGTGCGCGTGCTGGCCGCCTGCCATCGGCATGGCGTGCCGGTGACGCCACGCGGCAGCGGCACCGGCAATTACGGCCAGGCGATGCCGCTGTCCGGCGGCGTGGTGCTCAATCTAGCCGAGATGAAGGAGATCAAGTCGATCGCGCCGGGCCGTGTCGTGACCGGACCCGGTGCGATCCTGGCCGATATCGACAAGGCGACGCGGGCGCATTCGGGCCAGGAGTTGCGGCTGTCGCCCTCCACCTACAACACTGCCTCGATCGGCGGCTTCATCGCCGGAGGCTCGGGCGGTGTCGGCTCGATCAATTTCGGCGGGTTGCGCGATTTCGGCAATGTGCTGCGCCTGCGCGTGGTGACCATGGAGGCCGAACCGAAGGCGCTCGAACTTACCGGCGAGGATTTGCACAAGGTGACCCACGCCTACGGCACCAACGGCATCATCACGGAAGTCGAGATGCCGCTGACCGCTGCCTATGAGTGGGTCGATGTCATCGTCGGCTTCGACAAGTTCATGGACGCGGCGCGCTATGGCAATGCGCTGGCCTGCCAGGACGGCATCCTGACCAAGCTGATCACGCCGATCGCCGCGCCCGTGCCGCAGCTCTATTTCAAGCGGCACCAGAAATTCCTACGGGAAGGGCAGAGCATCTGCGTCGTCATGGTGGCGCGGCATGGGCTGGATGCTTTCCTCGCCTTCACCCGCCGCGCCGGCGGCGAGTTGATCTTCAATGCCGCGACGGCAACGCCGGAGGAGAAAAAGGGTCTGCCGCCGGCCTATGAGCTGGCCTGGAATCACACCACGCTGAGGGCGCTGCGGGTTGACCCTTCGATCACCTACCTGCAATCGCTCTATCCCTTTCCAAATCAGTTGGCGCTGGTCGAGAAGATGGACGCGATGTTTCCCGGCGAAGTGTTCTCGCATCTCGAGTTCGTGCGGCTGGACGGCAACATCACCTGTTTCGGCCTGCCGTTGGTCAAGTTCACCACCGAGGCGCGGCTCGACGGGATCATCCGCTTGCATGAGGACAATGGCTGCCCGATCTTCAACCCGCACCGCTACACGCTGGAAGAGGGCGGCATGAAGCAGACCGATGCGGTGCAGCTCGCCTTCAAGCGCGAGACCGACCCACAGGGCTTGCTCAATCCCGGCAAGATGATCGCCTGGGAAAATCCGGATTATGACTATCGTTCGGGGCGGACTTTTTTGTTCAGGGGGCTGCAGAGGGTGGGATGAGGAGAGGTTCGCGCTTGAACACCCCCCTCTGGCCTGCCGGCCATCTCCCCCGCAAGGGGGGAGATCGGGCTGCCGCAACGCTTTCGCTAATTGGCAGCGTGGCAGGTTGGCCGCAGCGGCCAAGCTGCCAATCTCCCTCCTTGCGGGGGAGATGCCCGGCAGGGCAGAGGGGGGTGCCTCGCACTGACCCACGAGACTTCCTCCAATGAATATCCTCGTCCTCTACGCCCATCCGGTCGAGACCAGCTTCAATGCCGGCCTGCACCGGATGATCGTCGAGCGGCTGACGGCGGCGGGTCATGCGGTCGATGACTGTGATCTCTACGCCGAGGATTTCGACCCGCGGCTGACGCACCAGGAGAGGCTGGATTATCACAATCGGCGCGGCCCCGAAGACCCGGCGGCGCCCTATGTCGAGCGCCTGTTGCGGGCCGATGCGCTGGTGCTTTCCTATCCGGTCTGGAACTACGGCTTCCCCGCGATCCTGAAAGGCTTCTTCGATCGCGTCTTCCTGCCCGGCGTGTCGTTCAAGCTGGTCGACGGCAAGGTGCAGCCGTCATTGCACAATATCAAGAAGGTCGCGGCCGTCACCACCTATGGCGGCAGCCGGTTTCGCGCCATGCTGATGGGCGATCCGCCGCGCAGGCTGATCAAGCGCATGCTGCGCGCCACCGTGAAACCCGGGGCGCCGGTGACCTATCTCGCCCATTACGCGATGAACCTGTCGACGGACAAAACCCGCAAAGCTTTCATGGCCAAGGCCGCGGCCAGCATGGATGCCTTCTGATGCGCGCGCTGGTCGTGTATTGCCATCCGGTGCCGGAGAGTTTTTGCGCCGCGATCCGCGATGCCGCTGTCGAAGTGTTGACGCAAAGAGGCTGGGAGGTGCGGCTGCTCGACCTCTATGCCGAGAAATTCGACCCGGTGATGGGCTGCGAGGAGCGGCGCGGCTACAATAACCAGGCGCCGCGGGACCCGGCGCTGAAGCCGCATTTCGAACTGCTCAACTGGGCCGAGGCGATCCTCTTCGTCTATCCGACCTGGTGGTATGGGCTGCCGGCGATGCTGAAGGGCTGGCTCGATCGCGTTTGGGCGACCGATGTCGCCTTCAAGCTGCCAGCGGGCAAGGGACGGATCAAATCGCTGATGACGCATGTAACCAAGGTCGGCGTCATCACCACCTGCGGCGCGCCGACCTGGTGGAGTGTCGTTGTCGGCCAACCCGGGCGCAAAACCCTGCTGCGCGGCATGCGGGCGCTCTGCGCGACGCGCTGCAGGACATTTTTCCTGGCGCATTATCTGATGGATGCCTCGACGCCACAATCGAGGACGGCGTTTCTGGCGAAGGTAAGGGCGAAGCTGGAAAGGTTTTGAGGAAATTAGCGTCCTTCTCCCCGTTCCACGGGAAGAAGATGCCGGCAGGCAGATGAGGGGCAGCGCGAACTTTCGAATGCTGGCGCCGCCCCTCATCCGGCCCTTCGGGCCACCTTCTCCCTTGGAACGGGGCGAAGGAAGAGGGCGCTACGTCTTCGTTCGCTCGGCCTTGGGATCATACATCGGCTTCAACGACGCCTCTGCTGCAAAACGTTCGCCGGCGATCTCGATCTCGTAGGACGAGGCCAGCACATCGGCCTCGCTCTCGCCGGGGCAGGGCACATAGCCGAGCCCGATCGCACCGCCGAGATGATGACCGTAATTGCCCGAGGTGATCGGGCCGACGATCCTGCCGTCGCGCAGGATCGCTTCATTGTGGAAGAGCAGCGGCTGCGGGTCTTTCAGGCGGAATTGGACGAGCCGGCGTGAGAGCCCGGCCTCCTTCTTGCGCAGCACCGCATCGCGGCCGATGAACTCGCCCTTGGCCGTTTTGACGGCGAAGCCGAGCCCTGCTTCCAGGACATTGTCCTCGTCGGTGATGTCGTGGCCGAAATGCCGGAAGGCCTTTTCGATGCGGCATGAATCCAGCGTGTGCAGGCCGCAGAGTTTCAGGCCGACATCGGTACCGGCCTCCTCGATCGCCTCGAAGACATGGGCGGCCTGATCGGTCGAGACATAGAGCTCCCAGCCGAGTTCGCCGACATAGGTGACGCGGTGGGCGCGGGCGATGCCCATGCCGATCTCGATCTCCTGGAACGTGCCGAACGGATTGTTCTCGTTGGAAAAATCGTTGGGGCTGACCTTCTGGATCAGCTTTCGGGCGTCCGGACCCATCAGGCAAAGTACGCTTTCGGCCGCGGTCACATCGGTGATGACGACGAATTCCTCGCCGACATGCCGTCGCAGCCAGGCGAGATCGCGCTGCAGCGTGGCGCCGGGCACGACGAGGAAGTAGGCCGTGTCCGATAGCCTGGACACGGTGAGATCGCTCTCGATGCCGCCGCGCCGATTGAGCATCTGGGTGTAGACGATCTTGCCCGGCGCCACGTCCATGTCGTTGGCGCACAGCCTTTGCAGGAAGTGCCGAGCGTCGCGGCCCTCGACGCGGATCTTGCCGAACGAGGTCATGTCGAACATGCCGACCTTGTCGCGGACCGCGAGATGTTCCTCGCGCTGGTTGTCGAACCAGTTCTGCCGCTTCCAGGAATAGCGGTATTCGCGCTCCTGTCCCTCACGGGCGAACCAGTTGGCCCGCTCCCAGCCCGCGACCTCGCCGAACACGGCGCCGCGCGCCTTCAGATGCTCGTGCAGGGGCGAGCGCCTGATGTTGCGCGATGTCGCCATCTGGCGATAGGGGAAGTGATCGGCGTAGAGCAGGCCGAGCGTTTCGGAGACCCGCTCCTTCAAGTAGCGTCGGTTCTTCTGGAACGGCTGGGCACGGCGGATGTCGACTTCCCACAGGTCGAACGGTGCTTCGCCGTCGTTGATCCACTGCGCCAGCGCCATGCCGGCGCCACCGGAAGAGACGATGCCGATCGAATTGTAGCCGGTCGCCATCCAATAGCCCCGCAGTTCCGGCGCCTCGCCGAGATAATAGCGGTCGTCGGGAGTGAAACTCTCGGGGCCATTGAAGAAGGTGTGGATGCCGGCGGTGGCCAGCATCGGCATGCGGTTGACGCCCATTTCGAGGATGGGTTCGAAATGGTCCATGTCCTCGGGAAGCTGGTCGAAGCAGAAATCCTCGCGGATGCCGTCCATTCCCCAGGGCTTTGCCACCGGCTCGAAGGCGCCGAGCATCATCTTGCCGGCGTCCTCCTTGTAATAGGCGCACTCGTCCGGCACGCGCAGCACCGGCAGGCGGCCGAGACCGGGGATGGGTTCGGTGACAAGGTAAAAATGCTCGCAGGCGTGCAGCGGGATGGTGACGCCGTTCTGGGCGCCCAGTTCGCGCGCCCACATGCCGGCGCAGTTGACGACGATGTCGGCCTCGATCATGCCCGTTTCGTCACCTTGCGCCCAGGATACGCCGGTGACGCGGCCGGCCCTGGTGTGGACTTTTGTCACCTTCACATTCTCGACGATGGTGGCGCCGCGCTGGCGAGCGCCCTTGGCCAACGCCATGGCGATGTTGGCCGGGTCGCACTGGCCGTCGAGCGGCAGATGGACGGCGCCGACGACGTCGGACACGTTGAGATGCGGATACATCTCCTTGACTTCGCTGGGCGAAATCTCGCGCACGTCGACATCGAAGGCGCGGGCCAGCGAGGCCTGTCGATAGATCTCGTGCTTGCGCTCCTCGGTCAGGGCCACGGTGATCGAGCCGACCTGGCGCATGCCGGTTCCGACCTCGGTCTCGGCTTCCAGCTTGACATAGAGGTCGGCCGAATATTTGGCCAGCCGCGTCATGTTCTGCGAGCCGCGCAACTGGCCGATCAGGCCAGCGGCGTGCCATGTCGTACCCGACGTCAACTGCTTGCGCTCGAGCAGCACGATGTCGGTCCAGCCGAGCTTGGCAAGGTGATAGGCGACCGAACAGCCGGAGACGCCGCCGCCGATGATGACCGCCCTTGCCTTGGCAGGGATGGCCTTGGTGGGGATGGTCGTCATGCGGCCTCGCGGCGATAGCTGGAAGCAAAACGGCGCAGCCGCAGCGCTGCTTCCCGCAGCACGGGCTCAGGCTGGCAGAGGCTGATGCGGATGTGGCCGGCGGCGGCCTCGCCGAAGCTGGAGCCGGGCATCACGCCGACATTCTCCTTGTCGAGCAAGGCCCAGGCGAATTTCTCGTCGTCGGGTTCGACATTGGATATGTCGAGCATGACATACATGCCGCCTTCTGAACCGCGCACGGTGACATCGTTCATGCCGCGAACGGCCTCGATGAAGACGGTGCGGCGCGCCGCGTAGCGCTCGGCGATGTCCTTGACGCCGTAGCGGTTCTCCAGCGCCTCTGCGCAAGCGATCGAGATGAAGGCCGGCAGGCCGTAGGTCGTCACCAGGTTGAGGTTGATCAGCAGCGTGATCATCTCGCTGGGACCGGTCAGCCAGCCCATGCGCCAGCCGGTCATGCCATGGCTCTTGGACATTGAATTGATGACCAGCGTGCGCTCGGCCATGCCGGGCAGCGAGCGCGGCGAGACGTGCTCGCCGCCGCCGAGCGTCCAGTAGACCTCGTCCGACAGCAGCCAGAGGTCGTGCTCGCGGCAAATCTCGGCCAGTTGTTCCAGCCGTTCGCGCGAATAGACGGCGCCTGTCGGGTTGTTCGGCGTGTTGATCAGGATGGCGCGCGTGTTGGGCTTGATCGCCGCGCGGATCATGTCGGCGCGGGGCTGGAAGCCATCCTCGGCCGGCGTCTCGACGACGGTGAAACTGGCGCCGGCGGCGCTGAACGTGTTGGGATAGGTGGCGTAGTAGGGCGCCACGACGATGGCGTGGTCGCCCTGGTCGAGCACGGCCTGCACCGCGGCGTAAAGGGCGGCCTGGCCGCCCGGCGTGGCGATCACCTGATCCGGCACCGTCTCCACGCCCGTGCAGGCGCTCGAGGCCGCCGCCATCGCCTTGCGCAGGCGTGGCAGGCCGGGCAGCGGGGTATAGTGGTGATTGCTGCCGCGAACCGCGGTCACGCAGGCTTCGATCGTTTCCGAGGGCGTGTCGAAATCATGATCGCCGACCGACAGCATGATGATGTCTTCGCCAGCTTCCTTGCGTGTCCAGGCGGCGAAATGAACCTCCCAGCCATCCTTGCCGGAAGGTACGATACCGGAAATGCGTGATGATGGTCTTGGCATTATTGAACTCCCGAAATCTCATACCCGGCCTGCTCGAGCCGGTCGCGCAGGGCCGCTATATGCGGCGGCCCGACTTCGCAGCAACCGCCGACGATAGTAGCGCCGGCTTCGACCCAGCCGGTCGCCTGGTCGGCGTAGGCATCAGGGCCAAGGTCATGGCGCGCGTGCAGAACATCCACCGTGCCGCCGTGCTTCAGCGCTTCGGTGGAGGTGAAGCCATTGGCATAGGCGCCGACCGGGCCGCCGAGGTCGATCAGTTCAGGCAAGGCGGCGGCGATCGCTTCCGGCCGGCAGCAATTGAGCAGCCGCGCCGCGATGGTCAGGCCGTCAAGCGCGCTGGATGCGCCGGCTATCGTCTCGCCGCTGCGCAGGCGCGGCGCGCCATGGTCGGCAAGCGTCCACGACACCCACACGGGCTTGCCGCTTTCCGATGCAGCGGTGACGGCCGCGCGCGCTTCGTCGGACGACGCCATCGTCTCGCACAGGAAGAGGTCGACGCCATCCGCCTGCTCGGCAACGATGCGGCGGTAGATGTCGAGCGTTTCCTGATAGGAAATGGTCAGCGCCGGGGCGTAGCTGCCGAAAAGCGGTGACAGGCAGCCGGCGATCGTCGCATCGCCGGCTTCATCGCGGGCCTGCCTGGCCAATTCGATGCCGCGCCTCTGCAGTGGCTTGAACAGGTCTTCGGCACCCTCGCGCGCCAGGCGTTCGGGCGTCGCCGAATAGGTGTTGATGGTGATGACGCGCGCGCCGGCGCGGATGAATTCCGCGTGCAGGCCGCGTACGAGGTCCGGTTCGTCGATCAGCACCCTGGCCGACCACAGCGGCGTCGGCTCGGACTTGCTGCGCCGCACCAGTTCCTGGCCCATGCCGCCATCGGTGAGAATGACCGTCTTCATGCGCGCAGCCTCTCGTTCTTCGGATCCCACAGGGGTTCGTCCTTCTGCACGATCGCCTTGAAGCGATCGCCGAAGATTTCGACTTCGACGGCGGTGCCGGGTTCGGTCAAATCGGCGCGCAGCATGCCAAGCGCGATCGATTTGTCGATGCGATGGCCCCAGCCGCCCGATGTGGTCTCGCCGACGATCTGGCCATCGTGCCACAGCGTCGACATGTAGGGTGCGTCGCAATCGCCGGGGCTTTCGACGACCAGCGTGACGAAGCGCTTCTTCACGCCTTGCTGCTTCTCGTTCTGCAGTGCGGCCTTGCCACGGAAGTCGGGCTTTTCCCATTTGACGAAGCGCTCAAGCCCGCCCTGCAGGATGGAATAGTCGGTCGACAGGTCACCCTTCCAGGTGCGGTAGCCTTTTTCGAGCCTGAGCGAATCCAGCGCGTACATGCCGAACGGTTTCAGCCCATGGTTTTGTCCTGCCGCGCAGATGGCGTCGAAGATGGCGGCGGTGTCGTCGACCCTGGTGTGGATTTCCCAGCCGAGTTCGCCGGCGAAGGAGACGCGCACGAGCTTCGCCCAGCGGCCGGCGATCTTGGTCTCCTGATGCGTCAGCCATGGCAGCGTCAGGTCGGCGTCGCAAACTTCTGCGAGGATTTTTCGCGAATTGGGTCCGGCCAGGATCTGGGTGGAGAATTCCTCGGTCCGGTCGATCAGCTTGAAGGTGGCATCTTTCGGCATGCGCGATTTCAGCCATTCGAAATCGTGCCACTGCGCCACCGCCGCGGTGATCAGCGTCATCAGGTTCTCGTCGTGGCGGACCACGGACATTTCGGTGACGATGCGGCCCTTGTCGTCGGCGAAATAGACGAGGCCGATGCGGCCGGGTTTCGGCACCAGCCCGGTGACCTGCAGACCGAGCCATTCTGCCGCTCCCGGCCCATCGAGGTTGAAGCGCGAGAACCCAGGCAGGTCGAGGATGCCGGCGGCGTCGCGCACGGCGAGGCACTCTTCGCGCACGCGATGCTGCCACGGCCCGTCGCGGCGGAAGGTCAGTGTAGCTTCCTCGGAGATGTCGTCGCCGTCCTGCGCATACCATGTGGCGCGCTCCCAGCCATTATAAGCGTCGAAGCGGGCACCCTGCGCCTTGATGCGATCGTGGATCGGCGACAGCTTGCGATCGCGCCCTTCGGGCCACGCATGGCGTGGAAACTGGATGGCGTATTCGTTGCCATAGATTTCCATGCCCTTGGCGACGCAATAGTCCGGTGCCGAAGCGAAAGAGGTGAAGCGGCGCGGATCGCACGACCACATGTCCCATTCGGTCTGGCCTTGCGTGATCCATTCGGCGAGCACCTTGCCGGCGCCGCCGCCCTGGGCAATGCCGAAGGTGAAAACGCAGGCTTCGAAGGCGTTGGGAACGCCTGGCATCGGGCCGATCAGCGGGTTGCCGTCCGGCGCGTAGGGGATCGGCCCGTTGATGACCTTGGACAGGCCGGCGGTGCCCAGGATCGGCACGCGGGCGACGGCATCGGCCAGATAATGTTCCAGCCGGTCGAGATCGTCAGGGAAGAGCTGGAAGGAGAAATCGTCCGGCATCGGATCGTTATGATCAGCCCAATGCGCGCGGCAATTGCGCTCATAGGGGCCGAGATTCATGCCGGCCTTTTCCTGGCGCAGATAGTAGGACGTGTCGACATCGCGCAGCAGCGGCAGCTTCTTGCCCTGTTCCTTGGACCATGCGGCGAGTTCGGGGATTTCCTCGAACAGGATGTATTGGTGGCTCATCACCATCATCGGCACCTCGCGCCCGAACATCCGGCCTACTTCGGCGGCGCGGTAACCGGCGGCATTGACGACGATTTCGCAACGGATATCGCCTTGCGCCGTCTCCACCACCCATTCGTCGTTCTCGCGGCGCACGCCGGTGACGGGGCAGAAGCGGATGATCTTGGCACCCATGTCGCGCGCACCCTTGGCCAACGCCTGGGTCAACTGCGCCGGGTCGATGTCGCCGTCGCTCGGATCATAGAGCGCACCCTTCAAATCATGCGTTTCGATAAAGGGATAGCGGCGCTTGATCTCGTCGACGCCGACCACGTCGATGTCCATGCCCTGATAGCGGCCCATGCCCTTGGCGCGCTGGAACTCCTGCATGCGCTCCTTCGAATGGGCGAGGCGCAGCGAGCCGGTGACGTGATAGTTCATGGGGTAGTCGACCGCGTCGGCCAGGCCCCGGTAAAGCTCGGTCGAATAGCGCTGCATGTTCATCAGCGACCAGGACGAGGAGAACGTCGGCACATTGCCGGCCGCGTGCCACGTCGAACCGGAGGTCAGCTCGTTCTTCTCTAGGAGCACGCAGTCGGTCCAGCCAGCCTTGGCGAGATGATAGAGCGCGGAAGTGCCGACCACGCCACCTCCGATGATCACCACGCGCGCCGTGCTCGGCAAACCCGCCATGTTCTTCTCCCAACTTGAAACTTAATAGACCGGTGGCGAAACCACCCAGATGACAACCGCCGGCTCGGTGCCTGGATTGCGCCAGCGATAGGGCTTGCCTTCGAAGCGGAAGGAATCGCCTTCCCCGAGCCGGTGCCAGACACCCGCTATCTCGATCTCGAAAATGCCCGAGGCGATATAGCCGGCCTCCTCGGTCGGCCGCAGCTGCTCGGTCTTCATCTCCGCGCCCGCCGCGAAGATCGAGCGCACCATTTCAAAACTACCACTGAGATCGGGCGACAGGAGTTCTTCCACCAGGCCGGATTCGCTGGTGCCAAGCGAGCGGCGCCTGCCGGCACGCACCACCACGCCGCGCTCGCTCTCGACAGGCACCTCATGGCTGAAGAACAGGCTGATCGGCACGCCGAACAATTCGGCGAAAGCCCTGAGGTCGCCGACCGATGGCGTCGAGAGGCCACGTTCGACCTGGCTGACCCAGCCAACCGAACGGCCGAGTTTCAGCGCGATCTCGGCCAGCGTCAGCCCGCGAACGCGACGCAAGGCTCTGATGTCGCTGGCCAGCACGCGTTCGTCGGACCCCTGCAGTGTTCGTGCGGTCGTCGGGGGCAAAACGCTCTTCATGAAAATTCCCATCCGAATTTCATGAGAAATCAAGCTCATGAAAAAATCAAGTAGATTTTCACCAATGCTCAAGATTTGCTTGCAGGACTTTGACGGTTCATGCAAAGGCTCCGCCGCGAGCGGCGAGTGGGGACGTCCGATCGCGATAGCTAAGGGACGGCCCATGCTGGAAAGTAAGGCTCGAATCGCGGTTGAGGCCGAGATCGTCGACGATGCGATCCTATCGCGCCGTTCGGTGCGCGCATTTTTGCCCGACATGATCGACGACGAGACGATCCGGGACATTCTGACGGTCGCGGCACGCGCTCCATCCGGCACCAACATGCAGCCATGGCGGGTCTACGTCACCAAGGGCAAGGCCAAGCAACAGATATCGGATGCCATCCTGAATTCCGGCATCCGCGCCGAGAAGGCCGATTGGGACGAGTACCGTTACTATCCCACGCAGTTCTTCGAACCGTATCTCACCCGCCGACGCGCCAACGGGTTCGGCCTCTATGGCGCGCTCGGGATCGGTCGCCGCGAGGTCGACAAGATGCGTGCCCAGCACGACCGCAACTTCGTCTTCTTCGACGCGCCGGTCGGCATGATCTTCACCATTGACCGCCGGCTCAACCAGGGCTCGTGGATCGATTACGGCATGTTCCTGCAGAACATCATGGTCGCGGCACGGGGCAGGGGTCTGCACACGTGCCCGCAGGCGGCCTTCGCTCCCTATCACCGGCAGATCAGGCCGGTGCTCAACATTCCCGACGAGGAGATCGTCGTCTGCGGCATGGCGCTGGGCTATGAAGACATTTCCAAGCCCGAGAACGCCTTCCGCACCGACCGCGTGCCGCTCGAGGAATGGGTTACGTTCAGCGAATAGCCGGCCGCGACGGGCTGCGGCACTATTCCGTATTCATCTGCGCGCTATGTCCGCTGACGTGGGCGCCGTCCTGTGGCGTCAGCTTGAGATACGCTGATAGTGCGCAGAGCGTGATGACGCCCTCGATCACGAACAGGATCCGGAAATCGCTGGTCACGGCAGACCCGCCGCCGGCCAGGAACGATAGCATGGCCGCCGCAAGGCCGACGCTGATCGCCACCGCCAACTGCCATAGGATGTAATAGAGCGCGCTGAAGCGGGGGAGTTGGTCGGGAGCGATGTCGGAATAGGCGAGGTTTCCGGTCGAGGCCCATTGCACCGAGCGGAAGACGCCGAAAACGAAGATATAGCCAAGCACGATCCAGACCGGCGTCGCCGCCTGCATCAGGGCGAAGCCCGCAACCATGGCGGCGACGATCGGCGTGTTGACGACCAGCACGCGGCGGAAGCCGAAGCGGTTGAGGACGCGCGGCATGAAGAAACGCATGACCACCGAGCCGAGCGCGGCAACGAAGGTCAGCGATCCCGCCTGCACCGCGCTCATGCCGAAGCCGAGCTGGAACATCAGCGGCAGCAGGAAGGCAACGGAACTGAGGCCGATCGTGTCCAGGCCGCCGCCGGTGAGAAACGAGATGCGGAAGGTGCGGATGCGCAGCAGCTTGAGGTCGAGCAGGGGATTGGGCACGCGCAGGCAGTAGAGCGAGGCGATCGACAGGATGATGACCGCCAGCGCCAGTTCGCCGGCAATCATGCCGCCGGCGGCATCCTTGGCGGCAAGCGAGTCCATGCCGAAGACAAGCAGGATCATGCCGCTGCCGACCAGCAGAAAACCGGGAAAATCGAACCGCGTGCGAACGGGCTTGGTCACCGTCGGGAACAGCGAGGCGGCAAGGATTGCCGCCGCCAGCGCGAACGGCACATTGATGAAGAAAATCCAGCGCCAGGAAATGTAGGTGGTCAGCGCGCCGCCGACGAGCGGGCCGACCAATGGCCCGGACTGGCTGGCCAGCGAGATGTACATGTTGATCTTGAGCGTGCGGCTGCGCGGAAAGCTCGACAGGATGACGACCTGGCCGAGCGTGCCCATCAGCGCACCACCAAAGCCCTGCAGCGCGCGGGCGCCGACCAGTGTCCAGATATCATCAGACAGGCCGCAGAGCGCCGACGAGGTGGCGAAAACCAGCAAGGCAAAGCAGTAGACGTTGCGCAGGCCGAAGCGGTCGGCGGCCCAGCCGCCGAGCGGCATGGAGATGATCAGGCTGGCGACATAGACGGTGATCAGCAGGCCGAGCTGGCTCGGTGGACGACCGAGGCTTTCGCCGATGCCGGGCAGTGCCGTCACCACGACATTCTGGTCGAGACTGGTCATGAAAACGCCGCAGGCGACCGTCAGCGGCAGCAGGAGCAAGGCTCGGGCCGACACATCGGCGCGATCCGTGGCGCCGGCGGATAGTTCTGCGGTCATGGGGATGTTCGAACCAAACGAATGCGCCGACTCTTAAAGACGGGATTTATGCCCCTCGGACCGGTTGGGCGGCCATTTTTTTCCACCATGGACGCACGCGGCAGGATTCTCTAGCTGCAGAACCGGCTGGTGTTGATGCCAGAAGCAATTGCTCTATTGCACCTCGTAGCCGACTTCCTCGCTGGCATGGCAGAGCGCCTTCCAGAACGAGCGGGCGAACGAGCGAAAGACGTAGATGTCGAACTCGTCGGCGCCGGTGCGCTGGATCTGGGCGAAGACATCGTGATGTGCGGTCGAGCGGCCGGCGCCTATTGGAAAAGCCGGCAGCGCGAAGTCGATGGCGAAGAATTTCGCCAGCACCCATTCGGCCTTCGGCCCGGCGATGCGGATCGCGGTGCGGCCATGCGACAGGTCCGTCACCGTGCCGATGGCCGGTGTCACCGCCTTGGCGAAGGCGGCGGCCAAGCCTTCGGCCTCGTCGGCCACGGTGAATTTTCCCGGCGCGAAGCCGAACACCGACTTCACGCCGTCGCTCAGGCCGCCGCCGGCACCGTCGGGCAACGCAAGGCCGGTGACCGTGCGGATGGCAGCGATCAGCTTCTTCTCCTCGCCTGGCCATGCCGCGAGCTGCACGATCGAGCCCGGCCTTGTCTCGGTCAGGAGGATCTCGACGCCGTGCTCGAAATTGCCGTGCGAGCCGACATGAAACGCCGGCTCAAGGGGAGATTTGCGCTCAACCATGCATGCGGGTCCCTTCCGGATCGTAGAAATGGTTGGAGACGATCTCGACCGGCCCGAAGCGGTTGCGCAGCGGATCGGAGACGTAGGCACGCGTGCCGTGCCTTGCCTTGCCGCCCTTGACCAGCGCCAGCGCGATATGCTTGCCGAGCGCCGGCGAATAGCAGCAGGCGGTGATGTGGCCGATCGAGCCGTGCGGATTGGCTTCGTCAACCTCCTCGACGATGTGCGCACCACCATTGAGCGGCCGGTTGTCCAGCGCGATCAGGCCGACCAGTTCCAGCCGGTCGGCCGCGATCAGGCCTTCGCGGTCCATCATGGCCGAGCCGATGAAGGGCTTCTTCTTCGATAGCATCCAGTCTAGATGCAGATCGCGCGCCGTGGTGCGGCCGTCGATCTCGGCGCCGGTGACATGGCCCTTTTCGATGCGCATCGTGCCGAGCGCCTCGAGCCCGTAGGTGACTAGCTCGAACGGCTTGCCGGCCTCGATCAGCGCTTCCCAGACATGCGTGCCATGGCCGGCGCCGCAATAGACCTCGAAGGCCATCTCGCCGGAGAAGGACAGCCGGCAGATCATCACCGGGACGCCGGCGATCTCGCCACGCACGATGCCCATGAAGGGCAGCGTCGCATTGTCGACAGCGGTGCCGGTGACGCAAGCCCCAAGGATCTGCCTCGCCTTCGGCCCGCCGATCGCGGCGCCCGCCCATTCATCGGTCACCGAGGTGACGTGCACTTTCAGCTCCGGCCAGACCACGTCGAGGAAATATTCCAGATGCTGCATCACCTTGCCGGCATTGGCCGTGGTGGTGGTCATCAGGAAATCCTGCTCGCCAAGCCGCCAGGTGGTGCCGTCGTCGAAGGCAAAGCCGTCCTCGCGCAGCATCAGCCCGTAGCGCGCCTTGCCGACGGCGAGCGTCGAAAACATGTTGGTATAGACGCGGTCGAGGAAAGCGGCTGCGTCGGGACCTTGCACGGCGATCTTGCCCAGCGTCGAGACATCGACGATGCCGGCGCTTTCGCGCGTCGCCTTGGCTTCGCGTACATAGGCCTGCTCGACCGTCTCGCCGGCATGGCCGTAGATCATCGGCCGGTACCAGAGGCCGGCGGAATACATGGTCGCGCCGTTGGCGAGGTGCCAGTCATGCATCGGCGTCAGCCGTTCGGGCTTCAGGTCGCCGAAACGCTCGGCCGCCAGCGAGCCGATCGACACCGGCGCGAAGGGCGGCCGAAAGCGTGTCGTGCCGACTTCCGGGATCGGCTTGCCGAGCGCCTCGGCCATGATGGCGAGCCCGGGGACGTTGGAGCTCTTGCCCTGGTCGGTGGCCATGCCAAGCGTGGTGTAGCGCTTGAGGTGCTCGACCGAGACAAAGCCTTCGCGATGCGCCAGCCGCACATCCTCCGCCGTGACGTCGTGCTGGAAATCGACAAAGCTCTTGCCCTTGGCCCTGATCTCGAAAACCGGCGCCGGATCGGGATCGCCAGGTGCGGCCTCAACAGTGGGCAACGCCGGCGGGGTGGCTGTTCCACCAGCCGCCGTGAGCCCGGCAGCGCGGCCTTCGGCGATGGCTTCGGCCGTCGAAAAACTGCCGGTAAAGGCGCCGGCACCAATCCATTGCTGTGTTGGCCATTGTTGTCTCGGCCCCTTCTGTGTGGGCTTCGGCGGCAGGAAGGCCTGCCGGGCTGCGTTCCATTCCGCCCTGGCGCCAGCCTGGCTGGCGAGATGGATGGTCGGCGACCAGCCGCCCGACATCAGCAAGCAGTCGGCATGGATCGAGCGCGCATCGTCGCTCAGCGTGCCCGTGACCATATCGAAATGCTGAACCTTGATGCCCGAGAGTGCCTTGCCGCCTTCGGTGGCGACGACGGCATGGCCCGTCAACAGCTCGGCCTCGGCTTCCGCGGCGAGCTTGCGCATCTCGGGCGAAAGCTCGGACCTGACGTCGGCGATGGCGATGATCGCGGCGCCCGCTTTCTTCAAGGCGACCGCCGCGCGATAGGCGCTGTCATTGTGGGTGAACAGGGCGACCCGTTCGCCCGGCAGCACGCCGAACTCATTGGCATAGCGCTCGGCCGCATGCGCCAGCATGACGCCCGGCCTGTCATTGCCAGGGAAGACAAGCGGCCGTTCGAAGGAACCCGTGGCAAGCACGACGGACCTGGCGCGGATCGCCCAGTAGCGATGGCGCGGCTCGCCCTTGGCGGGCTGCTCCTTGTGGTCGCTGACCCGTTCGAGCGCGGCAAGCGTGTTGTTGTCGTAGTAGCCCCAGACCGTGGTGCGCGGCAGAAGCCGGACATTGTCGCGGCCTGCGAGCTGGGCGACGGTGCGGCGCGCCCAATCGGCGGCGGGCGCGCCATCGATGATCTCAGCGGACCAGTTGGCCGAACCGCCGAAACGCGGTTCGAGATCGGCCAGCATGACACGGGCGCCCTGATCGGCGGCTGCCTTGGCGGCCATCAGGCCGGCAGGGCCGGAGCCGACCACCAGCACGTCGCAAAAGGCGTTCATGCGTTCGTAGCGGGCCGGGTCCTTCGCCGATCCGGCGCTGCCGAGGCCGGCGGCACGGCGGATGAAGTGCTCGCAGAACATCCAGAAGCGCGTGCCCTTGAGCGGGCCGACCACCGGTCCCATGAAGGTCTTGTAGTAGAAGCCGGACGACAGGATCTTGCCGCCGAGCTGGTTGACGGCGTGGATGTCCCAGGCAAGCGAGGGGAAGCGGTTCTGGCTGACGGCCACCAGCCCGTCATGGATCTCGACCATGGTGGCCGGGATGTTGGGCTCGCGCACCTCGCCCTTCAGCACCGTCACCAGCGCATTGGGCTCCTCCACGCCAGCGGTCAGCAGGCCGCGCGGCCGGTGATACTTGAACGAACGCCCGAAAAGCGTGACGCCCTTGGCCAGCAGCGCGGAAGCCAGCGTGTCGCCGGCATGGCCCGTATAAGCAACGCCGTCGAAGGTGAAACGGATGGTCTTCAGCCGGTCGATGCGGCCGCCCGTGTCGGTGCGGCGCGGGCTCATGCCTTGTCCTCCGTCTTGCGGCGGGCAGCCGAACCGTGGTCGCCACGCACGAAGGCGACACTCGAAATCTCATGTGTCAGCGTGTTGCGGACGACCCGCAGATGCGCGCGGCAAGCGCCGGAATGCTGCCAGATCTCATTGTGGTCGCCGGCCGGGTTCAGCCGGTCGTAGACATAGGCGTTCCACGCCTCGAAATTCTGCGAGGCTGGATCGGGGCGTTCGCGGTTGCCATCACCCTGGTAGGTGAATTCGATGACGTCGCGCGGGCCGCAATAGGGGCAGGTGATCAACATTCAATTCTACCTAATGCAGCCTGGGGTTCGCACCCTGGCCCTTGTCGTCGATGACGAGGCCGCGGTGGAAACGGTCGAGCGTGAACGGCGCGTTGAAGTCGTGCGGCTCATCCTTGGCGATGGTCCAGGCAAAGGTCCAGCCAGAGGCCGGCGTCGCCTTGAAGCCGCCATAGCACCAGCCGCAGTTGAGATACATGCCGGGCAGGGGGCCGGTGGTGATGATCGGCGAGCCGTCCATCGACATGTCGCAGACGCCGCCCCAGGAGCGCAGCATGCGCACGCGGGCAAGACCCGGGAACAGCGCCAGCATCTCGCTCATCACCTCGTCGACGACAGGCAGGTTGCCGCGCTGGGCGTAGCTGTTGTAGCCGTCGATGTCGCCGCCATAGACAAGGCCGCCCTTGTCCGACTGCGACATGTAGAAATGGCCCATGCCGAAGGTCACGACGGTGTCGATGAAGGGCTTTAGCGATTCCGTGACGAAGGCCTGCAGCACATGGCTTTCGATCGGCATCGTCTCTACGCCGGCCAGTTGCATGACCCGGCCCGTGCTGCCGGCCACCGCGACCGCCACCTTCTTGGCGCGGATGTCGCCGCGCGAGGTGGCGACGCCGGTGATGCGGTCGCCGTCGCGCAGGAAGCCGGTGACCTCGCAATTCTCGATAATGTCGACGCCGCGCCGGTCGGCACCGCGCGCATAGCCCCAGGCGACAGCGTCGTGGCGGGCGGTGCCGGCGCGCCGTTGCATCAGGCCGCCAACCACAGGGAAGCGCGCATCGCCGGAGATGTCGAGCGCCGGGATCAGGCGCTTGATCTCGGCCGGGTTCATCAGTTCGGCATCGACGCCGAGATGGCGCATGGCGTTGCCGCGCCTTGCGTAGTCGTCGAACTGGGCCGGCGTGTGCGCCAGGTTCAGGCAGCCGCGCTGCGAGAACATGACGTTGTAGTTGAGTTCGTGCGAGAGGTTCTCCCACAGTTTCATCGAGTGTTCGTAGAAACGGGTGTTGGCCGGCAGCAGGTAGTTCGAGCGCACGGCCGTCGTGTTGCGGCCGACATTGCCGGAGCCGAGCCAGCCCTTTTCCAGCACCGCGACATTGGTGATGCCGTGCTCCTTGGCAAGGTAGTAGGCGGTCGCCAGCCCGTGGCCGCCGCCGCCGACGATGATGACATCATAGGACGCCTTCGGGTCCGGCTTGCGCCAGGCCGGTTTCCAGTCCTTGTTTCCCTTGAGCGCGTTCGCGAGCAGCGAAAGGGCCGAGTACTCTGCCATGTGCATGTTGTCCGGTTCGGGCGATGCGGCAGACTATAGAGCAGGCCGCACGCGCAAAGCCAATATTGCGCCATGGCCTTTCGACTGGCCGACGCCTTTGTCAACGCTCCGACGCGACGGCTTGCCCCATGATATGGCCGTCTTTATCAAGGACAGGCTTTCAAATTGCCTTTGCCGTCCATGAGTCGCCTACAAATCATGCTTTTCCGATTGCTTCGCCTCATTATGGTCTTCGCGCTGGTCGTTTCGGCGCCGCCGGCGTTCGACGCGGCGGCGCAAGGCGTCGGCCATGCGCCCGCCGGATTGGTCGCCGACCAGCAGAAGATCATCCAGGGCCTGACCACCAAGACCGACAGTTTCGAAAAGCAGACCCAGCAGAACGGCGAGAACGATAGCAGCCTGGTCGATATCCGCCTGCAGCTGGAGGAATTGTCACGGCAATCGCTTAACAGCGCGCTGGCCTTCCGCACGCGCCTTGGCGAGATCAACGCCCGTCTGGAGCAGCTTGGCCCGGCCCCCGCCGCCGGCCAGCCGGAAGAGCCCGATATCGTCAGTGCCGAACGCCAGGCGCTGACATCCGAAAAGGCCGAGATCAACGCTGTCATCTCGCAGGCCCAGGCCCTGTCGATCCGCATCAGCGGGCTGATCGACAAGATCGGCAACATGCGCAGCGAGCTGTTCCGCAATCTTTTGACCAAGCGCTACGTGCTGTCGGACGCGCTCAGCCCGCAGGTGTTTTCCGACGCCCGCGACGAGTTCGGCAATTTCTACAAGGCGGTGTCGTCCTGGCTGAGCTTTGCCTTCAAGTTCAAGTTCCAGGCGATCCTGGCGGCAACCTTCGTGGCGCTCGGCCTGGCGCTGGTGCTGCTGGTCGGCGGCAGGCGCCTGTTCGGGCGGGTGTTCGAAGCCGACCCCACCAATGAGGACCCATCCTATCTCAGCCGCTTGTCGGTGGCCTTCTGGTCGACCTTGCTGCCGACGTTGGCGGTCGCCGCCTTTCTTGGATCGACAATTTTCTTTTTCAATTATTACAATGTGTTGCGCGGCGACATTGGGCTCTTCCTTAACGCGCTGGCGACCGTCATTGGCGTGGTGTTCTGCGTCAACCGGCTGACCAATGCGGCGCTGGAACCGCGGCTGCCGAACTGGCGCCTGATCCCGGTCGAAACCGGGCCGGCGCGCTGGCTGGTGCGCCTGGCCACCGCCATGGCCGTGGTCATCAGCGTCAACACCTTCCTGTCGGTGATCAACGACAAGATGGGCTCGCCGCTGTCGCTGACCATCGCGCGCAGTTTTGTCGCCACCATCGTCGTCGGCATCATCCTGATCCTGATGGCGATGCTGCGGCCGTTCAAGGCGCGCGACGGAAGCTGGCGGCCGTGGCCAGCATGGCTGCGTTACCTGTCGCTGGGCCTTGGCCTGTTCACCATCATAGCAGCCTTGCTCGGCTATATCGGCCTCGCGCTGTTCGTCTCGCTGCAGGTGGTTGTCACCGGCACAGCCTTGATCACCGCCTATATCGGCTTCCTGTCGGCGCAGGCGATCGGCGAGGAAGGCGCTTTCGCCAACACCTTCGTGGGCCGCTGGCTGTCGGCCAATTCCAGCTATGACGACACCGCGCTCGACCAGCTCGGCCTCGTCGTCAGCATCGCCATCAACCTGTTGATCGTGCTGGTGTTCCTGCCGCTGATCCTGTTGATGTGGGGGTTTCAGCCCGGCGACATCCAGGCCTGGGCCTACAAGCTCGCGACAGGGATCAACATCGGTTCGGTGACGATTTCGGTCACAGGCATCCTTTCGGGCATCGTCGTCTTCGTCATCGGCTATTTCCTGACGCGCTGGTTCCAGGGCTGGCTCGACGGCTCGGTCATGGCGCGCGGCAAGGTCGATACCGGGGTGCGCAACTCGATCCGGCTGGCGGTCGGCTATGCCGGCGTCGCGCTGGCGGCGCTGGTCGGTATCTCGGCCGCCGGCATCGACCTCTCCAGCCTGGCGCTGGTCGCGGGTGCGCTTTCCCTCGGTATCGGCTTTGGCCTGCAGAATGTTGTGTCCAATTTCGTCTCCGGCCTGATCCTGCTGGCCGAGCGGCCGTTCAAGGTCGGCGACTGGATCGTCGCCGGCGATGTCAGCGGCACCGTCAAGAAGATCAGCGTGCGCGCCACCGAGATCGAAACCTTCCAGCGGCAGTCGGTGATCCTGCCCAATTCCAACCTGATCAACAACGCCGTCGGCAACTGGACGCACCGCAACAAGCTCGGCCGCATCGACATCAAGGTCGGCGTCGCCTATGGCAGCGACGTCAAGCAGGTTCACGCCGTCCTGCTGGACATCGCCCGCAGTCATCCGCTGGTGTTGAAGAACCCCGAGCCCTTCGTGCTGTTTTCCAATTTCGGACCTGCCGCGCTCGAATTCGAGATCCGCGTGTTTTTGGCCGACGTGATGAACGGCAACATCGTTCAGAACGATGTCCGCTTCGCCGTGCTGGAAAAGTTCAGCGACCAGCATATCGAGATCCCCTCGACGCCGCGCGCCGTCGTCGAGGCCCACAAGCCCAAGGCCTGGCCGACCGACGACGACAAGATCGAGGCCGACTTCGCCGAACAGGAACAAGCCAAGGTTGAGGCCGCGGCCGAAGCGAAAAAGCTCGCCAAATCAGGACGCAAGCTGCGCAAGCCGGATCCGGACTAGACCGGAAGCCGGCAAGCCGAAGCCAATTGCGGCATGAATGCGGCATTCAGTTGCGGTTCAGCTTCCATCTCATATAAGCTCCCATGCAAAGGCGAAAATGCCTTGCGTAATGCAACAGAGGCGGTGGGAACACCGATATTGCAAATGTGGAAGTCTCTCGTCGCTGCCGTCGCCTTGCTCGCCGTGAGCGGCTCGGCCCATTCCGCCAGCGCGGTCAACAAGGACGCCGAGACCCGCACGCTGATCGTGACGGAGGGCGGCAGCAAGACCGACCTTGCGCTGGCCGGCGGTGAAACCGTCGAATTCTGCCAGAATGGCTGCTTCGTCACCTTGCCCAATGGCGACCTCGAAGCGCTGACGGGTTCTGAGACCGTCGAGATCTCCGGCGGCGTCGCCCGCATCAAGTAATCCTGGCGGCATGATTGGAAGGCCGGGCATTTGTCCGGCCTTTTATTGTTTTCGGTAGCGGTTGCTTAACAATGACGCCGGAAATACCACCGCGACAGCCGCCCACAACCGTGCGTTTTAACGTTCGCTACGCCATACCCCGCTATACCAGCCCCAAGACGCCGAAACACGGCGCGCAACGAGATTCCGGTTTCCCGGATCAAACGGCGGCAGGGGCAGGACGTACATGGATGCGCGGTCGGACAGGAACGCAATACCGCTTGCGGTCGATCTCGACGGCACGCTGATCGCAACCGACCTGTTGTGGGAAGGACTGTTCATCCTTCTCAAGAAGAACCCGCTCTATATCTTCCTCGTCCCGTTCTGGGCGGCTGGCGGGCCGGCGCGGCTGAAGCAGGCGATTGCGCAGCGCATCGAGATCGATCCCGCGTCGCTGCCTTATCGCGAGGCGTTGCTCAACCGCCTTCGCGCCGAACATGCCGAGGGCCGCAAGATCGTGCTGGCGACCGGCACGCCGCGCAAGTTCGCCGACGCCATATCGGCCCATCTCGGCATTTTCGATCGGGTGCTGGCCACCGACGGCTTCGACAATCTCACAGCGAGCCGGAAGCGCGCCTCGCTGATATCAGCCTATGGCGATGGCGGTTTCGACTATGCCGGCAACAGCCGCCATGACCTCCAGGTCTTCGACGCCGCGCGCAATGCGATTGTCGTCGCACCCGACCGTCATGCCGCGCGCTGGCAGGCGGCGCATGGCGCCGAAACGATGCCGGCGCCGAAGCCGACATTGCGGACCGTCGTCAAGATGCTGCGTGTGCACCAGTGGCTGAAGAACTCGCTGATCGCGGTGCCGATGGTGCTCTCGCACGAATATTTCAACTCCAACATGATCTGGGAATGCCTGCTGGCGTTCGTCTCGTTCAGCGCGGTGGCGTCGGCGATTTACATCCTCAACGATTTCTTCGACCTGGCGCTCGACCGCAAGCACGTCACCAAATGCAACAGGCCGTTCGCCAGTGGCGCGCTGTCGATCCCCTTCGGCCTCGGGGCTATCGCGGCGCTGCTGGCGATCGGCATCGGCACCGGGCTCTTTCTGTCGCTCGAATTCCTCGCCGTGCTTGGTGGCTACATGGTGGTCACGACTGCCTATTCGCTGTCGTTCAAACGCATGCTCCTGGTCGACGTGCTGACGCTTGCCGGCCTCTACACGATCCGGGTGATCGCCGGCGCGACCGCGACCGGCGTCGACGTCTCGTTCTGGCTGCTCGCCTTCTCCATCTTCTTCTTTCTGTCGCTGGCGCTGGTGAAGCGTTTCGTCGAATTGCGCACCACCGCCATTCCGCCCGGCGAGCGCATTGCCGGACGGGGTTATCGCACCGAGGACCAGGAGATCATCGCCCAGGCCGGCATGGCTTCGGCCTTCTCCTCTGCTCTGGTGCTGGCGCTCTACATGGACAGTGTCGCGGTGCGCGAACTCTATCCGCATCCATGGCTGATCTGGCCGCTGGCGCCGATCGTGCTCTATCTCACCATGCGGGTCTGGATCCTGGCGCGTCGCGACGAAATGCATGACGATCCGGTTGTCTTCATCATCCGCGACTGGCGCAGCCAGATCGTGGTGCTGATCGGCGCGGTGCTGCTGGTCATCGGGGGCTGGTAGGCATGGCTGAACGCTTCCGCAGCTTTGGCCTTGCCACGCCGCCGGCGCCAAGGGCCATCCAGGCCGATGATGCCATCGCGTTGCTGAAGGCTGGTCAGGCCGGCGAAACCTCGCTGCTTGCCTATGGCAATGGCCGTTCCTATGGCGATTCCTGCCAGAACCAGGCCGGCGCGGTGGTCGACATGCGATCCCTGAACCGCATTCGCGGCTTCGATGCCATGACCGGTGTGCTCGAAGCGGATGCCGGCGTGTTGTTGTCCGACATTATCGCGCACGCAGCACCCCACGGCTTCTTTCCGGCAGTGGTTCCGGGAACGCAATTCGTCACGCTCGGCGGCGCCATCGCCAATGACGTGCATGGCAAGAACCATCACCGGCGTGGCACGTTCGGCTGCCACGTGGAGAGTTTCACGCTGCTGCGATCCGACGCAAAGACCTATCGCTGCTCGGCCACCGACAATCCGCGCCTGTTTGCGGCGACCATCGGCGGCATGGGGCTGACCGGCCTGATCCTGTCGGCCTCGATCCGGCTGATGCGGGTTCCTTCGCTCGACATCGTCGAGAAGGCAACGCCGTTTCGCGACCTCGGCGAATTCTTCGATATCGCCGAGGCGGCGGATCAGGCCAATGAATATGCCGTGGCCTGGATCGATCAGCTCGCGGGCGGCCGCCGCAGCGGGCGCGGCCTTTTGTTTACCGGCAACCACGCCGAACATGGCTCGCATACGGCCGCGCGGGCCGGCGGCAATCTGTCGGTGCCGTTCCAGCCGCCCTTCAACGTGCTCAACCGGTCGTTCCTGACCGTTTTCAACGCCGCCTACCGGTGGAAGAAGGGCCGGGCGACAGTGCCGCGCCAGAGCGGTTACCAGGGTTTCTTCTTTCCGCTCGATGGCGTGCGCGACTGGAACCGGCTGTATGGCCCCAATGGACTGTTCCAGCACCAGAGCGTGGTGCCGGAGGAGGCCGCGCGGATCGTCGTGCCGGAATTGCTCGCCGCCGCCAGGCGGGCGGGGCAGGGATCCTTCCTGACCGTGCTGAAGCGCTTCGGCGGAGTCCGCTCGCCGGCACTGCTGTCATTTCCGCGGCCGGGTTATACGCTGACGCTGGATTTCCCCAACAGGGGGGCGGCGACGCTTGCCCTGCTCGGCGAGCTCGACCGCATCACCATCGCGGCCGGAGGGGCGGTCAACCCATACAAGGATGCGCGCATGGCGGCTTCGACCTTCGCCGCCTCCTTCCCGGACTGGCCGCGGCTGGAAGCGCTGCGCGACCCTGCCTTCATGTCTGATTTCTGGGCGCGCACGGCTGGGAGCATCGACCTGCGGCGACGCGGCGCCGAGGCTGCCGAATAGCTAAAATTGAAATGATTCATGGTTATCGAATGCTTAACGCCAAGGTTTACTCAAAACATTCTTCTGAGTTCACGAAATCTTTTGGGGTTTGTATTACTCGATGTCACGGGGCGGGCGCACTGACATGAAATATATCGTCTTCATTCTATTTACGGTCATGACCAATGCGGCTGCGCAGCTCATGCTGAAGCAGGGCATGATGTCGCTTGGGCCGATCTCGTTCGAGGGTGCCAACCCGCTGGTCAAGCTGCTGCAGATCGTCTTCAGCCCGTGGGTCTTCCTGGGGCTTTGCACCTTCGCGATTTCCATGGCCTCGCATCTTTATGTGCTGTCCAAGGTCGAGCTTTCCTTTGCCTATCCGTTCCTCAGCCTCGCCTATGTCGCCGTTGCCTTCTTCGCCTATTTCGTCTTCCGCGAGGACCTCAATGGCTGGCGCATCGCGGGCATCGCCTTCATCTGCGTCGGCACTGTGCTGATCGCGCAGAGTGGTCGTGGGCACGAAGAGGAAACGGCTTCCCTTTCGTCCGACAAGATTCACAGCGAGACCGTTCGATGAGACATGTTATTTTCGGTGGTGACGGCTTCGTCGGCCGCCACCTTGCCCCGAAGCTTGTGGCCGATGGCGAAGAGGTCGTCGTTGCCGACATCGCCAGGAGCGACCTTGCGCACTACCGCAACGTCCGCTTTGTCACCTGCGATGTCACCGATCCTGCGTCCGTCGCCGCTGTCGGGCTCAAGGCCGACGACATGGTCTACAATCTGTCGGCCAAGATGCTGTCGCCGATCCAGGTGCGCGCCAAGCGGCACGATTTCTTCTTTCCGGTGAATTTTCACGGCACCGAACACATCATGCAGGCCATGGACAGAGCCAGCGCGCCCAAGCTCGTCCACTACACGACCGACATGATCTACGGCCACACGGTCACCCAGCCGATGACCGAGGAGCATCCGGTCGCGCCGCTCGGCGAATATGGCTGGTCGAAGCAGAAGACCGAGGAACTGGCAGCCGTTTGGCGCAAGCGCGGCATGTCGATCTCGCTGTTTCGCCCGCGCCTGATCATCGGGCCCGGCCGGCTCGGCATCCTGGAAAAACTGTTCAAGCTGATCGACTGGAACTTGCCGGTGCCGATGATCGGTTCGGGCAAAAATCCCTATCAGTTCATTTCGGTTTTCGATTGTGCGGAAGCTGCCCGCGCGGCCTGGAAAGCCGGCGTGCCAAACGAGGCCTACAATCTCGGCTCGCTCAATCCTCCGCCGGTCAAGAAGCTGCTTGGCGACCTGATCAGGCATGCCGGCTCGAAATCGATCCTGATCCCGACGCCGGGTTGGGCGGTCAAGCGCACGCTCGACCTGCTCGATCTCATGAACATGCCGATCATGGATCCGGAGCAGTATCTGATCGCGGACGAGGAGTGCGTGCTCGACGTGTCCAAGGCCGAGCGGCAGCTCGGTTGGGTGCCGCAATATCGCGACGAGGACATGCTGATCGCCGCCTACAGCGAGTACCGCGCCAAGAAGGCCGGGCATGCCGTCGCCACCAACCATGTGCCCGCCGAATAGCGGGTTTGCCAACAGCTTATGGCGCACGACTCTGGTCGTAAGCGCGGACAGGGAGATTGAAATGACCGTCATGGCCAAGCCCGAACAGACGAATGCGCGTACCATGGTCAACGCGCCGGCGCTGTCGCTCGCCACCATCGCCAAGCCCGACCTGATCAGCGTCGAGCAGGCCAAGGCGATGGATGTCGCGGCGATGACCGACCTGTTCAAGGCGCATCTCAACCCCGGCCAGCTGCATTTCATGAAGCTGCTCGGTTTCCACAAGATCAAGATCGAGCGTGCCGAGGGCATGTTCTACATCGACCAGAACGGCCGCAAGATTCTCGATTTCTTCGGCGGCTTCGGGTCGCTGGCCTTCGGCCACAACCATCCGCGCATCCTGGAGGCGCGCAAAAAGTTCCAGGAGGAGAAGCGCCAGGAAATCGCCATCGCCTTCATGTCGCAATATGCGGCGGCTTTGGCGCACAACCTCGCCAAATGCTCGCCCGGCGATCTCGACATGGTGTTCCTGGGTTCGTCCGGCTCGGAGGCCATGGAAGCGGCGGTGAAACTCGCTGAGCGCGCCGCAGGCCCCAAGCGGCCGAAGATCGTCTATGCCGAGAATTCCTTCCACGGCAAGACCAAGGGCGTGCTCGGCATTACCGACGGGCAGCTCTACCGCGCCGACTTCAAGATGGCGGACAATACGGTGCGCATTCCCTTTGCCGACATCGATGCGGTCGAGCGCCTGTTCCGCTCCGATCCGGAGGTCGGCGTCATCGTGCTCGAAACCATCCAGGGCGGCGGCGGTATCATTCAGGCGCCTGCCGAGTATTGGCAGAAGCTGCGCGCGCTGTGCGACCAGTATGGCGTGCTGTGGGTCGCCGACGAAGTGCAGTGCGGCTATGGCCGTTCGGGGCGGTTCTACGCCTTCGAGCACTACGGCGTGGTGCCCGACGTGACGGCGCTGGCCAAGTCGCTCGGCGGCGGTAAGGCGGCGGTCGGCGCCATGATCGCGCGCCGCGAGGTTTACATGAAGGCCTACGGCACGCCGAAGACGGCAATGATCCATGCCATGGCCACCTTCGGCGGCATGGGCGAGGCCTGCGTCACCTCGATCGAGGGCCTCAACGTGCTCTATGACGAGGGGCTGATCGACAACGCCGCCGTCACCGGCGATTATCTGCTCGCGCGCCTGCAAGCGCTCAAGGACAAATATCCCAAGATCATCAAGGATGTGCGTGGCAAGGGCTTCATGGTCGGGCTTGAGTTCCACGACTTCTCGCAGACCCTGCCGATGGTGCTGCGCCCGATCGTCAGCGTGCTCGACGACAAGCTGAAAGGCTCGCTGTCCGGTTTCGTTGGGGCGCTGTTGCTGCGCGACTACGATGTGCTGGTCGCCTTTACCGAATACAACCGCAACGTCATCCGGCTCGAGCCGCCGCTGATCTGCCAGCGCGAACATGTCGATCGTTTCGTCGATGCCTTCGACAGCCTGTTGTCGCGCGGCATCGTCGGAATCGTGAAGGATTTCGTCAAAAGCCAAGTCCGTTAAGACGCCAGTCCGTTAAATCGAAAGTTCGTTGAGCATCGCGATGCTGACCAAGTCTCCCGCTCCGCAAAACCAGCTTGACCGGCTCACCGAGGCCGGCCTGGCGTGGGGCGAGGGGACTTATGCGCGGCTGGCAGCCTCGATCGGCGCGGCGGCCTTCGCGCTCTACATCCTTTTGACGGCGTTCACGGCCTGGGTGATGCCGGACGCCAACTGGGACATGCTGCCCTATCTCGCAATATCGGAGGAAGGCACCTATCCCGATGTGCAGGCGCTGCATGACTACGCCTACGACACCGTCAAATCCGGCGTATCGGCCGGCGACTACAAGACGCTGACCGACGATGGCGGCGGCTTCCGCAGCCATATGACGGAGAATGCCGCCGATTTCCATTCGCTGCTCGGCATGTACCGGATCAAGTTCCTCTATGCCGAGATATTGTCGACGATGAGCTCGGTGATGTCGCCGGTCGAGGCGATGCGGCTGGTGCAGGTATTCTCGGTGCTGCTGTTCGGCGCAATCACGCTGCTCTGGCTGCGTTCTCAAAACGCATTGGCCATGGCGCCGCTGGTCGGCGCGGTGCTGATCATGGCCGATTTCGGCGATGCGGCGCGCGCCTCGACGCCGGACCTGCTGACGTCGGCGCTTCTGCTCGGCGGGCTCTACGCCTACATCAGGGGCCGCGAGGCGGCGACGGCGATCCTGCTCTTTCTCGCCTTCATGGTGCGGCCGGACAATATTGTTTTCCTTGCCGTTTTCGCGGTGCTGCTGGTCGTCTTCCGGCACAAGGCATGGGGCGCGCTGGCCGGCTTTGCCGCGTCCTTCATTACCTATTTCGCCATTTCGCATTGGGCCCATCATCCCGGCTGGTGGCCGCATCTTTGGTTCTCCAGCATCGAGCAGCACTATAATATGGACGGGTTCGAGCCGGCCTTCTCGGTCATCGCCTATCTCAGGGCGTTCGCCGCGTCGCTGTTGCGCGCCGTCAACCTGAACAGCTGGGTCGGCGTTTCGGTGCTGGCGCTGGCCGGCTGGTATGCTGCCGGTCGCGCCGGCTTCCGCCTCGACCGGCGTGCCGGCATCCTGTTCGCCGCACTGGTGCTTGGCGCGCTGGCGAAGTTCACCGTTTTCCCGATCCACGACACACGGATCTATTTCCCGCATTTGATCCCGCCCTTCCTGCTGCTGGCAACGCCGTTCATGGCACTGCGGGCAGCTATTGCCCGCCAGCATCGCGCGGCGCCGCAAATCATTCCCGGAGACAAGCCATGAATTCGCTATCCAGCCTGGCGCGGACCGCGCTGTCGCTCGGTCTTCCGGCAGGCCTGCTCGATCGCGGACCGTCGCTGCGCGGCACGAAATTCCTCGCCAAGGCGGGGTTGAAAGCACGCTTCGGTGGGGCAGGACGGCCGTTCCAGATGGTCAATGTCGGCGCCTGCGACGGCGCGCTGTTCGATGACGTCACGCCATGGCTGCACACGATTGCCGGCGCGCGCGCCATGCTGGTCGAGCCGATCCCCTACAATCAGAAGCGGCTGCGCGCCAACTATCCCGACACGGGCCGCTTCATCATCGAGCCCGTGGCTGTCACAAAAACCAAGGGCACGATCACGGTCCACACTTTTGATGCCGCGGCGCTCGAAGCCGGCACGCTGCCGATCGAGTTCATCGGCTGCTCGTCGGTCACCGACACCAATTTGATGTCGGGCAAGAATGCCTGGGGCGAGGCCGACGCCAACTTCAACAAGTTCGCACCGCACCTTCGGGATATCGAGGTGCCGTCGGAAAGGCTGCAGACGCTGCTCGACCGCAACGGCATCAGTCATATCGACGCCTTCCTCGTCGATTGCGAAGGCGCCGACTGGGTCGTCTTCGAACAGCTCGATCTCAAGCGCTATCGTCCGGGCATGATCAAGGTCGAGGTCGGCGCGCTGCCGGCCCCGGAGATCGGCCAGGTCGTGGTCAAGCTGAAGACGGCGGGCTACCAGGTCGGCTTCCAGGCCGAGGACATCTGGGCCTTCGCCTGAGGGTTACGATTCTCCTGACCATCTAGGGGTCGCGCCGCACCAGCGGCGTGTCGCAAACAGGCGGTAGCGTGGTCGCTGTCGCCTGCATATTGTGCGCCGATCAAACGGGCGCCGACGCTGCCCGCAAAAGCATCTGGAGTCGCGGGCAATGGCAGAGTTTCCGAAAAAGGCGAAGGTCGTCATCATAGGCCTCGGCGGCATTGTCGGCGCGTCGATCGCCCATCATCTGATCGAGCGTGGATGGGACGACATCGTCGGCATTGACAAGTCCGGCATCCCGACCGATATCGGTTCCACCGCGCATGCCTCCGACTTCTGCTACACGACCAGCCACGACTTCCTGTCCTGCTGGACGACGCTCTATTCCATCGATTTCTACGAGAAGATGGGCCACTACGCGCGCATCGGCGGCCTTGAAGTCGCGCGCGTCGGCGACGACGGCCGCATGGACGAGATCAAGCGCAAGATCGCGTCGGCGAAGGCTTTTGGCACACGTGCACGCCTGATCGAACCCGCCGAGATCAAGGAAAAATTCCCGCTGATCGAAGAAGAGATGGTGCAGGGCGGCCTCTGGGACCCTGATGCGGGCCTCGTCATCCCGCGCTCGCAAACCGTTGCAGGCAAGCTGGTCGACCAAGCGGAAGCTTCGGGCAAGCTCAAATCCTTCGCCAACACGCCGGCCAGGTCGCTCGTCGTCAAGGACGGCCGGATCAGCGCCGTGGTGACCAATCGCGGCACCATCGAAGCCGATTATGTCATCGTCTGCGCCGGTATCTGGGGCCGTCTGATCGCGGAGATGGTCGGCGAGGATCTGCCGGTCATGCCGATCGACCATCCGCTGACCTTCTTCGGCCCTTATGATGAGTTCGCCGGCACCGGCAAGGAGATCGGCTGGCCGTTGCTGCGCGACCAGGGCAACTCGGCCTACATGCGCGACACCGGCGATCCCAAGACCGCCGAGGGCGGCCAGATCGAGTGGGGCTATTACGAAGAAAACAATCCGCGCCTCTGCCATCCGCGCGACCTGCTTGAGAAGGACCAGGCGCGGCTGTCGCCGTCGCAACGCGACCTCGACATGGAGCAGATCCTGGCGCCGCTCGAGCGCGCCATGGAACTGACGCCGATCCTGGGCGAGCTCGGCTACAACGAAAGCCATTCCTTCAACGGCCTCTTGCAGGTGACGGCCGATGGCGGTCCGTCGATGGGCGAAAGCCAGAAGGTGAGGGGGCTCTGGTATGCCGTCGCCATCTGGGTCAAGGACGGCCCCGGCATGGGCAAGCTGATCGCCGATTGGATGACGGACGGCCGCACGGAAATCGACCACCACGCCATCGACTATGCGCGCTTCTATCCGCACCAGACGAAGGAACAGTTCATCTGGGACCGCTGCACCGAAACGGCGATGAAGGTCTATAATCCCGCGGTGCATCCGCGCGAGCCGTTTTCCAAGGCCCGCAACATCAGGCGTTCGCCGTTCTGGGAGCGCGAGAAGGAGCTCGGCGGCTACTTCATGGAACTGGGCGGATGGGAGCGTGCTCACGGCTATGCCGCCAACGAGCATCTCCTGGAGAAATACGGCAACCGCGTACCGGTGCGCGAGAACGAATGGGACAATCGCCATTTCTGGCGTGTCTCCAACGCCGAACATCTGGCGATGAGCGAGGATTGCGGCATCGTCAACCTGTCGCATTTCTCGATGTACGACATCGAGGGACCCGACCACGTTGCGTTGCTGGAGTGGCTTTGCGCGGCCAAGATCGGCGGTGACAACAATGTCGGCAAGGGCATCTACACCCACTTCCTCGATGAGGAAGGGATGGTTCGCGCCGACTTCACCGTCATCCGCATGGCGGACCGCTGTCGTTTGATCGACGGCGCGGACGCCGGCCCTAGGGACTTCCAGTACATGCGCCGTACGGCGCAGGACAAAGGTTTCGATGTCACCATTACCGACGTGACGGAGAAATTCGTCACCATCGGCATCTGGGGTCCGAATGCCCGTGCCACCCTGCAGAAAGTGGTCGAGAACCCCGAGGGTCTTTCGCTCGAGAACTTTCCGTTCGCGGCGATCAAACCGGTCAGGATCGGCGGCAAGGACGTCACCGCCTTCCGCATCTCCTATGTCGGCGAGCAGGGCTGGGAACTGCACATGCGCTACGAGGACGGTCTCGCCGTATGGGATGCGCTGCGCTCGACCGGCGTGATGCCGTTCGGCGTCGAGACCTATGCCAACACGCGCCGCATGGAAAAGAGCCTGCGACTGCAGAACGCCGACCTCTTGACCGAGTACAATCTGCTCGAAGCCGATCTCGCGCGTCCGAAGGTCAAGGAGAACGATTTCTGCGGCAAGGCCAAGCATCTGGAATACCGCGCCCGCGAGCACCAGCCGGCCATGCTGTGCACGCTGGTGATGACCGAGAACACCGATGCCAAGGGCGTCGCCCGCTATCCCGTCGGCATCATGCCGGTGATGGACCCCAAGACGGGCGAAACGCTGGTCGACGAACTCGGCCGCCGGTCCTTCACCTCCTCGGTCGCCTACGGCCCGACCATCGGCAAGAACATTGCGCTCGCCTATCTGCCGTGGGCATATGCCCAGGAAGGCCGCAAGCTGGCTGTCGAGTATTTCGGCGAGACATATCCGGTCGAAGTCGCGGCTGTCGGTTACAAGCCGCTCTATGATCCGGAGAACCTCAAGCCGCGCAGCTGAGCGCCGGCGGAGCAGCGGAGCGATCGCAAAAGCCTGGCCTCGAGCCGGGCTTTTGTCTTTTTAACCGGATGGTTTTCGCTTACCCTTGCGGCATGTCTGCTTTCCCGTGTGCAAGACATCTGCTTTCCGGCTGCGCCGCGCTGGCACTGACGCTCTGGCTGGCGCCGGGATCGCGCGCGGACGAGCCGGTCGATGTCGAGCTGGTGCTGGCGGTCGAT
Source organism: Mesorhizobium sp. LNHC232B00 (assembly GCF_000502435.1). Classification (NCBI taxonomy): domain Bacteria; kingdom Pseudomonadati; phylum Pseudomonadota; class Alphaproteobacteria; order Hyphomicrobiales; family Phyllobacteriaceae; genus Mesorhizobium; species Mesorhizobium sp. LNHC232B00. The sequence continues at coordinate 119,671 of NZ_AYWP01000001.1, forward strand.
GTTTCGCTCTCGATGTCGGCGGACGAGCTCGAAATCCAGCGCCATGGCTACGCGGCGGCGCTGACGCATGACAATGTTTTGCAGGCGATCGCCAATGGCTCCTATGGCAAGATCGCCGTCACCTATGTCGAATGGGCCGGCACCAGCTGGCAGCGTGTCATCGTGCCATGGACGGTCATCGCCAACCGTGACGATGCCGAGCGGGTGGTCGCACAAATGTCGGCGCATCCGCCCGACAGCGCGCGACGCACCTCGATTTCCGGCGCCCTGGAGTTCGGCAGCGACCTTTTCGCCGAAAGTGGCTACCAGGCGACCAAGCGGGTCATCGACATTTCCGGCGACGGGCCCAACAACCAGGGCGCGCCGGTCAACCTCACCCGTGACGGTGTGGTCAGGCAAGGCATCGTCATCAACGGCCTGCCGCTGATGACCCGCGGCGGCTTTTCCAGCGCCTACGACGTCAACGATCTCGACCGCTACTACAGCGACTGCGTCATCGGCGGCCCTGGAGCCTTCATGATCCCGGTCAACGATTGGACGCAATTCCCCGAAGCCATCCGCCGCAAGCTGGTGCTGGAGCTTGCCGGCCCGGCGTCACCGCAATGGGCGGCCGAGGAGGCGGATCGTCCGCCAGTCGTGCTGGCGCAGGAAAAGCCCGCCAGCGATTGCCAGATCGGCGAGAAAATGTGGCGCAATCGGAGCTGGATGCCGGAGAGCCGCTAGAGACCCTGGCGCGGGTAGAGGAGGCATTGGCAAACTGATCGGCCCGCGCTATCCAGCCGGTGGGGGCCACGGTCGAACCGAGGAAACATCAGATGAAACGCCTTGCCGTCCTGACAGCTGTCGCCTCCGTGCTTTTTGCAGATGGCGCCAGCGCCCAATACAACGACCAGCCTGCCTGCGTCATGTTCGAGCACGCGAATTTTCGCGGCCGGTCGATCGAAATGGCGCCCGACGATTCGGTGAGTTTTCGCGGTGGTCAGTTCTGGAACGATCGTGTTTCGTCGGTGTTCGTCAGCCGCGGCTGCACGCTCGTGGCCTATGAGGATACGCGGATGGGCGGCCGTTCGATCGAGATCAGCCGCAGAGCCCGCTATCTCGGAGGCAACTGGAACGATCGCATCTCGTCCGCCGAGTGCGTCTGCGACGGTTAAAATATCCTGGATTCAGGCAACCAGCAGCCATTGGGTCATTTGGCTGCCGGGCCGGCTGCGTGTCTCAGGCCAACCCGACACGCGCTTCACCATGCTGTTGATTGACAAGGTCGCCGGTGTCTGTGAACTATTTCCCCCAAGAGAAACAAAAGGGGAACCGACATGAACAGACTCGCCATTTTCGCCGCAACATTGACACTTGCCGCCGGCCTGTCCGCGCCGGTGATGGCCGCCACGTCGGTCACCATCGGCATCAGCGGCTGGACCGGCTTCGCGCCGCTGACGCTTGCCAAGCAGGCAGGCCTGTTCGAGAAACACGGCCTCGACGTAACCTTGAAGAAAGTGCCGCAGGCCAGCCGTCCGCTCGCCATCGCCAGCGGCGACCTGCAATGCGCCGCCACCACGGTCGAGACGTGGCTGGTGTGGAACGCAAGCGGGGTGACCACCAAGCAGATCTTCCAGCTCGACAAATCCTACGGCGCCGACGGCATCGTCGTGCGCAACGACATCAAGACCGTCGCCGATCTCAAGGGCAAGAATGTCGCGTCCTCGGCGCCGGGCACGTCACCCTATTTCATGCTCGCCTGGGTGCTGAACAAGAACGGCATGTCGACCAAGGATGTGACCGTCGTCAACCTAGAGCCGGACGCGGCGGCGCAAGCCTTCCTTGCCGGCCAGAACGATGCCGCGGTCACCTATGAGCCGTTCATCTCGGCGGTGCGCGACAAGGCCGACCAAGGCCATATCCTGGCGACCACGCTCGACTATCCGATGGTCCTCGACACGGTCGGCTGCACGCCCGAATTCCTCAAGGCCAACCCGGATGCCGCCAAGGCGCTCGCCGACAGCTATTTCGAGGCGCTCGATCTGATCAAGAAGGATCCGCAGAAATCCTACGAGATCATGGGCGCCGATGTGAAACAGTCCGCCAAGGAATTCGAGGATTCGGCGAAGTACCTGAAATGGTCCGACAAGGCCGAAAACAAGCAGTTCTTCACCAAGGAATTCCAGGATTTTTCCAAGACCGCCGGCGATCTCCTGCTGCAGATGGGGCTGATCAAGGAAGCGCCCGACGTCAGCACGTTGGCCGACACCAGCGCGGTGGCGAACTGACGAACAGCCTTTGCCCATGAAGCGGCGGCGCCTGGCGCCGCCACTTTCCCACGGACAAATTTGAGCATGGGACGAAATGATGATGCGGACGATCTGACGATGCGCCCCTTGCATCCGATCGCGCCGGGCCTCCGAACCGTGCTCGGCATTTCCTTCTTCGTGCTGTTTGTGGCGTTCTGGGCCTGGATCACGCTTGGCGGGCACGTCAACCGCATCTTCCTCGCCGACCCGCTGTCTATGTTGCGGGACGGCTGGCGGCTGTTGGTCGAGGACCGTTTCTGGCTCGACATACTGATCACCATCTGGCGGGTCTTCGGCGGTTTTGTGCTGGCGTCGGTCGTTGCCGTGCCGATCGGCATCGCGATGGGGGCCTGGAAGCCGGTGGAGGCGTTTCTCGAACCTTTCGTCTCTTTCGCCCGCTACCTGCCGGCATCCGCCTTCATTCCGCTGCTCATCCTGTGGGCCGGCATCGGCGAACTGGAAAAACTGCTCGTCATCTTCGTCGGCTCGGTGTTCCAGATCATCCTGATCATTGCCGTCAAGGTGGGGTCGACGCGGCGCGACCTGGTCGAGGCCGCCTATACGCTGGGCTCGACCAACAACGGCATCGTCAAGCGGGTGATCATGCCGGCCAATGCGCCCGAGATCGCCGAGACGCTGCGGCTGGTGCTCGGCTGGGCCTGGACCTACGTCATCGTCGCCGAGCTGATCGGCTCGTCGTCGGGCATCGGCTACATGATCATCAACAGCCAGTCGCGGCTGGCGACCGGACAGATCATCTTCGGCATCATCGTCATCGGACTGATCGGCCTGTTGTCCGATTTTGCCTTCAAGGCGTTCAACCGCTGGCTCTTTCCGTGGAGCCTGGCGTGAGCAAGCTTCTTATCGAGGGCGTCTCGCGCACCTTTGCCGGCGTGCGCGGCGGACAGCCGGTCAGGGCGCTGATGCCGGTCGACATGGCGGTCGCCGCCAACGATTTCATCACCATACTGGGGCCGTCCGGGTGCGGGAAGTCGACACTGCTCAGGATCGTCGCTGGCCTCGAAGCCCCGAGCGAAGGCCGCGTGCTGCTCGACGGCAAGGCGGTGACGCGGCCGGGACCGGATCGCGGCATGGTGTTCCAGTCCTACACGCTGTTCCCCTGGCTGACGGTGGCCGAGAATATCGCCTTCGGACTGCGCGAACGCGGCATGGCGCAAAAGGAGCGCGACGAGGTCGTCGCTTCCTATGTCGATCTCGTCGGGCTGAAAGGGTTCGAGAACCATTGGCCGAAGCAGCTTTCGGGCGGCATGCAGCAGCGCACGGCGATTGCTCGGGCGTTGGCCAACGATCCGGAGATCCTGTTGCTGGACGAGCCGTTCGGCGCGCTCGACAACCAGACGCGCGGGCTGATGCAGGAATTGCTGCTCGGCATCTGGGAACGGCGCAAGAAGACGGTGCTGTTCGTCACCCACGACATCGAGGAGGCGATCTTCATGGCCTCGCGGGTGATCGTTATGACGGCGCGGCCCGGCAGCATCAAGTCGGATGTCGCCATCGACCTGCCGCATCCGCGCCATTACACGCTCAAAACCAGTCCGGAATTCTCCGCGCTGAAGGCGCGGCTGACCGAGGATATCCGCGTCGAGGCGATGCGGACGGCGCAGGCGCAGCCGACCGAGGCCTGACGGGCGGAATTGCGGGTCAGGCGGCCAGCAGCTGCTTGCGGTCGACACGCTCCTGCTGCGGCGAGCGGGCGTAAAGCTCGCGGTAGCATTTGGAGAAATGCGAGGCCGAGACGAAGCCGCAGGCGACAGCCACCTCGACCACCGGCAACGACGACTGGATCAGCAGATGCCGGGCGCGGTCGAGCCGGATTTCCAGGTAGTAGCGGGCAGGGGAGCGGCCCATCTCGGTGCGGAACAGGCGCTCGATCTGGCGGCGCGACAGGTCGACATGGTCGGCGATCTCGATCAGCGACAGCGGCTCGGAGAGGTTGCCTTCCATCAGCTCGATGATGGTCAGCACTTTCGAGTTCTGCACGCCGAGGCGGGCACGCAACGGCAGGCGCTGGCGGTCGGTCGGGCTGCGCACGCGGTCAGTCAGCACCTGCTCGCAGACGCGGTTGACGAGGCTCTCGTCGAAATCGTCACCGATCAGCTTCAGCATCATGTCGAGTGCTGCGGTGCCGCCGGCGCAGGTGTAGATGTTCTGGTCGATCTCGAAGAGATCGGCAAAGACATTGGCCTTGGGAAACGCCTCGGAAAAGCCCGGCAGGTTTTCCCAATGAATGGCGCAGCGCTTGTTGGACAGCAGACCGGCGGCGGCGAGGATGTGCGCGCCGGTGCACAGGCCGCCGACGGCGACACCGCGATTGTACTCTTCGCGCAGCCAGGCGAACGCCGACTTGTTATGGTAGCGCTCGACATCGATGCCGCTGCAGACGATGGCCATGTTGGGCCGTTCAGGGCCGGCCATCTTCTTGCGCTCCTCGTCGAGCGAGGTGTTGACGGCGCATTCGACCCCGTTGGAGGCGCGCACCGGCTTGCCGTCGATGCTGGCCAGGCGCCAGCGATAGGCCTCGTAACCGAGCATGCGGTTGGCCGAACGCAGCGGGTCGAGCGCGGTCGCAAAAGCGATCATGGTGAAATCGGGGACAAGGAAGAACACAAACGATCGCTTGATCGGATGCTTTACGGCGTTCAAGTGAACCTCACACAGCCATGACGCGAACAGGATGTCGCGAATAGCATAGCGTCATCAGGAAAAACCATGCTTGTCAATCGGCTACGCCGCCTGGACGCGATTAAATTTGCGACATGGGTCGCAAATGGGCAATGCGATCGATGAACCGCGCGGGAGCGGGTGAGGTCGAAACAAAAACGCCGCCTCGGTCAAGGCCGGGCAGCGTTGCAGTCATGGGAGCAGCGGCAGGGACGCGCAGCCCCGAAGAAATCTTCAGGCGACGAAGCCGAGGCGTGCAGCAGCCATGGCGCCGGTCTGGCCGGGCATGGTGTTGGCGAGGCGCTGACGCTCGAGAGCGGTCGTCAGGTTCATTTCGCGGCGGGCGAAGAGGCGGGCAAAAAGCTTCATGATTATCTCCATTCGGTTGCTCAGACGGGTCGCCTTCGCTTGATGGAGTGGGGCAGCTCGTTTGCTGGCGGTGATATAGGCTTGTGTAAGCAGAAACTAAATCGCAAAAGCGAAGCGCTTGATATGAAAAGCGACATCAGATGCGACAAATTTGGGCATGATGCTCAGAATCTATTATTGTTTACAGCCGGTTAGTTCAAAAATCGGGATGCTATGCGGCTTGTTCATATGCGCCATGCAGCGGCAGCATGGCTCGTGAATTCATTTGAATGCAAATAAAACAGAGAAGGCCTGCCGGGCGGGTGGCGCGGCAGGCCTTCAGCATTTGATACACACGGTTTACTTTGCTCCAGCCCAGGATCCGATGCCGTTGCGAATACCGGCCTTGGCGTCGGAGGCTTCAGGCCAGCCAATATCCTTCTGCAGTTCGATCGGCAGGGAACGGATGGCACGTTCGGTCTGGTAGCGGGCACGGGCCTCGCTGAATTCGGTCGCGATGCGGCCGATGGACGACAGGATAGACATTTCATTCTCCCTTCTGTGCCTGACGGGGATGCCAGGCAGTGGCTGGTTACGTCATGTCTGTTTCAGCTTCATTTCATGTCGAATGCAGGTCTGTGTCGTGTTGGTTTCATGGGCTGCATCTGGCAGCATCCTGCTTCGACAAGATTGACTATCCTCCCAAACTGATGTTCAATCAAACGAAATGGAATGATGCTTTGTATCAGAAAAATTGAAGGTCGATCGCCATGAACGCCCCACTCAATCATCCGCTGCCGCTGCTCGATCTCGACGTTTTGCGCACTTTCGTGGCGATTGCCGAGACCGGCAGTTTCACCACCGCCGCCAACGCCGTCTTCCGCACGCCGTCTGCGGTGTCGATGCAGATCAAGAAGCTCGAGGACATTCTCGGCCGCTCGGTGTTCGCACGCGACGCGCGTTCGGTGACGCTGACCACGGACGGCGAAATGCTGCTCGGCTATGCCCGCCGGCTGTTGTCGATCAACCGCGAGGTGGTGTCGAAGTTCATCATCCCCGATATCGTCGGCGTGGTGCGGCTCGGTTCGCCGGATGACTATGGCGAGCGCGTGCTGCCGCATGTGCTGAAGCGCTTCGCGCAGTCGCATCCCTCAATCGCGGTCGACGTCACCATCGACCAGAGCAGCAACCTGCGCCGGCGCATGGACGACCGGGCGCTCGACATCACGCTGCTGACCAATTCCTACAAGACCAGCGCGCTCGGCGCCGAGGTGCTCTTGACCGAGCCGATCGTATGGGCCGGCGCCAAGGGCGGCTGCGCGCATCTGCGCGAGCCCTTGCCGGTGTCGCTATGGGAAGAGGGCTGCGCCTGGCGCGCCGGCGCGCTCGAAGCGCTGAGCCGCGAAGGGCGCAATTACCGCATAGCCTATATGAGCGCCCATACGGCCGGCCAGCGGGCCGCCATCATGTCCGACCTCGCCGTGGCGCCGCTGCCGAAGTCCTTCCTCGGCAACGACATGGTCGAACTCTGCCCGAAGGATGGCATGCCCGACATCGGCACCTACAATCTGGCCATGGTGGTGGCGCCGGACGCCAGCGCTCCGGTCAAGGCTGTCGCCGACCACATCCGTGCGACCTTCGAAGTGTTCCGGGAAACCGGCAAGTTTTGATCCGCCGGGCGTGCGGGACTGAAAGCGCTACTCCGCCGCCTCGGCGGAGGGCGCTTCGAAGCTTGTTCTGGTGCCTTGGCTGATCGGTGCGCCGACGTCGTTGAGGAACGTGACGATGTGCTGGCGCGCGCGGCGCGATTCCGGCATGTCGATCAATGGCCAGACATGAAACATGCCTTCCTCGTACACGAGCTCGACCTCGACGCCTGCGCTGCGCGCTTTTTGCGCGAAGATCAGATTGTCGGGTGTAAGGAGATCGCGCGAGCCCGTCAGAAGCAATGTCTTGGGCAACACCGAGAGATCGCCATAGACCGGACTGATATGCCAGTCGGTGGGAAGCATTCCGGCACTGTAGAGCCGGATCGCCTCCCGTCCGCCGGCAATGCCCAACCAGGGATCGTTCCGCTCCGCTTCGAACACTGCGGGGTTTGCAAGCGAAACGTCGAGCCCTGGTGAAATCAGAACGTGGCGCGATGGCGGCGGCAGACCCTGTTCGGCCGCCATCATGGTCAGCACGACGGCCATGTTGCCGCCGGCGGAATCGCCCATGAAGACGATGTCCTCGGGGTCGGTCTCGTCGAGCATTTGGCGATAGACGTCGCCAACCATGCCGAACATGGCGTGGAAGTCATGCTCGGGAGCGATGGGATAGATCGGTACGGTGACGGCATAGCCCAGACGGTCGGCCATGTCGGCAATCAGATGCCAATGATAGGGCGTGATTTCAAAGACATAGGCGCCGCCGTGCAGGTAGAGAATCCGCTTGCGCTCGCCGGCCCTGGGGGCGATCTCGTAGACTGGAAAGCCGTCGACTGCGCGCGCCTGGATGTCGAAACGCTGCTGCAGCGAGACCGGCGGATGATGATCCTCGGTCTTGCGCGCGGCCGCAATCCAGCGTTGCAGGCTTTCCGGGCTGGAAAACGCCTTTTTCCGGCTGTACCTGAGCACGAAGGAAACGAAGTGGCTTTTCAAACTTGGCATGCGCATACACGAGCTTCGGCGACAGCCGACTAAAAGAACTCCCCTTCTTTTTTGAAGATCGTGCACTGGCCGAAAATGTCAAGATTGACGCCGTGTGCAACACGGTGGTGTGATCCGCCGCATGGATCCGACATACTGCGGCGGTCAGCGGCGCGGCAAGAGTGCGGCGCGCAACCGGTTGCTGGTGATCGCCGGGGACATGCGAGATCCCCGGCGGATGCCGAGCAATTTGCATTTGTCGGCGAAGGTCATCAGCGTGACGTACCCAGAAGCAGCGCGGTGAGCGCGGCCTGCGGATCATTCTGCGGCGATGCCGGCCAGCCGATGTCCTTTTGGACATGTGCCGGCAGGCTGTTCAGCGCGCGGGTCGCCCTGTTCCTGGCGTGGGCCTGCCTGATGGTCGCACCGAAGCGGCCGAGATTTTCGAACATCGACATTTCATCTCCCTTGAAGAGCAGCGGCGGCCGAGGGTTTATTCGTGGCCGCCGTGCAATGCCGGGTAAATGCGCCTGCCATGTATCGGATGGATTTCGCGAAAACAGCGTTTTGGTTTCCGGATCGGGCGATCCGGAAACATTTGCATACAAATGAAATTGAATGCGTAAGGGCGGGGCCTATTCCCGGCCGCGCCTTGCCGCGTGACCTTCGCGTGAACGCCGGCGCGGTGTGGCGTCGCCGGCGACGCCATCCTCGCTGACCGTCTTGCGTGGCGGCAATTTCACCGCCGCCGACAATTTCGGGAACGGATCGACCTTGTTNGCCATCCTCGCTGACCGTCTTGCGTGGCGGCAATTTCACCGCCGCCGACAATTTCGGGAACGGATCGACCTTGTTGGGCAGCGCCATGGCATAGACGAAGTGCTCCTGGAATTTCGGCTCCAGTGCGGTCTCGATCTTCTCGATCTGGCTCACCGTCTCCTCGATCTCGCGGCGATAGCCGCGATTGAGCAGCGCCATGCGCGCACCGGCGCCGGCGGCGTTGCCGACGGCCGAGACCTTGTCGAGATCGCAATCGGGGATCAGCCCCAGCACCATGGCGTATTTCGGATCGATGAAGGAACCGAAGGCGCCGGCGAAGTGGATGCGGTCGACATGCTCGGTGTTCTGCTTTTCCATCAACAGCTTGGTGCCGGCATAAAGGGCCGCCTTGGCAAGCTGAATGGCGCGCACGTCGGTCTGGGTGATGGTGATCTTGGGCCCATCCTCCTTTGACGCAGAGCCTTCCTTCAGCACATAGGAGAAGGTGCGGCCATTGGCGACGACGCGCGGCGAGCGCGCGGCCAGCGATCCGTCGACGACGCCATCCTCGGAAATGATGCCGGCGAGATACATCTCCGCCACGATCTCGATGATGCCGGAACCGCAGATGCCGGTGACGCCGGTCGCCTGCACACTGTCGAGGAAGCCCGGTTCGTCGGACCACAGTTCGGAGCCGATGACGCGGTATTTCGGTTCCAGCGTCTCCGGATCGATGCGCACGCGCTCGATTGCGCCGGGGGCGGCGCGCTGGCCGCCGGAGATTTCGGCACCCTCGAAGGCGGGACCGGTCGGAGAAGAGGCGGCCACGACCCGCTTGCGGTTGCCCAGCACGATCTCTGCATTGGTGCCGACATCGACGATCAGCATCATCTCGTCCTGGCGGTGCGGGCCTTCCGACAGCGTCACCGCCGCCGCATCGGCGCCGACATGGCCGGCGATGCAAGGCAGCATGTAGAGCCGGGCGCCCTGGTTGAGCTTCAGGCCGATGTCGGAGGCCTTGATGCGCACCGCTCCGGAGACGGCAAGCGCGAAGGGCGCGCCGCCGAGTTCGGTCGGATCGATGCCGAGGAACAGATGGTGCATGATCGGATTGCCGACGAAGACGGAATCCAGGATGTCGTTGCGCTGGACGTTGCCTTCCGCGCAGACCTTGTCGACAAGGCTGGAGATCGCTTCGCGCACGGCGACCGTCATGCCTTCCCGGCCGTCCGGGTTCATCATCACGTAGGAGACACGGCTCATCAGATCCTCGCCGAAGCGGATCTGCGGGTTCGACGTGCCCGACGAAGCGGCGACACGGCCGGACAGCAACGACACCAGATGCATGGCGATGGTGGTCGAGCCGATATCGCAGGCAAGGCCATAGGCCTCGTTCTTGAGGCCCGGCCACAGTGCGATGACCCGCGCGATGTCGCTGTCGGCATCCTTGTGGATGGCCGCGGTGGCGGTCCAGTTGCCCTTGCGCAGGATGCCCTGCACCTGCGGTAGCAAATAGAAATCGAATTCGAGGTTCTTGAAGCCCCAGTCCTTCATCAGCGCGATCTTGAGCCGATCGAGGTCGCCTGATGGATTGTGCATGTCGGGCTCTTCGATCTCGACATAGCACATGCGGATCGCGGTATCGCGGGCGATCACCCTGGTGTCGGCATCCTTGCGGATGGTCTGCGCATTGATGACCGTGTCCTGCGGCACGTCGATGACGAGGTCGCCGAGGATCTGCGCCGAGCAGGAGAGGCGGCGCCGTTCGGGCAGGCCGCGCACGCGCTCGTAGCGCTCTTCCTTGGGACCCTTGGGCGAAATGTGGTCGTTGGACGAGACAATCTTGTGCTTGGCGAAATTGCCTTCCTGCACCTCGACCTGGCAGCGCCCGCACGTGGCGCGTCCGCCGCACACGCTTTCGACATAGACGCCAAGCTGGCGCGCGGCATCCAGGACCGGCGTGCCGACAGGAAACCGCCCGCGCTTGCCCGACGGCATGAACAGCACGAGCGGATCGGTGATGTTTGCAGGTGAATTCACGATTGCGCGCTTATCCCCGGCCCATCCGGGCCTCACGACCGCCACGGCGGCGGCCACCATTGCCGGCGCCATCGCCCGGCGCATTGACCGCTGTCGGCGCCGCGACCGCTTGGCCGCCTTCGGCCGGCTTGTAGTCCTTGTAGGTGCGGATCCAGTTGGTGCAGTTCTCATCGGTGCCGTTCAGCACATTGGCGCCGCGCACGGCTTCCATTTCCTGCGGACGCACCGGGTTCATGATCGCCGAGGTCATGCCGGCGCCGATCACCATCGGGATGAAGGCGGCGTTGATGCCGTGGCGGTGCGGCAGGCCGAACGAGATGTTGGACAGGCCGCAGGTGGTGTTGACCTTGAGTTCCTCACGCAGGCGGCGCAGCAGCGCGAACACCTGGCGGCCGGCATCGCCCAGCGCGCCGATCGGCATGACCAGCGGGTCGACGACGACGTCATGCGCCGGAATGCCGAAATCGGCACAACGCTGCACGATCTTCTTGGCGACGGCGAAACGCACGTCCGGATCCATCGAGATGCCGGTCTCGTCATTGGAGATGGCAACGACCGGCACATTGTATTTCTTGATCAGCGGCAGGATGGCTTCGAGCTTTTCCTCCTCGCCGGTGACAGAGTTGACCAGCGGACGGCCCTTGGCGACCTTGAGCGCCGCTTCGATCGCGGCGGTGACGGAGGAGTCGATCGACAGCGGCAGGTCGACCAGGCCCTGGACGATCTCCAGCGTCTGCACCAGCAGCGCCGGCTCAGTCGCGTTGGGGTCGACGGCGGTCACGCCGGCATTGACGTCGAGCATGGTGGCGCCGCAGGCGGCCTGTTCCAGCGCGTCCTTGATGACGGTCTCGAAGTTGCCGGCGATCATCTCGGCGGCGAGCTTCTTGCGGCCGGTCGGGTTGATGCGCTCGCCGATCACGCAGAAGGGCTGGTCGAAGCCGATGATGATTTCTCGTGTCGCCGAGGCGACGATGGTCCGGGTCATGAAATCTCTCCGTCGTGATATAAAGAGTTCTTTATATCGTTATCTCTTCTCGATCAAGTGAATGGTCGCTCTCCGCACGGATCAATGCGCGGTCTTCACCATGTCCACCTGGGTTTCGGTAATCTCGTCGTGCAGGATGTGGTCGAGCCGGTCGGCGACCATCTGGTCGTCGCGGCGAATCTCACGCTTCCATGGCTGGCGGCCCTTGAGTACGCCCGATTCATCGACGATCTCGGCGACGTATTCCTCCTGGCGGTAGGCCATCACATGGATGCCCGAGACGCCGGGGATTTCCTTCACCTCGTTGATGATGTCGGTGCAGAGCTGCTTGCCTTCCTTCTTCTGGTCCTGGGCGCCCTCCAGCCGCTTGATAATGGCATCCGGGATATGGATGCCCGGCACGTTGGAGCGGATCCACTTGGCCGTCTTGGCCGAGGCGAGCGGGCCGACCCCGCACAGGATGAACACTTTCTCGGTGTGTCCGAGATCGCGCGCTTTCTGCATGAAGGTCCTGAACATCGGCACGTCGAAACAATACTGCGTCTGTACGAACTGCGCGCCGGCGGCGATCTTCTTGCCGAGATGGATCGGGCGGAAATCGAAGGGCGGCGCAAACGGATTGACGGCGGCACCCAGGAACAGCTGCGGCGGCGTGGTGAGCTTGCGGCCGGACAGGAACTTGCCGTTGTCGCGCATGATGCGGCAGGTCTCGAGCAACGACATGGAATCGAGGTCGAACACCGGCTTGGCGCCGGGCTGGTCGCCGGCCTGGACGCCGTCGCCGGTCAGGCACAGCATGTTGGCGACGCCCATGGCGGCACCGCCGAGCACGTCGCCCTGTATGGCGATGCGGTTCTTGTCGCGGCAGGCGATCTGCATTATCGGTGCATAGCCCATGCGGGTCAGCAGCGCGCAGATGCCGACCGAGGACATGTGGCAGTTGGCGCCGGACGCGTCGACCGCGTTGATGGCGTCGACCCAGCCGTCGAAGATCTTCGCCCTGTTGTAGACGTCTTCCGGGTCGGCGCTGTCTGGTGGATTGAGCTCGGTGGTCACCGCGAATTCGCCGCGCCGCAGCACGCGCTCGAGCCGGCCACGCGAGGTGTGGCCGGGCAGGGGATCGAGCGGCAGGTGAATGCCGGCCGGGTTCTCATCACGCTGGCGGCCGATCATGCGGCGGCTCCGGTCTTGGCATCTGCGGTTTTGGCATCGGCCGCGGCCTGACGGGCCGCCGCCGCCTGCGCGGTGACGCGCAGCCAGGCCGAGGTTTCGCGCAGCGACTGGTCGACCGGCTTCTGCACGGCCAGGATCTTGTCGGAGTTGACCATGTTTTGCGAGCCTTCCCAGGCCTTGACCCAGACGCAGGGCATATCAGGCTCGACCTCGCAATTGCCGTTGGCGCGCACGCCGCCGCAGGGGCCGTTGCGCAACTGCTTGGGGCAGTTCATCGGACACGACATGCCGGTCGAGGACAATATGCATTGGCCGCACATGCGGCAGTCGAACATGAAGCCTTTTACGCGCTTCTCGACGAACTTGATCGGGGCCTCGACGCGGCCGTAGCCGATGCCTTTCCACAAGGGATGCAGCAGCAGGAACATGTCGGCGAACCTGGAGTAGAACCATTCGAGCAATCGCGAGTGCCGGATCGACCACAATCTGACGGCGAACGAGCGCTGCACGCGCCGCTGCGGCGACACGTCGGCCGGCTTGTAGTCGGATTTCGGCGCTGCCTTCTTGTTGAGCGTGGCCTGAGTAACCGCCGCCCCTTCCTTGTTGACGGGAGTGGTCTCAGACATTTTCTTTGCCGCCCGCCTTTACCAGAGCGACCAGCCGCTCACGGTCATACTTCGCGTCGATATCGTTGAATGCCTTTTCGACCTCGGCTTCGAGGTCGTCGCCGACCGGAACCGGATCGGCCTTGCGCCATTCGGCCAGATAGTCGTCCGTGCCGCCGGCGCCGGTGCGCATGGCGCACATGTCGATCGCCTCGGTGAAGCGCAAAGGCAGCTCACGCTTGGCATTCTGCCGGCCCTTCTTGACGATGACCTGGGCAGGGATGTCGCGCCAGTAGACGACGATCAGATCGGCCATGAATTCTCACTCCCGTAGAGCGCCGTGCCTCCACTTGGATGCACAAAGGACGCTCTACCACTTCAAGTTCGCAGCATCATGCTTTCCGAAGATCGGGTCCGATTTCGGGACGATGCAGCAACTGCGAGCATTGCCGCATGCGCAATGGGGCCGCTTGTTATGGGACGACGCGCGCGCATTCAAAAGCGACGCATTTCAATGTCGTAAAATGAAAGGTGCGTTTATTCGTTTCCGGCACGGGCGACGGCAGGCCCAGCGCGACGGAAAAGCCGGCGTGCGGCAAGTGGCTCGGGGTGAGGAATCCGCTACCAGATGCCGGTTCTGATGCCTGTCCAGACGTAGAACCAGATCGTCGGGTGGTACCATTGCCGCGACGGCAGGCCGGGGTCGAAGGTGGCGAGCTTTCCGGCCAGCACGTCGCTGACGGCCTCGACGCAGATGTCGAGCGAGAATGCGGTCTGCCGGAGCGCATAGCTGGAAATGGTGTCGCCCCGCTTGGGCTGGCCGCGAACCTGTTTCAGCACCGCACCGGTGTCGACGCCGGGATCGACCAGATGCACGGTGGTGCCGAAATTCTGGCGATCGCCCGATGTCAGGGCCCAGTAGCCGCCATTCATGCCGCGGTATTTCGGCGTGATGCCGGCGTGATAGTTGAGCACCGGGCAAGGCATCCTGGCCAACATGTCCTTCGACAACAGCCGGCAGCCGTTGAGCAGGACGACGCCAGGCTGGAGCTTCTGGATCGCCTCGAGGCACTCCGGACCGTTTGCCGAGGCAACATGGATGATCTCCTGGTCCCGCCTGGGCTCGGTCTCGAGTTTCTCCTCGGCGATCAACCGTGCGGTATGGCTGACGAGGAACCGTTTACCCAGCCTGCTCAGCACCATCGTGCCAAGCTGGCCGATGGCGGAGATCCAGCCTTGGCGACGAGCCCGGCCAATTAGCAATTGCTTTTTGGATTCAGGGGTTTCGAGGACGACGCTTACAGGACCGACGCGGTCCGCGATCGCGTTGATCATGGCCCAGACATGCTGGCCTCCTCCGGTGACGACCACGATCGGACGCGGACTGGACTGCGATGCTGCCATGGATCTTGCCACCCTCCAAGCGACCCGTTCTCGACAATGGGCCGGATGCTAGGCGGGGCGGGTTAATTGTTGGTGTGTCCAAAGCTCGCCAGGCAAGACATGAAAGGACCCGGGTCAGCGCTTGAATTCGAGGATGTCGAGCTTCGATTCATAGTAAGGGGCGGGAAATTCGATGCGCCATTCGCTGGCGCCGGTGCGGAAGGCATAGCCGACCTGGTCGCTCTGCGGACCGCTGCCGTAAGGCTTTGCCGGATCCTCGTTGACGGTGAAGGAGCCGAGATAGATGGCACGCTTTTCGCCGTCGTCGAAGAAGCGGCCCTTGGTGCGCTGCGAACCGCTCACCTTTTCCAGCCGCCAGCCGGAGCCGTCATCGGTCACCTTGCACTTGAACCAGCCATAGATGACGAGCGCCGACGTTCCGCCCGCCTTGATGGTGCGGCACTGCCAGTTGCCGGTCAGGTCCTTGTCGGAAAAGGACACCAGGGGCTTCGCAACCAAGACGTCGAGCTGCTTGACCTCGGCCGGGTTGCCGGCCTTCGCCTCGGCAAGTGCCGCCTTGCGCGTCTCGCCATATTTGTCGAGGCGGGCCTTGTCGGCAGGTGTGATCAACTTCTGCACCTCGCCGTCGGCAAGGGCGGGCAGGGTGCAGCAGAGCAGGCCGATGGCGGCGAAAAGGGGACGAAGGATCATCTGGAACTCCCTGGATAAAATGGCAATCGATAAAAAATGGCAGTTAATGTCTGGAGCGGTGCCGCTGCCAGCCGATGCCTGACTTTACCGGGTCGCTCGCGCCTGTCATCCGTGCTTAACAGCGTCACCATCAAAAATCATGGTGCGCGCATGCGAATCTTGCTCACGGGGTCATCGGGCTGGCTTGGCAGCGCGCTGGCGCCGCGGCTGCGGGGCCTTGGTCACGAGGTGATAGGTCTTGACCCGGTTCCATCTGTTGAAACGCAGATGATCGGCTCGATCGCCGACCGTGACCTTGTCCTGCGCACGGTCGGCGACAACCGCATCGAAGCGATCATCCACAGCGGCGCGCTGCACAAGCCCAACATAGAAAGCCACGCCAACAGCGATTTCGTGGCGACCAATGTGCAGGGCACGCTGAACCTGCTCGACGCGGCGGTGGCGGCCGGTGTGGAGCGCTTCGTGTTCACGTCGACGACCTCGCTAATGATCTCGCAGGCGATACGCGACGGGTTCAGTGGCGGCGCGCGCAAGGCCGCCTGGCTGACGGAGGCGATGTCGCCCGAACCACGCAACATCTATGGCGTCACCAAGCTTTCGGCCGAACATCTTTGCCGTCTCTATCATCTTCAGCATGGCCTGCCGGTGGTCGTGCTGCGCACGGCCCGCTTCTTTCCCGAAGCCGACGACATGGCGCATGCCATCGAACAGTCTGATGCCAACACCAAGGCGAACGAATTGCTGTTCCGGCGGCTGACCGTCGAAGACGCGGCCGAGGCTCATGTCGCTGCCTTGGAGAAGGCGCCGCAGCTTGGCTTCGATATTTTCATCGTCTCGGCGGCGACTCCGTTTCAGCCCGGCGACTGCGACGCGCTGATTAGGGACGCGCCATCGGTCGTCGCGCGCTATTTCCCTGACTTTCCGGCGCTTTACGCGGGAAAGGGCTGGACGATGTTTTCCTCCATCGACCGGGTCTACGATGCGTCGCGGGCGCGGGACAGGCTGGGTTTCGTCTGTAAGACGAGCTTCGCCGATGTGCTGGCGGCGCTGCGGGTGGAAGAGAGTCCGGCTTAGATTAGCGCTGGCGCGGGGCGGCGCCAGCCGCGGCTTGTGCCATTCCGGCCGTCAGGTCGCCATAGCCCGTCGCGCGCCGCTCATAGGCGAGGCCGAGCAGGGCGGCGGCCTTTTCCGCGACCTTGTCGAGCTCCGGATCGTCGGTCTGGGCGAGATAGATCAGCTTCTCGTAATTGCCGAAATAATCCTTGATCAGCTCCGGGTGCTTGTCGAGGCCGAGCGGCTTCATGAAGAAGGCGTCGAACTGGCGGCACAGGAAATCCGTCATGTAGAAGGACATCATGTCGTCGTCGGCGACCTTCGCATAGGCGTCCATCCCCTGGTAGAAGGCGAAGCAATGCGGGCCGTCCATGCGCTCGACGCCGTGCTTCTCGCAGACCCGGTCGAGCAGGCCGCCAGTGCCGCAATCGGCATAGCCGACGAAGATATGCTTGTGGCCCTCCGCCTTGGCCTTCTCGATCGCCTTGTCCATGGCGGGCGCGATGCGGTCGGGATAGAAATGAAACTCCGCCGGCAGACAGGTCAATTCGAGGTGATCGAGCCCGAGCTGTTCCTTGACGGCCAACACCTCGCGCGCAATCATCCCGCAGGCGATGACGAGCAGCCTGTCTTCTTGATTCGGTTTCGTTTTCAGTGTTTTGGCCATGGAACCAGCCGAGCTGGCCTTCGTTGCTGCGGGGTTAAATTTAGCTATTGAGGGAGACACCATCCATGAAACTACTACGCATCGCACCAATCGCCATTCTTGCCTGTGCGCTGGCCCTTACAGCTTGCGCGAACACTGTCCGCGGCGTCGGCAAGGACGTCAAGTCGACGGCCAGGGCGGTCAAGGACACCGTCAACTGATCGGCAGTCTCGCCCGTCATTTGGGAACAAAAAAGCCGCGCTGCAAGGCGCGGCTCTTTCCGTTGGCCATGCCGGCCACTGTTCATGCCGGATTGGCCAATCAGGACGCAGCGCGCACATTGTGCTTGCGCTTCATGTAGTCCTTGGCGGTCTCGACCGCCACGGCGGCATCGCGGCAATAGGCGTCGGCACCTACGGCCTTGCCGAATTCCTCGTTGAGCGGCGCGCCGCCAACCAGCACGACATAGTCGTCGCGGATGCCCTTTTCCTTCATCGTGTCGATGACNCGCGCCGCCAACCAGCACGACATAGTCGTCGCGGATGCCCTTTTCCTTCATCGTGTCGATGACGACCTTCATGTAGGGCATGGTCGTGGTCAGCAATGCCGACATGCCGATGATGTCGGGCTGGTGCTGCTCGATGGCATCGAGATATTTCTCGACCGCGTTGTTGATGCCAAGGTCGATGACGTCGAAGCCGGCGCCCTCCATCATCATGCCGACCAGGTTCTTGCCGATGTCGTGGATGTCGCCCTTGACGGTGCCGATCACCATCTTGCCCTGCTTGGGCGCGCCGGTGGCGGCCAGCAGCGGACGCAGGATGAACATGCCGGCCTTCATGGCATTGGCCGACAACAGCACCTCGGGAACGAACAGGATGCCGTCGCGAAAATCCTCGCCGACGATGCGCATGCCTTCGACCAGCGCCTCGGTCAGCACCTTGTAGGGCACCCAGCCGCGCTCGAGCAGGATCCGCGTGCCTTCCTCGATCTCTTCCTTCAGCCCGTCATAGAGATCGTCGTGCATCTGCTGCACCAACTCCTCGTCGGAAAGCTCGGAAAGGATGATCTCGTCGTCGGCCATTTTGATCCAACTCCTCACGGCATCGCGACTGCGTCGCAAGGCACAACAGATTTGCGTCCATACCTAACCCGCTGGGGGCGGGTATCCATAGCTGATTTGCGACTTCCCGCAAAAGGAAAGCGACTGGAAAATCTATTGGTTTTCTTGTCGATTTTGCGACAGGCGTTGGCGCGGACGGGCCGTTTCGAATAGGGTGCATGGCTACGATCCGGCGAAAGCCGCGCCATGCGGCCGCAACGGTTACGGACCGGTCCATATCGAGGCCCGGCCATATTCAGGGAAGAGCGATCATGAGCGAACACGCGGCAGTCGACCAGGAAGCGTCAAACGCGCGGCGTGGGCGAGGCGCCAGCGGTGGAGCGGCGGCCAGGCGCGCGGCGCGCTCCGGCGGCGGCCCCGGCACGCAGCTCACCTACATCAAGCGCAAGATCAACGTCTATGAGGTGCTCAACGAAGAGGGCCTGGCGCTGATCGAGAAGAACACCGACACGGTGCTGGAAGAGATCGGCATCATCTTCCGCGACGACGCCGAAGCGCTGCAGCTGTGGAAAGAGGCGGGCGCCGACGTCAAGGGCGAGCGCGTGCATTTCCCGAAAGGTCTCTGCCGTTCGCTGCTGAAGACCGCGCCGTCCGTCTACACCCAGCATGCCCGCAATTCCGAGCGTTCGGTGCAGATCGGCGGCAATGCCACCGTGTTCGCGCCGGTCTACGGCCCGCCCTTCGTGCGCGATCTCGACGGTGTCAGGCGCTATGCCACGATCGAGGATTTCCGGAATTTCGTGAAGCTTGCCTATATGGCGCCGTCGATCCACCATTCGGGCGGCACGGTGTGCGAGCCTGTCGACGTGCCGGTCAACAAGCGCCACCTCGATATGATCTACAGCCACATCAAATATTCCGACAAGCCGTTCATGGGCTCGGTGACCGCGCCGGAGCGCGCCGAGGATACGGTGGCCATGGCCAAGCTCGTCTTCGGCGACGATTTCGTCGAGAACAACACGGTGCTGACCAGCCTGATCAACGCCAACTCGCCGATGGTGTTCGACGAGACCATGCTGGGCGCGCTCAAGGTCTATTCGCGCCACAACCAGGCCTGCATCGTGACGCCGTTCATCCTGGCCGGCGCGATGAGCCCGGTGACGGTTGCCGGCACGCTGACGCAGGTCCTGGCAGAGGTGCTCGCCGGCGCATCGTTCACGCAGCTGATCCGGCCGGGCGCGCCGGTGCTGTTCGGCACCTTCGCCTCGTCGATCTCGATGCAGTCGGGCGCGCCGACCTTCGGCACGCCGGAGCCATCGCTGGTCTCCTACGGCGCGGCACAGCTCGCACGCCGCCTCGGCCTGCCGTTCCGCACCGGCGGTTCGCTCTGCGCCTCGAAAATCCCGGACGCACAGGCGGCCTATGAGAGCGCCAACACGCTGAACTCGACCATCCTGGCCGGCACCAATTTCGTGCTGCATTCGGCCGGCTGGCTCGAAGGCGGGCTGGCGTCCTGCTACGAGAAGTTCATGATGGACATCGACCAGCTCGGCATGACGCAGAAATTCTCCGAGGGCGTCGACCTGTCGGAGAACGGCCAGGCGATGGACGCCATCCGCCAGGTCGGGCCGGGCAGCCACTATCTCGGCTGCGACCACACGCAGGCGAATTTCCAGACCGCCTTCTACCGCTCCAACATCGCCGACAACAATTCCTATGAGCAGTGGCTGGCCGAGGGCGAGAAGACCGCGCCGCAGCGCGCCAACGAACTCGCGCGCCGCTGGCTGGAAAGCTATGAGGCGCCGCATCTCGATCCGAGCATCGACGAGGCCCTGAAGGACTTCATCGCCAAGAAGAAGGGGTCGATGCCCGACGCCTTCACGTGAAAGGAGCCCGAGTCAGGCGGGGCTAAAGTCGCCAACATCATCCACAAGGAAGTCTGGCGGAGCGCGTTCTCCGATCCGGTCAAGAAGGAATGATGTTGTGCGCGGCATGATCGAGGAGATCACGGCCGCGCTTGGCGCCAATGGCCTCATCCTGCGTGGCGGCTTTGCGTTTGCGAACAGCGACGAGGCACCTGATGGCGTCTCGGGCGCGCCGGCAAAATCCGTCTTGCTGGTGGGGCAGGCGGGGGCGGATCCTTGGCCGCATTTCCTGCGCTGGCGCGAGCAGCAGCCGCAGCAAATCGCCAATCCGCTCGACAACTGGTCGCGCCAGGTCATCGGCGCGGTGGCGGAGGCATTCGGCGCACGCGCGGTTTCGCCCTCGGACAAGCCTTATTTGCCATTCCAGAAATGGGCAATGCGGGCGGAGGGGCTGAAGCCGTCGCCGCTCGGCATCCTCATGCACCCGCAATACGGGCTTTGGCATGCCTATCGCGGCGCGCTGCTGTTCGAGGACGAGATCGCGCTTCCGGAGCATAATGAGGCGATCCATCTTTGCGATGGCTGTGTCGAGAAACCGTGCCTGAAATCCTGTCCGGTCGACGCTTATTGCGCTGACGGGTTTGCCTACCAGGCCTGTCTGGCGCATGTACGGGGCGCGAATGGCGGGCCGTGCCGCGGCGGCGGGTGCCTGGACCGCAATGCCTGTCCCTATGGCACGTCCTATCGCTATCCTCCCGAAGTCCAGGCCTTCCACATGGCTGCGTTTGCACGCCTGTAGATCCAGGCGGCATGCCGCACGAAATCTTGAATGCCGCGGCTTCGTTGCGCCTTGCCCATCCGCCCAGCGCCGATATGTATCGCTCGACACTCAGCGGAGCAGGCGATGACGAAGCAGGACCTTCAGATCAACACCTGGGATGGCCTTGCCAAGGCAGGGCTGTTCCGCCCGGCGGACGCTTCTCGGGCCAAGGCCGGCGTCGTGCTCTATATGGATGCGTTCGGGCCACGGCTGACGCTCGACGGCATGGCCGAGCGGCTGGCGAACGAAGGTTATGCGGTGCTGGTACCCGACCTGTTCTATCGCAATGCGCCCTACGGGCCCTTCGATGCCAAGAGCGCTTTTGCCGTGGAGCATACCAAGACCGAGCTGACGGCGCTGATCAGCGGCACGACGCAGGAGATGACGATCCGCGACAGCGGCGACTTCCTCGATGCGCTCGCCCTGGAGGGCGTCACCGGGCCGGTCGGGACAATCGGCTACTGCATGGGCGGCGCGCGCGCGCTGAACGCCGCCGCGAGCTACCCCGATCGCATCGCCGTGGCAGCAAGCTTCCATGGCGGCAATCTGGCCAGCGACGCCGCCGACAGCCCGCATCGCAAGGCGGCCTCGATCAAGGCTCGTGTCTATGTCGGCACGGCCGGTATCGACAGGAGTTTCCCGCCGGAACAGTCGGGGCGGCTGGAGGAGGCGCTCAGAGCAGCGGAAGTCGACCACACGATCGAGAACTATGTCGGCATGGCGCATGGCTGGTGCGTGCCGGACCACAGCGTCTTTGATGCTGCCGGCGCGGAGCGGCATTGGAAACGGCTGATTACCCTGCTTGCGGAAACGCTGGGCTAGGACCGCGGCCAAAAAAATCTTTGCATCACCCCAAGGATCAGCCATTAGCCTTCGTCCTACAGGCAAATGATGGCGATGATGCTGGATGAGAGCGAAGCCTCCGACGCCGAACTGATCGGGCGGGCGAAGGGCGGAGACAGGGGGGCTTTCGGCACATTGCTGGAGCGTCACTACGACTTCGTCTATCGCGCCGCCTATCGCTGGTGCGGCAAGAAGGCGGATGCCGAAGACATCGCCCAGGAAGTCTGCGTGCGGCTCGGCAAGGCGATCCGCGACTATCGCGGCGGCGGCGCCTTCACGACATGGCTCTATTCCGTGACGATGAACGCCGCGCGAGACATGATGCGCAAGACCGCGCGCGAGACCGTCAAGACCGAGGCCTACGGCGTTCATGCGCTGATTTCCGGCGAGGCCTTGGCCGAGAGCGAGGATCCCGCCGAGGGCCTGTGGGCAGCGGTGCGGCAGTTGCCGGACAAGCAGCGCGACGCGGTGCTGCTGGTCTATGGCGAGGGATTGAACCACGCGGCCGCCGCGGAGGCGATGGCGATCTCGGAGACGACGGTTTCCTGGCACATCCATGAAGCGAAGAAACGGCTGAAGACGCTGATGCGTTCGGCCGGGGAAGTGTGACCATGGTCGACGACAACGAACTCAGCAAACTGCGCGGCATCAGGGCGCCGGCGCCTGGCGAGAACGCGAAGGCACGTGCCTTCGAAGCCGCCATGCGTGCCTATGATCAGGAAAATATTTCCACCGTCACCCAAGGATCGGCAGGCGGTCTTCGTCTCACAGAGCGAGCACAAAAGCTCTGGAGCGAGATCATGCAAAAGAAACTTATTGCCACGCCGGCCCTTGCCGGGCTCGTCGCCCTGCCGATCGCCGGATACGCCACCTTCCACCTCCTGAGGGAACAGCCGCCTGAATTCGGCGGCGACGAGAAGATCACCGAGACGCTGGCCGACAAGCCGGCGACCGTGAAGCCGTTGGCCAAGCAGGCGCCGGGAGATCAGGCGGTCAACGGGCCGCTTGCAACGAGCTTGCCGGAGAAAGACAAGAAGGCGGACGCGGATGTGGAAAGCCGCGATGCGACGGATGCCCTTGTGGCACCGGCCTCGCCGCCGAAATCCGAACCCACTGTTGCTGGAGGTTTGGCGCAGCAGAATGCGCAGGGACAGGTTGCGCCGGCTGAACCGGCACCGGCGCGGAGCGGCGGCCAAAGAGTAATCATGTCCTTGACGCCACCTCCACAGGCGGACGACAGCACGTCACGAGCCGCACGCATGCCTGCCGCAGAGTCCAAGCTGATGGCGCCGCAACAGCCTGCCACCGCACCGGCCGATCAGATCGCGCCCCAGGAAGAAAACCGCGACCGCGTCCAGGATTTCAAGACCAATCCGGTGCATGCGGCCCTGGAGGATCCGGTCTCGACCTTCTCGATCGATGTCGACACGGCATCCTATTCCTTCGTGCGCCGTTCGCTCAAGGAAGGCTTCGTGCCGCAGGCCGATACGGTGCGCGTCGAGGAGATGATCAACTACTTCCCTTATGACTGGAAGGGGCCGGACTCGGCGTCGACGCCGTTCAACTCGACTGTCAGCGTCATGCCGACGCCATGGAACACGCACACCAAGCTGATGCACGTCGCCATCAAGGGCTTTGACGTCAAGCCGGCCGAACAGCCGAAGGCCAATTTGGTGTTCCTGATCGACGTCTCGGGCTCGATGGACGAACCGGACAAGCTGCCGCTGCTCAAGTCGGCGTTCCGGCTGTTGGTCAGCAAGCTGAAGGCTGACGACACCATCTCGATCGTCACCTATGCGGGCGATGCCGGCACCGTGCTGATGCCGACGAAGATTGCCGAGAAGGACAAGATCCTCAATGCCATCGACAATTTGCAGCCGGGCGGCTCGACCGCAGGCGAGGCCGGCATCAAGGAAGCCTACAAGCTTGCCCAGCAGTCCTTCATCAAGGACGGCGTCAACCGCGTGATGCTTGCCACCGACGGCGACTTCAATGTCGGCCAGACCGATGATGACGACCTGAAGCGGTTGATCGAGCAGGAGCGCAAGACCGGGGTTTTCCTGTCGGTGTTCGGTTTTGGCCGCGGCAATCTGAACGACGAGATGATGCAGACCATCGCTCAGAACGGCAACGGCACGGCCGCCTACATTGATACGCTGGCCGAGGCCGAGAAGGTGCTGGTCGAGGATGCCTCCTCGACGCTGTTCACCATCGCCAAGGACGTGAAGATCCAGGTCGAGTTCAATCCAGACAAGGTCTCGGAATACCGGCTGATCGGCTACGAGACCCGGGCGCTGAACCGCGAGGATTTCAACAATGACCGCGTCGATGCCGGTGATATTGGCTCGGGCCACTCGGTCACCGCGATCTACGAGATCACGCCCAAGGGCAGCGGCGGCGAGCAGATCGATCCGCTGCGCTATGGCCAGGCGGGGGTGAACAATGGCGGCGTCGCCAATGCGGACGAGTATGCCTTCGTCAAGATCCGCTACAAGCTGCCGAACGAAGACGTCTCGAAGCTGATCACCACGCCGGTGACCTCGGCCAACGAGGTCGCGTCCTTCGACCAGGCCAGCACCGACCAGCGTTTCTCCGTCGCCGTCGCGGCCTTCGGCCAAAAACTGCGCGACGAGGATGCGACCGCCAAGTTCGGCTACGACAAGATCATGGAGATTGCCACCGCCGCCCGAGGAGCCGACCCGTTTGGGTACAGGTCCGAGTTCCTTTCGCTTGTGCGCCTTGCCTCGGCGCTGGGCGGTAACCGGTAGTGGCAATACGCCGGTTCCTCTCAGACGGGGGTCGTTCTGATACGGGGAACCGGCCTACGGGCGGGTGAGGCAGGCCGGCGAGGGATCCATTCCCTTGCCGGCCTTTTTTGAATTTTCCCGGATCGTTAAATTGCACTCGATTTCCGGTACCGGATCGCAACTCCCCTCACGTTACACCGGCGATGTCTACGGGGCTTGAGGGAGCCGGAATTGCAGATCAGGACTATCGCCAACTCGACACCGCCGGCACGAGACGCTTCGGCGGTTTCATCAGCCCCATCATCCGAATCCAGACGCATCAGCGACGATGTCGCGCAGGCGCGCAACACCGCCATGTCGGCGCTGACCAACGACCGCTTCCGCGTCATGCTGGAGCAGATCACCGACCCGGTTTCATCCGGAGCGCTGATGACGATGCACGGCGACAACGTGGTCGATTTCAAGTCGGCGCAGTCGAGCTACGCCGACAACAGCGAGTAACCGAACCCGATAAAGTCAGGCGCGACTGCGGCGACGCTCGCGACGGGCTTCGCTGGTCTCGGCGGTGTTTTCCGTCGCCACCTTGTTGCGCATCGGACCGATGCGCTCGACAATTTTCTCAACCGTCGGACGATCCGCCTTGGTATGCGCATCGAGCGCCTTGCGCATCGCGGCAAGGTGCTGGAACGAGGTGCCGCAGCAGCCGCCGACGATTTTCGCGCCGGCATCGACGGCGAGACGGACATAGTCGGCCATCAGCTCCGGGGTGCCGGAATAGTGGATCTCGGCGCCACGAAATTCGGGAATGCCGCAATTGCCCTTGACGATCACCGTCGCCTCCGGCTTCGCGTCGGTCATGTCGAGCAGCGAGGCGAGGATATCGGAGGCGCCGACGCCGCAATTGGCGCCAACGCCGAGCGGCGATTGCGACAGGCCGTCGGTGACGCCGTGGATGTCTTTCGGCAGCAGGCCCATCATGGTGCGGCCGGCGGTGTCGAACGAGCCGGTGTAGGTATAGGGCAGTCCGACGCGGATTGCCGCTTCGGCGGCGGCGCGGATCTCGTCCGGCGCCGACATGGTCTCGATCCAGGCGACTTCGGCGCCGCCTTCCTTGAGACCCTCGATCTGCTCGGCGAAGGCGTCGACCGCTTCGTCATAGGTCATGGCGCCAAGCGGCATCAGCAATTCGCCGGTCGGGCCGACGGAGCCGGCGACGATCACCTTGCGGCCGGCCTTGTCGGCGACAGCACGGGCGATCTCGGCGGCGCGCTTGTTCAGTGCATGCACGCGGTCCTGCGCATGATGCAGCTTCAGCCGGTGGCGGGTGCCGCCGAAGGAGTTGGTCAGGATGATGTCGGCGCCGGCATCGACGAAGTTCTGGTGCAGGCTGGTGATGGTGTCGGGCGCCGTCTCGTTCAGCAGCTCGGGCGCCTCGCCGGCTTCCAGACCCATGGCGAACAAATTGGTGCCGGTGGCGCCATCGGCCAGCAGCACGCCTTTTTCAGCCAGCAGCGCATCGATCGGGTTGGTCGTCGTCATCGGATTGGCTTTCGTGTTTTGAATTCGAATAAGGATATAAAGAAGTCTTTATGTCTAGTCAATGAAATAGCGGTGAGATTGCCGGTGGCGATAGCCTGCTCACGGCGTCGCGGTGATCAGACAGCGCCTGACGGGAACGCCATCCCGGCCAGATTGCGCGCGAAGCTTGCTGCCTCATGCGGGTTGACGTCGGCGGCTCGGATCAGATTGTCGAAATGCCGGGTCAGCGCCTGGACCGGCTGCGTGGCGTTCAGCACCACATACATGTCGCCGACATAGATGGCGGCGCGATAGGGGCCGAAGATGGTGAGCGGGATCGAATAGCGCATGCGGCCGTCATAGAGAAACAGGCGAAAGGTCGGGTAGAGGTCGTCAAGCAGCGTCGCCATATGAGCGAGCTGCTGCCGGCGGTCGGCCTCCGGAAAGCGGTCCCACACGCCGAGGCCACGCGCGAAGATCTCCAGCGTGTGGCGCGGCATGCAGACTTCCATGTCGGTTTCCGGGCGCCGGTTGTATTCGATGCGGTATTGCGTCTCGCTGGCCTGCGCCAGACGGCTCCTGTTGGTGATATTGGCCTCGTAGTCGACCAGCGCACGCGTGCGCAGAAGGTCGGGGATGCCGGCCGGCACATAGCGGATCTTGGTGCCTGCGGCCTCGGCGAACCATTTGGCGAGCAGCGTTCGGTCGAAACCGTCGGGTGCCTCCTCGATCTCCAAGCTTTCGCGGATTTCACCGGTGACGCCTTCATCCTGGCTTAAGCCCAGCAGCCAGTCGAGCGACACCTTGAATTCGGCGGCGATGTTGAGCAGCGTCTCGGCCCGCGGCAGGCGCGTCGAGGCGCCCGACATCAGCTGCGACAACGCCGAGCGATCGATGCCGACAGCGGTCGCGAAAGCCGACTGGTTCAGGTCGGAGCGTGTCAGGAGCAGCTTCAGACGCTCCCGAAAGATTGCTGACAGGTCCCGTTTGTCCATCGCTTCGCTCCCCGAATCATGAGGAAAAATTTGCGCCGAAGTGGCCGAACCGGCGTCTCAGGCGTAAATGAATCCGTAATGCTGTTTACAATGTATAACATGTGCGGTCAAAAATGCGCAATCGCAACATTTTGTACACTTTGTCTCGTTGAGTAGAATCACTTCTCCTGACACTATGCTGTCAGGAACCATTGGGGTTCCGGCGACTGAGGGGCAGTGGTCGATAGCATGACAGGCAAGAGCATCAAGCGACGCAACGCACCGGCCATCGAATGGCCAACCGTGGTCCTCGCTTTCTTCTGTTACGGAACATGGCTCGCCATCGGTGTCCTGCTCTGGCCGTCTTATCCCATCCTGGCGCTCGCCATCCTTGGCTTCATCCTGGCACTGCAGTCGTCGATCATGCACGAAGTCCTGCATGGCCATCCGACGCGCAGCGCATCGGTCAACGAGGCCTTCGTCTTCCTGCCGATCGGTCTGGTCTGGCCGTTCCGCCGCTTCAAGACGCTCCACTTGCGCCACCACGCCGATGAGCGGCTGACCGATCCGCTCGACGATCCGGAAAGCTACTATCAGGCGCTGTGGCATCATGACGACCTGCCGCCGACGATGAAGTTCCTGCTCAAGATCAACAACACGATGGTCGGCCGATTCTTCCTCGGTCCGTGGCTGTCCTGCATCGGCTTCTTCATCGACGACGCCAAGCGTATGATTGCCGGCGACAAGGCGATCCGCAAAGCTTGGCTGCTGCATGCGGTCGGCCTCGCCATCGTGATGCCCATCGTGCAATTCGGCTTCGGTATTCCGCTGTGGCTCTACATCCTTGCGCCGGTCTGGCTCGGCCAGTCGCTGATCGCGATCCGCACTTTCGCCGAGCATCAATGGTCCGAGCACCCGGAAGGCCGCACGGTCATCATCGAGCGCTCGCCGCTGTCATTCCTGTTCCTCAACAACAATCTGCACTTCGTCCACCACAAGATCCCGACAGTGGCCTGGTACAGACTGCCTCAGCTGTTCCGCGAGCGTCGTGACGAATGGCTGCGGATGAACAATGGCTATGCCTACCCCAATTATTTCGCGCTGATCAAAGCCTATGCCTTCAAGGCCAAGGAGCCGATCGTGCACCCGGTGCTGCGGCGCGCGCCGGAGCCGGGCAGGGCCTTCAAGCCACGTATCCGGGCGCGCAACATCAATGGGCTTGGCACCGCGCCGGTGCCCGCCGAGCCGCCCAAGGAATAATTCCGGGCATCCTGGAAACCCGTGTCGGCCAATTCTGATTGGGCGCCGTGTTTTTGCGATCCTTTCTCGATGCACCATGATTGAGTGTCGGCATGAGTGAATTGGTTGCGGCCTTGCCGATGTATGACTGGCCGGAAGTGCGTGGCGAAGTCGACGCGCAGTGGGCAGGATTGCGCGATGTCTTCCGGCAGAGGGGCATCGACGCGCCGTCGACGATCGTTCGTCGCAATGGCGAGTTGCCGGCGGTACCAGGCGGCATCCGCGACGCCGAGGGAAAACTGATCGCGCCGGATCCGGCGACACTGCCACCTGACAAACTGGACTTTCACAAGCTTTGGCTGCATCCGGCGCTGCTCTTCGCGCAAACCTGCTGGGGTCCCATGGAGCTTGGCCTGTCCCGCCATGTGCAAGTGGTCGGCCAGCCAAGCTACGACGCCTATGAGGGCGGACAGGGCGAGCTCTATTCGAGCGCGCTGGTGATGCGGACAGGCGAAGGGCCGGAAGTGCGATCGCCGGCGGATGGCAGGGCCTTGCTGCCGCTCGATTTGATCCGCGGCAAGCGCTTCACCTTCAACAGTCTCGATTCCATGTCGGGCATCATCGCACCGACGCGTGATCTGGAAGCAGCTGGCGAAAGCCTCGATATCTTTTCCTCGCGCAATGAAAGCGGCGGCCATCGCGGCTCGATCGTCACTGTGGCCGAGGGCAGGGCGGATATAGCGGCGATCGACTGCGAAAGCTGGGCGCTGGCGCAGCGTTTCGAGCCGGCGGCGCGCAAGGTCGTGATCGTCGGCTGGACGGCGCGGCGCAAGGGGCTGCCCTTTATCACCGCCAGGACAACACCGGAAAAAACGATCAAAGCAATGCGTGAGGCCCTTGTAGGGTTAGCCGAGCAGCCTCGCATCCAACGGGTAGGTTGAGAGCTGCTCGTTGCCGGTCTCGGTGATCAGGATCTGCTCCTCGATCTTGACGCCCTCGCGGCCGCCGAGCCGGCCAATATAGCTTTCGACACAGAGCACCATGCCTGGCTCCAGAACGCCATCCGGCGTGTCCGGCATCCAGTCGCTGGCATGCGGCAAAGTCGGGTATTCGTCGGCAAGGCCGACGCCGTGATAGAGCACGCCATAGCGTGTCGGGAAGCAGTCTCCCGGCGGCACCGCCGAGCGGTCGACAAGGTTTCGGAACGAGATGCCGGGACGTATCAATTCGGTGTTGTGCCGGATCTGATCGGCGGCGATGCGGAAGAGGTCGCGCTGTTCGTTCGAAGGTTCTGCGTCGCCGCAAAGCCAGGTGCGCGACAGGTCGGCACAGAAGCCGTAGGGCCCGATCAGGTCGGTATCGAAGGCGACGAGGTCGCCGGCCTCGATCTTGCGCGAGGAGCATTCCTGGAACCATGGATTGGTGCGCGGGCCTGAAGCCAGCAGCCGCGTCTCGATCCATTCGCCACCGCGCGCAATGTTGCCGCGATGCAGTTCCGCCCACAGTTCGTTCTCGGAGATACCGGGCGTCAATGCCTGTTCCATCTCGCCCATCGCGGCCTCGCAGGCGACGATGGCGCGGCGCATGGCGAGGATTTCGTCAGGCGATTTGATCAGCCGCGCGTTTTCCATCACCGCTTCGCCATTGCCGATCGAAATACCGAGGCGAGCGAGTTCCTCGACGCCCTCCGGATCGAGGTGGTCGACGGCGATGCGGTTGTTGCCGTCGCCATGTTCCCTGAGCAGATCGGCGATGCCGGCGGCCCAGCGGCGGACCTTTTGCTCGGTCAGCTCGCCGCTGTAGAGATAGATCCACGACACAGCCGGACGTACCTCGTCGACGACGCCGGAATGGTCGGACAGATGCTCGCAGGAAAAATAGTCGAACAGCACCACAGGACCTTCGGTGGCGACGAAACAATGCCGCGTCGGGTTGTGCGCCACCCACAGCTGCATGTTGGTCGAGTCGGTCGCATAGCGGATATTGACCGGATCGTAGAGCAGGGCGCCGGCATAGCCACGGCGCTTCAACTCGGCGCGGATGCGCTCCAGCCGGTATTTGCGCATCGCCGGCAGGTCGGGGGCAGGAATGCCTGCCGCCGCCCATTCAGCTTCCGCTTGCGTGCCATAGCCCAGCACATGCTGGTTGAGTGACGCCGCCTTCTGGCGGGAGGCGTCGCGCAGGGCATCGATCGAGCCCGGCTCGAAGGGCATGATCTTGCGGTGGCGGCCGAAGCCGCCTTTTGGCCCCGCGCTGTCCATGGTCGAACCTCAGCTCCGCATCTTCTCGCCGCTCGGGTCGAACGGCGCCTCGACATTGATGCGTGCCGGCCGGCGGTGTCCGAGGATCTCGATCTCGAACAGTCCCGCGCTTTCGTCCTCGGCAAGTGCTGCCGGCACATAGCCTTGCGCCATCGACTTCCGGACATAGTGGGCATAGCCGCCCGACGTCACCCAGCCGACCACGCGCCAGTCGCCGTCGACAATGCCGCGCACGGCGGAAGCGCCTTCCGCCGCCTTGGAGCCACGCACTTCCTTGCCCTTGTCGTCGAAGCGCGGCGCGCCGTAGCCGTGCGGCTTTTCCACGGTGCCAAAATCCTTGCTGACCTTGGCCCAGATCGGCTCGTCGCCCATCACGTCGGCATCGGCGGCATCGACGATGAAGGAGACACGGCGCAGTTTTGGCCCCTCCGCCTGTTCCTTGGCGGCTGCCTCGCGGCCGATGAAGTCGTTCTTCTCGAGCTTGATGAAGCGGTCCATCGAGCCTTCAAACGGCCCGTAGATCGGCCGCAGCTCGCGGAACCAGGTCGGGAAGTTCTTTTCGAGGCGCATGGAAAGCAGGGCGCGCATGCCGAAATCGACCAGGCCGAATTCCTCGCCGGCGTCCTTGATCGCCTTGTAGACCAGCCTCTCATAGGCCGGCGCCATCCAGATTTCGTAGCCGAGATCGCCGGTGTAGGTGATGCGGTTGACCATGCAGGGCGCGCCGCCGACCGCCATCTCGCGAAAATCCATGAAGCGGAAGGCTTTTGTCGAGATGTCGACATCGACAAGCTTCTGCAAGAGGTCACGCGATTTTGGGCCGGCGATCGATAGACCCACCAGCGTCTGGTCGAAGCGGTGGATGCGTACGGACCCGTCCTTCGGCAGGTGCTTTTCGAACCAGCGCATATGGTACTTCTGCGCTGCCGACGAGCCCCAAATCATGAAGCGGTCTTCACCGGCCTTGGCGATGGTGAAGTCGCCGATCAGCTTGCCGAATTCGTTGATCATCGGGGTGAGCACGATGCGACCGGTTTTCGGCATGCGGTTGGTCATCAGCCGGTTGAGGAACTCTTCCGCGCCCGGTCCCGAAACTTCGTATTTGGCGAAATTGGCGATCTCGGTGACGCCGACGCGCTCACGCGTGGCGCGCACTTCCTCGCCGATCGGACCGAAATCGTTGGAGCGGTGGAAGGAAACGATATCCTTGGGCTCCTTGCCTTTCGGCGCGAACCAGAGCGGCGTCTCGAGGCCCCAGGAGTCACCCATGACGGCGTTGTTGGCGAGCATCGTGTCGTAGAGCGGCGTCGTCTGCGCCGGGCGTGCGGCCGGCAGTTCCTCGTTGGGGAAGCGGATGGAGAAGCGGCGAGAATAGTTTTCGCGCACCTTGGCGTTGGTGTAGCGCAGGCCGGCCCACTCGCCGAAGCGGGCGACATCCATGCCCCAGACGTCGAAGCCGGGATCGCCATGGACCATCCAGTTCGACAGAGCGAGACCGACGCCGCCACCCTGGCTGAAGCCGGCCATGACGGCGCAGGCGCACCAGAAATTGGTCAGGCCCTGCACCGGGCCGACCAGCGGGTTGCCGTCGAGCGCGAAGGTGAAGGGGCCGTTAATGATCTGCTTGATGCCGGCCTTTTCGATGCCGGGGAAATGCTTGAAGCCGATCTCCAGCGACGGCGCGATGCGGTCGAGATCTGGCGGCAGCAGTTCATGGCCGAAATCCCACGGCGTGTTGACCGGCGACCACGGCTTGCAGGCCTTTTCATAGGTGCCGAGCAGGATGCCGTTGCGTTCCTGGCGCGTGTAGATCTCGCCCTTGAAGTCGAGCACGCCGATCATCTCGCGACCGGTCGACTTGTTGAATTCCTCGACCTCGGGCATCGGCTCGGTGAGCAGGTACATGTGCTCCATGGCCAGCACCGGCAGTTCGACGCCGACCATGCGGCCGATCTCGCGCGCCCACAGGCCACCGCAGTTGACGACATGCTCGGCGTGGACCGTGCCCTGTTCGGTGACGACGCTCCAGGTGCCGTCGGGCTGCTGGGTCAGGTCGACGACGCGGTTGCGCAGCACGATCTCCGCGCCGAGCTTCTTGGCCGCCTTGGAATAGGCGATCGTCGTGCCCGAAGGATCGAGATGGCCCTCGACCGGGTCCCACATGGCGCCGACGAAGTTGGTCTCGTCCATCAGCGGGAACATCGCCTTGGCTTCGGACGGGGTGATCAGCTCGGTGTCCATGCCGAGATAACGGCCCTTGGCGTGGGCCAGCCGCAGGAAGTCCATGCGCTCGGGCGTATCGGCCATCATCACGCCGCCGGTCAGGTGCAGCGAGCAGGACTGGCCGGATATTTCCTCGATCTCCTTGTAGAGCTGCACGGTGTAGGCTTGCAGCTTGGCAACGTTGGGATCGCCATTCAGCGTGTGGAAGCCGCCCGCCGCGTGCCACGATGAGCCGGAAGTGAGCTCCGAGCGCTCGATCAGCATGATGTCGGTCCAGCCGGCCTTGGCCAGATGGTAAAGAACCGAGCAGCCGACGACGCCGCCGCCGATGACAACCGCTTTTACATGGGATTTCATGAAGATAGGTCCGTTTTTAGAGAGATTGAATCGAGTGAGTGCGGCGCGAAGACAAAGCGTAGGTCGGATACGGCGACGTTTTCCGCCAGCCTGCCATCAAGCGCGGCAAGAATGGTTTCACAGACGGGAGTACGATGTTTCAGGACGTCGTGGCTCCAGACACGCAGGATCGAATAGCCTTCGGCGCGCATGAAATCGTCGCGGCGGCGGTCAGAGGAACTGTCGGCGTGTTGCGAGCCGTCGATCTCGACGACGAGCCATTTTTCGCGGCAAGCGAAATCGGCGAAGAAAGGGCCGATGGAGAATTGGCGGGTGAAACGATAGCCCCCAAGCTTGCGGGCTTTCAGTTCGAGCCAGAGCAATGCTTCAGCCTGATTGCCGCCTTGCCTCAGCTTTCGCGCGCGTTGAGTGGTGCCCATCTTGCGGCGGCTGCGGGTTTCACGGGCGGATTCCCCCACTCCGTCGCCGCTTCGCGGCGCCACCTCTCCCCCCTCCGGAGGGAGAGGAAGGGAGCCAGCCGGCATAAGCTCGCGCCTTTCCTCTACCCCGTCGATCGGGGGAGAGGTGTCGAGCGAAGCTCGACGGAGTGGGGGTCGACCGTTCATNTAGGAAAGGTGCCTCCCGGCATAAGTTCGCGCCTTTCCTCTCCCCCGTCGATCGGGGGAGAGGTGTCGAGCGAAGCTCGACGGAGTGGGGGTCGACCGTTCATCAGATCCGCTTGATTGCCTGACTGCCTAAGCTCTCGCGCGCGTTGAGCGGTGCCCGTCTTGCGGCGGCCGGGCGCTTCGTCAACGGCTTCCCCCACTCCGTCGCCGCTTCGCGGCGCCACCTCTCCGCCCTCCGGAGGGAGAGGAAGGGAGCCAGCCTGCGCAAGCTCACGCCTTTCCTCTCCCCCGTCGATCGGGGGAGAGGTGTCGAGCGAAGCTCGACGGAGTGGGGGTCGACCCTTAGCGCGGTACGGCNGCGCCTTTCCTCTACCCCGTCGATCGGGGGAGAGGTGTCGAGCGAAGCTCGACGGAGTGGGGGTCGACCGTTCATCAACAACATTGATCAGAAATCGGTCGGCGCGCCGCCCTCGGAGCGGCGCTTTTCGACGAAGGCGTTGAGTTCTTCACGGATCGCCGGGTCCATGTAGGGATCTTCGTAGGATGCCAGCCGTTCCTTCCAGACCTTGTTGGCCTTTTCCAATGCCGTTGGCGATCCGGCTTCCGCCCAGGTCTCGAAGTTGCGCCAGTCGGAGAGAATTGGCGAATAGAAGGCCGTCTTGTAACGGTCCTGCGTGTGCTGGGTGCCGAAGAAATGGCCGCCGGGTCCGACAGACTGGATGGCGTCGAAGCCGAGCGCCTCATCGGACAGGTCGAGCGGGGTCAGGAACTCCGCCACCATCTGCAACAGGTCGATGTCGAGAATGGTCTTCTCGTAGGAGCAGCGCAGGCCGCCTTCGAGCCAGCCGGCGCCGTGCATCATCAGATTGCCGCCGCCCTGGATGGCGCCCCAAAGCGAGAACACGCTTTCATAGGCCGCCTGCGCGTCGACCGTGTTGGCCGCGCATGTATTGGAGGTGCGGTAGGGGATGTTGTAGCGGCGGGCAAGCTGGCCGCCGACCAATTGCGCCTTCATGTATTCGGGCGTGCCGAAGGCCGGCGAGCCGGACTTCATGTCGACATTCGAGGTGAAGCCGCCATAGCCGACAGGCGCGCCTTTGCGCACCATCTGGGCAAAGGCGATGCCGGACAGCGCCTCGGCATTCTGCTGCACCAGCGCGCCGGCGATGGTGACGGGCGCCATTGCGCCCGACAGGGTGAAGGGCGTGACGACGACGACCTGGCCCTTGCTCGACATCTGGATGATGCCTTCCATCATCGGCACGTCGAGCTTGAGCGGCGAGTTGGTGTTGATGATGGTAAAGACCGACGGCTCCTCCAGCATCTGCTCATGGCTGATGCCGCGGGCGATGCGGGCGATCTCGATGCCGTCGACGTTGCGCTCCTTGCCGAGCGAATAGATGTGAAACACCTTGTCGGTCAGCGTGGCGAGGTCGCGTATGCATTCGAGATGGCGGACCGACGGGTGGATGTCGGTCGGCTCGACCGGATAGCCGCCGGTGCAGTTCAGAATGTTGTGCATCTGCGCCAGGCGCAGGAAATTGCGGTAGTCAGCCTGATTGCCAGGGCGACGGCCGCGATCGATGTCGGAGCAGTTCGGCGCCGACGCCATCATCGACAGGATCACATTGTTGCCGCCGAAGCGGAGATTGTGCGCGGGATTGCGCGCATGCATGGTGAATTCAGACGGGCAGTGCGACACCAATTCGAGGATCATGTCGCTGTCGAAGCGCACCCGCTCGCTGCCTTCGCGCACGTCGGCGCCATGCGCCTTCATGATGCGGCGGGCCTCGTCATGCAGCACGTCGACGCCGATTTCCCTGAGCACGCGCAAGGAGGCGAGGTGGATAGATTCCAGCTCGTCGTCCGAAACCAGCCTGGTCGGCGCCAGCGGGTTTTTCAGCTGGCGGAAAGGCGGCTGCTCGAACGCGGCCGAGCCTCCGGCGCGCTTCCCGGCGCGGCCGCCACGGCGGGCACGGTCGGGCGCCAAAGCCGGTTCTGCAGATTGTAGGGCGGCGGTCATGATGGTCCTCGTAGGATGCGATAGCGGGCGGCATAATGGACCGGCGGCCCGCCGACCATTGCGGAGGCGGCGACCACTAGGGCGAGGGAAGCGACATGACCGGACGGCAGTCGCGTGGCCGCGACATCGCCTCGATCATCCGACCATTGGCGCAAGCGGAATTCCCTTGCCGGCCCTTTCTTTCCCCCGGCCGAACCAGTAGCTGGTGACGCTTGCCGGCCGGGACGCCAGCCGGCATCGCACGTGGATAATTACATGGTCGCAACCGGCACGAGCGAGGTCGAAGCGGGGACGCAGTGGGCAGCGCTCGCCGGCGTCACCGCAGCGCTTGCCATGTTCGGCGCCGCGCAGGGGCTGAGCTCGCCGCTGTTCACGCTCCTGATGCAGAAGCAGGGCATGTCGCCCGGGTTGATCGGCCTGTCGGCGGCGATGATGCCGCTCGGTTTGATCCTGTCGGCTTCCTTCGTGCCGGCGGCGGTGCGGCTGGTCGGGGCGCGCAACCTTGCGGTCGGCTGTTCGCTGATCGGCGCGCTGTGCTTCCTGGGCGTCGGCTATCTGCAGAACTGGGCGGCCTGGTATGTCATCCGGTTCATCATCGGCGTGGTCATCAATCCGCTCTACATCCTTGGCGAGGTCTGGGCGCTGTCGCTGGCGGCGCCATCGCGGCGAGGCCGGGTCATGGGCGTGTTCAACACGCTGATGGGCGCCGGCTATGCGGCCGGGCCCTTCACCTTGACCCTGGTCGGTACGTCGGGCTGGGCTCCCTTCAGTGTCGGCATCGGCGGCTTCGTGCTTTGCGCGGTCATTCTGCGTCTTGTCTCGTCGAGGCTCACCGGTTTTGAAGATGACGGCCAGCCCGCCGGCAGTTTTTTCAGCTTCGCCCGCCTGGCGCCGGCTCTGCTGCTGGCCGTGCTGGTCTCGGCCGCCGTCCAGCAAAGCACCTATGCGCTGGTCCCGGTCTTCGGCGCCGGCTATGGCCTTCCGGAAGCGGTGCTCGCCGCGCTGGTCATGGCGCTTTCCCTCGGCAATATCCTGCTGCAGATCCCGCTTGGCCTGCTGGCGGAGCGGTTCGGCGGCCGCCCCATGATCTTGGCCTGCGCGATGGCGACCACCGGCTGCGCGCTGTTGCTGCCGCTGCTGATCATGACGCCGCTGGTCTGGGTTGTGCTTCTGGTGATGGGCGCGGTTGGCTACGGCGTCTATACGATGGCGCTGGTCGAACTCGGCAGCCGGTTCAGGGGCACGCTGCTGGTCACCGGCAATGCGGCCTTCGCCTTGCTGTGGGGCGTTGGCGGTATTGTCGGCCCGCCGAGCGCCGGCCTGCTCATGGAGGGCATCGGCCCGCTCGGCCTGCCGATCGTGATCATCGGCCTCGATGCTTTGCTGGTGATCTTTGCACTCTATCGCTCGTCGGTCCGCCGGAGCGGGCAGACATGATCGCGGCCAGCCCCGGCAACGGCGAGGCGGGGATGCAATGGGCTGCGATCACCGGCGTGATCGCGACCGTCTCGGTGTTCGCGATCGCGCAGGGGCTGTCCTACCCTTTGCTGAGCTTCATCCTGCAGCGGCAGGGCATCTCGCCGGCGATGATCGGCCTGTCGGCGGCGATGACGCCGATCGGCTTCATCGTCTCGTCGCCGCTCATTCCGGCGCTGGCACGGCGGTTCGGAGCAGGGCGCACGGCGCTTACCTGTGCAGCACTTTCGGCTGTCGTGCTGGCCCTGATCGGCTGGACGCAGAATGTCTATCTGTGGTTCCCGCTGCGTTTCCTGATCGGTGTGGTGACCAATCCGCTCTATGTCTTAAGCGAAATCTGGGTGATCGCGCTGGCGCCGCCGGCCCGTCGCGGCCGCATCATGGGCATCTATTCGACGATCATTTCGGCGGGCTTCGCGGCGGGTCCACTCTGCCTGCTTGCCGTCGGCACCCAGCGATGGCCGCCATTCCTGGTCGGCATTGGCGCCTTCGTGCTGTGCGGCATCTGCCTGGCGTCCGTGCTGCCGCGCCTGCCGAAAGTCGACGAGGCCGGTCACCAGGTTTCCGTCCTGGGTTTCGTGCCGCTGGCCTGGCTGCTTTTGTTTGCGGTCATCGTGGCCGCCGGTTTCGAACAGGGAGCGCTGGCCTTGCTGCCGGTTTACGGCACGCATTACGGCATCGCCGAAGCCCGGATGTCGGCGCTGCTCATGGTGATGATTGCCGGCAACATCGCCATGCAGGTGCCGCTCGGCCTGCTGGCGGAAAGGCTGACGGCGCGGTTCGTGCGGCTGGTCTGCATAAGCGTTACGGCGCTAGGATGCGCGCTGTTGCCGTTTCTCATCGAGACACCGCTGATCTGGCCGATGATCTTCATCTGGGGCGCCGTCTCCTACGGCATCTACACGATGTCGATCATCGAACTCGGCGAACGCTTCACCGGTTCGACACTGGTCGCCGGCAATGCCGCCTTTTCGCTGATGTGGGGTGTCGGCGGCATCGCCGTGCCGCCGGTGGCGGGAAGCGCCATGGATGTGCTGGGCGCGGGCGGCCTGCCGCTCACGCTTGGCCTGCTGTGCCTGGCGCTGGCGGTTGCGAGTGTCGCCGGTCGCGAGAAAGCCTGAATCCTTGGCCTCGATGCCGCAGCTATTGAATATCGGACAAGGCATGTCGATGTTGCATGCCAAGACATGCCTATCGGAGATTCCATGACCAAGCCCATCGCCAAGCCAGACTCCAGCACGGACGATCCCTTCCTCTGGCTGGAGGACAGGACCAGCAAACAGTCGCTGGATTGGGTGCACCGTCAGAACGAAGTGACGGTAGGGCAGTTGCAGGGCGATCCGTCCTACCAGGCATCGTTCCAGACCGCGCTCGATCTGATGACGGCCGAGGACAACATGGCCGTGGGCGCGGCGATTGCGGGCCATGTCTATAATTTCTGGCAGGACAGGACCAATGCGCTCGGCCTGTGGCGCCGCACGACCGTCGCTTCCTACAAGACCGAGAAGCCGGAGTGGGAAACGATCATCGACTTCGACCAGCTCGCGGCGAAGGAGGGAATCAAATGGGTATTCAGCGGCGCCAGCCGGCTCTATCCGGAGTTCAGCCGCTGCCTGCTCTCGATGTCGCCGGATGGTGGCGATGCCAGCGAGATGCGGGAGTTCGACATCGAGACCAAATCGTTCATCGAGGGCGGATTCCGCGCGCCGGCCTCGAAATCGGGTTTTGGCTGGCTGGATAAGGACACGGTCATCGTCTCGGCGGCCTTCGAGGAAGGAGACAAGACCGAGTCCGGCTATCCGCGCGTGGTCAAGCTCTGGAAGCGCGGCACCAAGCTCGAAGACGCGACGCTGATCTTCGAGGCAAAGACCGAGGATCTCGCCGTCGGCGCCGGTGTCGAGTTCGACGGCGAGAAGCGCCATCTGTTTCTGGCGCGGACGCTCAACTTCTTCGCATCGCACAGCTTCCTGCATTTGCCGTCAGGCGAAAACAGGCGCATCCCGCTGCCGGACGACGTCACCGACACCGCGCTTTTCAAGGACCAGATGGTGTTCGGGGTGCGCACCCCTTGGACGGCGCCGGATGGCACGGCCTGCCAGCCGGACGGGCTCTATTCGCTCGATTTCGCGCACTGGATCAAAATCGGCAGCCTTGGCGCCATCGAGACCTTGCTCGCGCCGGCGCATCGCGTATCGATTGCGGGCATTGCCCGCACCCAGGACCGGTTGTTCATCAGCCTGATGGACAATGTGCGCGGCAAGGTTCTCGTCTGCGAACGCAAGGACGGCGCCTGGTCGCTGACGCCGGTCGCCCTGCCTGAAAACGGCACCGTCGGCATCAGTCACGCTGAGCATTTCGGCTCCAGCGTGTCCTTCTCCTTCACCGATTTCCTGACACCGAGCTCGATCATCTGGTCCGATGACGATGGCGCGACGCTTGAAACCGTGAAGTCGCAGCCAGCACGCTTCGATGCTTCGCCGCTGATTTCGGAACAGTTCGAGGCGCGCTCGAAGGACGGCACGATGATCCCTTATTTTGTCGTCCGGCGGCGCGACCAGAAGGGCCCCGTGCCGACGTTGCTCTATGGCTATGGCGGCTTCGAAGTGCCGTTGCTGCCCGGCTATGCCGGCGTGCGCGGCAGGCTGTGGCTGGAGAAGGGCAACGCCTATGTGCAGGCCTGCATCCGCGGCGGCGGCGAATTCGGCCCGGCCTGGCATCAGGCGGCGCTGAAGGGCAAACGCCAGAATGGTTTTGACGATTTCGCCGCGGTCGCCGAGGACGTCGTCCGCCGCGGCATCGCCACG
Source organism: Mesorhizobium sp. LNHC232B00 (assembly GCF_000502435.1). Classification (NCBI taxonomy): domain Bacteria; kingdom Pseudomonadati; phylum Pseudomonadota; class Alphaproteobacteria; order Hyphomicrobiales; family Phyllobacteriaceae; genus Mesorhizobium; species Mesorhizobium sp. LNHC232B00. The sequence continues at coordinate 159,792 of NZ_AYWP01000001.1, forward strand.
GCTGCCTCGCTCGGCATCCAGGGCGGCTCGAATGGCGGCTTGCTGACCGGTGTTTCCCTGACGCAGCACCCGGAGCTGTTCGGTGCCGTCATCGTCGAGGTGCCGCTGCTCGACATGCTGCGCTACACGCAATTGCCGCCCGGCGCCTCGTGGATGGCCGAATATGGCGATCCGTCGAAGCCCGAAGACGCCAAATGGCTTTCCGCCTATTCGCCCTACCAGCATGTCGATGCCGACGTCGCCTATCCGCCGGTGCTGTTGACCACCTCGACGGCGGACGACCGGGTCCATCCCGGCCATGCGCGCAAGATGGCGGCCCGGCTGCAGGAGGCCGGCCATGCCAGGACGCTGTTCTTCGAGGAAACCGAGGGCGGGCATGGCGGGCGCGGCGACCGTAGGCCTCAAGCGATGCAGGCGGCGATGAAATATGTGTTCCTGCAGAGGGCGCTAAGCGGCAAGGCCTAGCCACCACATTCCGCCGTCATCGGCCAAGCAAAGGGTGGTCGAACCGCCCTTTGCCCTGAATCCTTGTTCTGACGCAATTCCGGACGGAAAACCGTTTCACACTTTTCCTGGAATTGCTCTAAGGTGCCTGCCATGGCTCTCGCTAGGCTATCAGCTCGCGCATTCCGGGTGGCGGTGACACCGTCATCGCGCACGCTGCGCGCCGAGCTTTTGCGGCTATGTGCCCGCATCGGCTATTCGCCGCCTGCCATCCTCTGACGAGTTCGCCCCGGCGCCAGCCGGATTGAATCCAGAGGAAAGATCAGACATGACCTATCAGAATTATTCGCTGAAGCAGCTTCAGCAGATCGACGCCGCGCACCATCTGCATCCCTTCACCGACCACAAGGAATTGCGTGAGGCGGGCGCGCGCATCATCACCCATGCCAATGGCCCGTTCATCTACGATTCCGAAGGAACGGAACTGCTGGACGGTATGGCCGGCCTGTGGTGCGTCAACATCGGCTATGGCCGTGACGAACTGGCCGAAGCCGCCTATGCGCAGATGAAGGAGCTGCCCTACTACAATTCCTTCTTCAAATGCTCGACGCCGACGCCGGTGCTGTTGTCCAAAAAACTGGCTGAAATCGCGCCGAAGAACGTCAACCAGGTCTTCTATGGTTCCTCCGGCTCGGAGGCGAACGATACGGCGCTGCGACTTGCCCGTCATTACTGGGTGCTGGAAGGCAAGCCGGAGAAGAACCGCGTCATCTCGCGCAAGATGGCCTATCACGGCTCGACCATAGCCGGCACCTCGCTCGGCGGCATGGATGCCATGCACAAGCAGCTCGGCGGCGCGGTGCCGAACATCGTCCATGTGATGATGCCCTATGCCTATGAGCTGGCATTGCCGGGCGAAAGCGATCACGATTTCGGCCTGCGCGCGGCCAAGGCCGTGGAGGATGCCATCCTCGAGGCCGGCGCCGACAAGGTCGCTGCTTTCATCGGCGAGCCGGTGATGGGGGCAGGCGGCGTGAAAATACCGCCGATGAGTTACTGGCCGGAAGTGCAGCGCATCTGCCGCAAATACGATGTGCTGCTGATGCTGGACGAGGTCATTACCGGCTACGGCCGCACCGGCGAGTGGTTCGCCGCCCAGACCTTCGACATCGAGCCGGACACCATCACCACGGCCAAGGCGCTGACATCGGGCTATCAGCCGCTGTCGGCGCTGCTGGTCGGCGACCGCATCACCTCGACGCTGGTCGAGAAGGGTGGCGAGTTCAATCACGGCTACACCTATTCCGGGCACCCGGTGGCCTGCGCCGTGGCGCTGAAGAACCTGGAGATCATCGAGAGGGAAGGCCTGGTCGAGCGGGTCAGGAACGACACCGGGCCTTATTTCGCCAAGGCCCTGCAGGAACGCATCGCCGGGCATGATCTGGTCGGCGAGGTGCGCTCCATCGGCCTGATGGGCGCGATCGAGATCGTCAAGGACAAGGCGACCAAGGAACGGTTCCTGCCGTCTGGAAGTGCCGCGGTGACCGTGCGCGACCATGCGATCGCCAACGGCATGATGCTGCGCGCCACCGGCGACACGATGATCTTGTCGCCGCCGTTGATCTGGACCCGCGACACGATTGACATGGCTTGCGAGCGTATCGGCAAGGCGCTGGATCTGGCGCAAGCGGATCTGCGCAAGCGATAAGATATTGCAGGCGTCCCGTGGTTCGGGACGCCTGCCATCCGTCCTGAGCCGGTCTCTTGTTCGTCTTTCCCCGATAGGCCAAGGGTTCCGGTCATCGGCGCTATCGGCTACAAGCCGTCGAGGCCGTTCGCCGAAGGGAGAGTTGATGACAGGACAACCGCTCAACCAGCCGGCTGAAATTCCGGCCGAGCTCGACCGCTGGAACTGGGGCGCCTTTTTCCTCAACTGGATCTGGGGCATCGGCAACAGCACCTTCATCGCGCTGCTGGCGCTGATCCCGTTGGTCAACATCGTCATGATCATCTTGCTCGGCGCGCGGGGCAGCCGCTGGGCTTGGCAGAATCGTGCCTGGCGCGACGCCGAACAGTTCCGCAAGACGCAGCGGAACTGGGCGATCGCGGGACTGGCGGTGTGGGTGGTTGGGATCGGCGGCTGCGCGACGATGGTAGGCGGTATTCCTTTCGTTCTGAAAAGCAGCGACGCCTATCACATGACCATGGATGCCATTCGCGCCGACACGCGCGTGAAAGCTGCCATCGGCGAGGACGTGACCGACAATTTCTGGGTCGGAGGCAATCTCGACGTCAATGCGAATGGCGCGGGGGATGCCCAGTTCAGCATTCCGGTCCATGGCGCCAAGGGCAAGGGCACGGTGTATTCGCACCTGGTTCGCAACGCCGGCTCATGGAGCTCGCGCCTGCTCGTCGTCAGGGTGGACGGGGAGGACGCGCCGATCGTACTGACCAACGAAGATCACGTTCCGATCCCGAACGCGGCAATCGGAATATAAATTTCAGGAGCGGCAGAAACGCAAAAACCGCGCTCCATCGGGAACGCGGCTTTGCCAGATACGCAGGCGCTTCGCTACGCAAACAATTTGCGAAACTTTATGGGCACTTGTCGAACTTACGGGCTCCGGTACGCGAGACCTGATCCGGAGCGCCGGGCGGATGTGATATGTCCGCCTCGCCATCCGTTTTATAGGGACATCGTTACCGCGGAGTTATCGAGAGCTTAAGCAAATCTAAATTTGCAATTTTTCTGGCTGTGGAATTCAGGAAACACAATAATATCAGCTAGTTATGCAGGGTTCCCGCGCAAAAAATTAATTATGCCGGAGAAATCGGCGCCACCGTTCCCTTGAGCGTTGAACAGGGCGTAGAGTTGGGCCGCCTCGGCGCCCAGCGGTGTCACGGCGCCGGAACCCTGAGCGGCTTCCTGCGACAGTTTCAGGTCTTTCAGCATCAATGCGGCTGCAAACCCTGGCTTGTAGTCCCTGTTGGCCGGCGAAGTGGGCACCGGGCCGGGCACGGGGCAATAGGTGGTCAGCGACCAGCACTGGCCGGACGATGTCGAGGCGACGTCGAACAGCGCCTGATGCGACAGACCGAGTTTTTCCGCCAGCACGAAAGCTTCGGCGACGCCGATCATCGAAATGCCGAGGATCATGTTGTTGCAGATCTTCGCCGCCTGGCCGGCGCCATCACCGCCGCAATGGACGATGCGGCCGGCCATCGGCTTCAGGATCGGCTCGGCGGCGGCGAAGGCATCGTCTGAACCGCCGGCCATGAAGGTCAGCGTGCCGGCCGCCGCACCGCCGGTGCCGCCCGAAACAGGCGCATCGATCGACAACAAGCCATGCCTTGCGGCTGTCGCATGCGCCTTGCGTGCCGATTCGACGTCGATTGTCGAGGAGTCGATGAACAGCGCGCCCTTTTTTGCCTTAGGCGCGATGTCCTCATAGACCGACAGCACGTGCTTGCCGGCCGGCAGCATGGTGATGACCACATCGGCATCCTTCACCGCGGCCAAGGCATTCGCCATGACGACGACGCCGTGCTCTTTCGCTACAGTCAAGTTCTCGGGCACGAGGTCGAAACCGCTTACGGTATACCCGGCCTTGACCAGATTGGCAGCCATCGGATTACCCATATTACCAAGGCCGATGAAGGCGATCGTCGTCATTGTCTCTCTCCCGGAGCCAGCTGGCTTCAGCGTCCGATTAGCGCCCGCGCGATGATGACGCGCATGATCTCGTTGGTGCCTTCGAGGATCTGGTGGACGCGCAGGTCGCGCACCAGCTTCTCGATGCCGTAATCGTGCAGATAGCCGTAACCGCCGAGCAGTTGCAGCGCATCGTTGGCGACGTTGAAGCCGGTGTCGGTGACGAAGCGCTTGGCCATCGCCGACCATTTGCCGGCATCAGGCGCCTTGCTGTCGAGCTTGGAGGCAGCCGCATAGAGGAAGATGCGCGCCGCCTGCAACTCGGTCTCCATGTCGGCCAGCCGGAACTGCAGCGCCTGGAACTGGTTGATCTTCGAGCCGAAGGCCTCGCGCTCGGCGGTGTAGGACAGCGCCTTGTCGAGTGCCGACTGCGCACCGCCCAGCGAACAGGCGGCGATGTTCAGCCGGCCGCCGTCGAGACCGGCCATGGCGATGCCGAACCCGGCGCCTTCGCCCGACAACAGGTTCTCCGCCGGCACCTTGCAATGCTCGAAGATAACCTGGCGGGTCGACTGCATGTGCCAGCCCATCTTGTGCTCGTTGGCGCCGAAGGAAAGGCCGGGCGCATCTTTCGGCACAATGACCGTGGAAATGCCTTTCGGACCATCGGCGCCAGTGCGGACCATGACAGCATAGACATCGCTGTCGCCGGCGCCCGAGATGAACTGCTTGGTGCCGTTGAGGATGTAGTCGCCGCCGCTCTTCACCGCGCGCGTCTTCAGCGCGGCGGCATCGGATCCCGAACCCGGCTCGGTCAGGCAGTAGCTCGCCAGCCATTCCATCGAGGTGAGCTTGGGCAAAAAGCGCTGGCGCTGCTCGTCATTGCCGAAGCGGTCGATCATCGATGCCACCATGTTGTGGATCGAGATGAAGGACGAAAAGGCGGGATCGGCGTGCGACAGCGCCTCGAAGATCAGCACGGCGTCGAGCCGGCCGAGTGCGGAACCGCCAACATCGTCCCTGATATAGATGCCGCCGAGGCCGAGCGGGCCGGTCTCGCGGATCACATCGGCGGGGAAATGTTTTTTGCGGTCCCAGTCGAGCGCATTCGGCGCGACGCGGTTGGTGGCGAAGGCCCGTGCCATCTCCTGGATGGCGCGCTGTTCCTCGTTGAGTTCGAACTGGCTGGTGCTCGCATCGACCGCGGCGTCCATGGCGTTCTCCCTGATGGTTTCGACCTGCTGGCCTGTCGTTTTTGGCTTTGCGCGCGCACCAATCTAGACCAATGATGCCGCCGCGCAACCCGACCCGCCGCGGAGCGGCTGTGCGCCAATGCATGTCCGGAGTGAGATGTGACGACAAAATTCGACGAACTGCTGGGGCGGTTCCACGCCTATCTTGGTTGCGTGGACAATGCGCTGGTGCGCGAGGCCGTGGCGCGCATCGGCTGGGACATGCCGACTCGCCCACTGGAGGCACATCCGCTCGCTTGCCTTCGCCATCTCGATCGCGCCGTCGAACTGGCGCTCCCGGATGCGAAGCCTCTGGTGCGATGTCTTGCCGGGCAGCGCGGCAATCTGCATTGGGGGCAGACCTACAGCGAATCGGACTTCGGCAGCGCGTTCGTCGATAATTACGGCTGGCTGGAGGTGTTCGGCACGCGTGGCCATTTCGCCAATGACGAGGCCGCGTCCGGCCTGCTGATCCTTGGGCCGGATATCGTCTATCCTGACCATCACCACATCGCCGAAGAGATCTACATTCCGTTGACCGGCGGCACCGAGTGGCGCATGGGCGAGGGTGGCTTTCGCATGCGAGAAGCCGGCGAGGTCGTCCACCACGCTTCCAGTGTCAACCACGCCATGCGCACCGGCCAGGAGCCGCTGCTGGCACTCTACATCTGGCGCGGTGGGCCTCTGGCGCAGAAATCCGAGATCACCGGAACCACAGCGCAAGGCAGGGGCTGAACCATGGCCAAAGCCATTATGCTGCAGGGCACGGGTTCTGATGTCGGCAAGACGGTGCTGGTCGCCGGCCTGTGCCGTGCCGCGAAAAAGCGCGGGCTGAAGGTGCGGCCGTTCAAGCCGCAGAACATGTCGAACAATGCTGCTGTGGCCGACATTCCCGGCGACGGCAACCATGGCGGCGGCGAGATCGGCCGCGCGCAGTGGCTGCAGGCGATCGCCTGCGGCGTCGCGCCATCAGTTCACATGAACCCGGTGCTGCTCAAGCCGCAGACCGATGTCGGCGCGCAGGTCATTGTCCAGGGCAAGGTGTTCGGCGAGGCGCGGGCGCGCGACTATCAGGCGCTGAAGGGCCGGCTGATGGATGCCGTTCTGGATTCCTGGGGCAAAGTCGGCGAAGATGCGGATCTGGTCATCGTCGAGGGCGCCGGCTCACCGGCCGAAATCAATCTCAGAAGCCGCGACATCGCCAATATGGGCTTTGCGACGCGTGCGAACGTGCCGGTGGTGCTGGTCGGCGACATCGATCGCGGCGGTGTCATCGCCTCGGTCGCCGGCACGCATCTGATCCTGCCGGAAGAAGACCGACGCATGATCGTCGGCTACCTCATCAACAAGTTCCGCGGCGATGTCTCGCTGTTCGATGACGGCCTGAAGGCGATCGAAAAATTCACCGGCTGGCGCAGCTTTGGCGTCGTGCCGTGGCTGACGGCGGCGGCGCGGCTGCCTTCGGAGGATTCGGTCGTGCTGGAACGGCTCGTGTCCGGCGGGAAACGTGCGCTGAAGGTCGCGGTGCCGATGCTTGGGCGGATCGCCAATTTCGACGATCTCGACCCGCTGAAAGCCGAACCGCAGGTCGAAGTGGTGTTCGTGCCGCCGGGAAAGCCGTTGCCGGCCGATGCCGGGCTGGTGGTCATTCCCGGCTCCAAATCGACGATCGGCGATCTCCTGAAATTCCGCGAAAACGGCTGGGACAGGGATATTGCGGTGCATCGCAAGCGCGGCGGGCACGTCGTCGGCATTTGCGGCGGTTTTCAGATGCTTGGTCGGATGGTGCGTGATCCCGAGGGCATCGAGGGCAGCGTCACCGAGGCCGAAGGGCTCGGCCTGCTCGACATCGAAACGGTGATGGAGCCGGAGAAGACCGTGCGCAATGTCAGCGCGCGATCCGTCCCGTTCGATGTGCCGCTCGAAGGCTATGAGATCCATCTCGGCCGGACCACCGGCCCGGACACGATGCGACCGTCGGCAATCATCAACGGCGTCGAGGATGGTGCTGTTTCCACCGACGGCAAGGTGCTGGGCACCTATATGCATGGCCTGTTCGGCGCCGACGGCTTTCGCGGAAAATTCCTCGAAAGCTTGGGCGTCAAAGGCGGCGGCATCGATTATCGCGCCGACGTCGAGCGGGCGCTGGACGACGTCGCGGCCGAGTTGGAGACCCATCTCGACTGTGACGCGATTTTTGGGCTGGCTCGGTAGAGCGGCGCTACGCATTTTCTCCCGCCTTCGGCCAACCGGCCGGCGACCGAGCGGTCCTGTTCCTTCCGGCGCTGCATCTCGATTGGCATCGGTCATCCTTCCGCCAAGGCAAATCTAGCAGAGCCTTGATTGGAATCAAAAGCGCCCGGCTTTTGGCCGGGCGCTCTCGGTCCCCACTTCAAGGGAAACTTGTCAGGCGCCGCGCATCAGGCAGCCGGCGGCAAGCACGATGTAGGCGATGAGAACGATCCACACCGATGCGATTGGAATGAACGCAAGGACGCCAAGCGCGGCAAGAATGCCGATGATGGCGATGACAAGGGAAATGATGAAAACAATCTGGGTAGGCGCGCTGAGATTCATGTCTGGCTCCTCCAACATGATTCGAACAGCGGCATTCTATCAGGGCGTGTGGTCACACACCAATCATGACGCGAAGCGGGTTGGCCGGATCGGCCAGCAGCTTCACCGCCAGTGCGACGCAGACGACCACCAGCAGCGGCTTGATCAGTCTGGCGCCGATGCGCATGGCCAGGCTGGCGCCGACGCGGGCGCCGAGGAACTGGGCGACGCCCATCATCAGGCCGATCTTCCAGGAGATGACGCCGACGGCGGCAAAGACGATGAAGCCGCCAATGTTGGAGGTGAAGTTGAGCAGTTTGGTATGCGCCGTCGCCTTGAGCACGCCGTAGCCGGCCAGGGCGACGAAGGCGAGCATGTAGAAAGAGCCGGTTCCAGGCCCGAACAGGCCGTCATAGAAGCCGATTGCCGGCACAAGGGTCAGTCCAAACAGGAATGGCGACAGGCGTTCAGCGCGGTCGACGTCGTTCATGTTGGGCTTGAGCGCGAAATAGAGGGCGATGGCGATCAGTATCAGCGGCAGCAGGGCGCGCAGGAGATCACCCGGGACGATGGTGGCCAGCAACGCGCCTACGGCGCCTCCGGCGAGCGCCAGCAGCGCCGACGGCAATTGCCGGCGCAGATCGACATGGCCCTTGGAGGCATAATGGATTGTCGCCGATCCGGAGCCGAACATGCCCTGCAGTTTGTTGGTTCCAAGCGCCTCGACCGGCGAGAAACCGGCCAGCAGCAGCGCCGGAATGGTGATCAGTCCACCGCCGCCGGCAATCGAATCGACAAAGCCCGCCGCAAAGGCGGCGAAGGCGAGCATGGCAACTGTCTGGATGCTGAGATCGATCATCTGATCCGTGGGAGCGTCGGTCGGCTGAGATAGCGGGCGTTCGATCACGACCACCCCATTTGCGCAAGGCCGATTTCGCGCTAACTCTAGTGGAGAGGAATCGGAAAGGGGCACCGATGGCATTCGCATTGTTGGACCAGATACGCTCGATCTTCGACGGCGACCCCGGCGTGCGCAAGGTGGCGGACGATCCCGTCCTGTCGGCCGAACTTCTGATGCTGTTCCGCATGATCCTGGCTGACGGCACAGTCAGCGAGAGCGAGATGGTGGCCTTCCGGCGCATCTGCAAGGACGCCTTCGGCATCCAGGAAAGCAGCATCGACAGCGTTATCGAATATCTCAACGAGTTCGGCTACGAGACCAACGGCTCGCAGGCGATTGCGCTGTTCCGCGATCTCGACGTCGAACGGCGCAAGCAACTGGCCCAGCATATGGCGGAGATCGCCAAGGCGGATTCTCAATTGGCCGAGACCGAGGTGCGCCTGCTGCGCCGCACACTCGATCTGCTCGACATCAGCCCAGTCGATGTGGTGAAGGCGGAAGAGTAGGGGGGAACCGCCTTCTTAACCTTGCTCCTGCATCCGACGCGCGATTGCCCTGTGCAGGTCCGGGGCGGCGGCAACCAGCGCCCTGGCGGCCTCGGATTGCGGATGATCGAGCACCTCGTTCGTCCTGCCGCGCTCGACGATCTTGCCGTCATGCATGACCAGCACCTCGTCGGTGATGGCTCGGGCGACGGTCAGGTCATGGGTAATGAAGAGATAGGCGATGCCGAGCTTCTGGTTGAGTTCGGCGAACAGATCGAGGATCTGGGCGCGGATCGAGACGTCGAGCGCCGAGACCGGCTCGTCGGCGACGACCAGCTTGGGGCGGGTGATGATGGCGCGGGCGATCGACAGGCGCTGGCGCTGGCCACCCGAAAATTCGTGCGGGTACTTGTCCATGTCGCTGATGCCGAGGCCAACCTCGTGCAGCGCATGCGCCACCATCTCGCGACGCTCGGCGCGGGTCGGTTTCTTTTCCAGCACATGCAGCGGCTCGGCGACCAGCCTTTCCACCTTCTGGCGCGGATCGAAGGAGCCATAGGGATCCTGGAAGACAACCTGCATGTCGCGTCGCGCCGGCTTCAGCTCCGCTTCGCGCTTGCCGGTGATGGTGTCGCCGCGAAACCGGATCGTGCCGGCGCTTGGCCGGTCCAGTGCCAGGATCATCCGGGCGAGCGTTGACTTGCCGCAGCCGGAGCGGCCGACCAGCGCCATTGATTGACCCGGCGCCATCGACAGGGAGACATCGTCGACGGCGCGGATGTCGGGCGCGCGCCTGAACAGCGCGGTGCGCCGGCCGGCATAGTCACGGGTCACGTTTTCGACCTGAAGCAGGGGCTTGCCTGTTCCAGCGCCATGCGGCTTGGCGCGCGCCGGCACATGCATCGAGGCTTGCGCCAGTTGGCGCGTGTAGGGGTGGAGCTGTTCGGACAGCGTGCGCGCCGTGTCGCCGGCCTCCATCACCTCGCCATGGCGCAGGATGGTGATGCGGTCGGCCATCTCGGTCACCACGGCGAGGTCGTGCGAGATCAGCAGCAGGCCCATGCGGCTCTCCGCCACGAGGTCGCGCAGGAGATCGAGGATCTGCGCCTGCAGCACCACGTCGAGGGCCGTCGTCGGTTCGTCGGCGATCAGCAGCTTCGGTTTCAGCGCACAGGCGATGGCGATGACGACGCGCTGGCGCTGGCCGCCGGACAGCTCGTGCGGATAGCGCGACAGCGGGAATTTGGCCGAGGGAAGGCCGACGCGGTCGAGCATTTTTCGCGCCCGCTCTTCAGCTTGCGCGCGTGTGGCCTTGGTGTGCCAGCGTATGCCTTCGGCTACCTGTTCGCCGATGGTCTTGACCGGATTGAGAGCCGTCATCGGCTCCTGGAACACCATGCCGATGTCGTCGCCGCGCAGCGCGCACATCTGGTCCTCCGTCGCGGCGAGGATGTCTATGCCATCGAATGTGACGCGCCCGGTGGCGCGCGCGGCGTGGGGCAGGAGCCGCATCACCGTCAGCGCGGTCATCGATTTGCCGGAGCCGGATTCGCCGACCAGCCCCATGACTTCGCCTGATGCAAGGGAGAGCTCCACGCCTTTCAGGATCGGCGTGTCGCCGATGGCGAGCGACAGGTTCTCGATCTCCAGCAGGCTCATCGCCGCCGCCGCGATTTCGGGTCGAGGATGTCGGCGATGCCGTCGCCCAGCAGATTCAAGCCGAGCACTGCAACGACGATCGCCATGCCGGGAAAGATCGCCATCCACGGCGCCACCACAATGCGGGTCTGGGCGTCGAACAGCATGCGGCCCCAACTTGGCATTGGCGGCTGCGCGCCGAGGCCGAGATAGGAAAGCCCGGCTTCGGCCAGGATGCCCAGCGCGAACTGGATGGTGCCTTGCACCAGAAGCAGCGTGGCGATGTTGGGCAAGACATGCTCGATCGATATCTGCGTGCTGCTTTTTCCCGCGGCGCGCGCGGCCAGGATGAATTCGCGCGGCCAGATCGCCAGCGCGCCGGCCCTGGCGACCCGTGCGAACACCGGAATGTTGAAAATGCCGATGGCGATGATGGCGTTGACGGCGCCCGGCCCGAAGATGGCGGTGATCATGATCGCCGACAGCAGGGCGGGGAAGGCGAAGACGAGATCGTTGATGCGCATCAGCGCCTCGTCGACGAGACCGCCGCGCGCAGCGGCAAATGCGCCGAGCGGCACGCCGACGCCCATGCCGATGCCGACCGCTACAAAAGCCACCGCAATCGAATTGCGGGCGCCGACCATGATCATCGACAGGATATCGCGGCCGAAATGATCGGTGCCGAACCAATGCGCCGGCGAGGGCCCCTGCGTCTTGTCGGCTATGACCAGCTTCGTTACATCGTAGGGCGTCCAGACATAGGAGATGATGGCCATCACCAGGATGAGCAAGGTGATGACGAAGCCGGTGACGAAAGCGGTGTTCCGGAATGCCTTGGCCAGGATGCTGCCGAACGTTTCCTCGGGAATGTCGATGTGCAGGGTCATTGCCGGCTTCTCAGGCGCGGATCGACGACCGCATAGGAAAGATCGACGATGAGGTTGACGGCTATGACGGCGGCGACCAGCAGCATGACGACGCTTTCGACGACGATCAGGTCGCGCTGGGTGATGGCCTGGAACACCAGCCGGCCGAGGCCGGGGAGATAAAAAACATTCTCGATGATGATGGTCCCGGCAAGCAGGAAGGCGAATTGCAGTCCGAGTATGGTCAGCACCGGGATCATGGCGTTGCGCAGTGCATGCCGCCAAAGCACGGCGCGATAGGGCAGGCCCTTGGCGCGGGCGGTGCGGATGTAATCCTCGTTCAGCACCTCGATCAGCGCCGAGCGGGTGACACGTGCCAGGATCGCCGCTTGCGGCAAGGCAAGGGCGACTGCCGGCAACAGCAGCGATTTCAGCGCCGGCCAGACACCGGCTCCCCAGCCGGGAAAGCCACCGGCAGGAACCAGGCGCAGCCAGACCGCGAAGACATAGATCAGCATCAGCGCGAACCAGAAATTGGGCACGGCGACGCCAAGCTGCGCCGCGCCCATCGCCACGGTGTCGCCGGCGCGTCCGCGCCGGCTGGCGGAAAACAGGCCGACGGGAACGGCGATGACCGTGGACAGCACAAGCGCGATCAGCGCCAGCGGCAACGACACGGCAAGCCGTTCGCGCACGAGATCGATGACCGGCACCGAATAGGTATAGGAGCGGCCGAAATCGAGGCTGAGCAGGCCGCCGGCCCAATGCAGGTAGCGCCAAGGCAGCGGTGCGTTGAGGCCCATCTGGTTGCGCAGCAACTCGACCTGGTCGGCGCTGGCGTTCATGCCCAGCATCAGCCGGGCGGGGTCGCCGGGAAGGATTTCCAGCACCGCGAACACCACCATGGAAGCCAGCACCAGCGTGGCGAGCGCTATTGCGAGGCGCTTGAGGAGGTAGGCGGTCATGGGAGGTGGCGGAGCCCTGTTGCAAACGGGCGAAGGTCGAGTTCCCGCACACCCCCCTCTGTCCTGCCGGACATCTCCCCCGCAAGGGGGGAGATTGGCGATTTCAGCGCCGGCGCCACAAATGCGTCGTTGATGATTGGCGAAAGCAGCGGCGGCAGCGCAATCTCACCCCTTGAGGGGGAGATGCCCGGCAGGGCAGAGGGGGGCGTCAAGGTGCGCAAGCGCCGCCTGTTAGCCAACAGCCTCACTCGCTCCACTTCACCTTGGTCAGGTCATTGGCCTGGATCGGGGCGTTTTCCCACAGCCCTTGCAGTTTGGCGTCCCAGACGCCGACCTTCGGCAATTCATAGAGGAAGCCGACCACGGCGTCGTCGGCCAGGATCTTCTGCGCCTGTCCGAGCAACGCCTTGCGCTTGGCCGCGTCGGAGGTGAGGTTGAGGTCGGCGATCACCTTGTCGAAGGCCGGATTGTCATAGTTGAAATAGTAATCCTTGCGCGAATAGATATCGATGTCGTTGGGCTCGGTGTGGGAGACGATGGTCAGGTCGTAGTCCTTTTTGGTGAACACCTGGTCCAGCCACTGCGCCCATTCGACCGGCAAGATCTCGAGGTTGATGCCGACGTCGCGGAGTTCCGAGGCGATGATCTCGCCGCCGAGCCGCGCATAGCCGGGCGGCGGCAGCTTCAGCGTCGCCTTGAAGCCGTTCTCCAGGCCTGCTTCCTTCAGCAATTCCTTGGCCTTGGCGACATCGTGCGGATAGCGGCCGGTGAGGTCGACATAGTCCTTGTTGGCCGGTGACATGTGCGAGCCGATCGGCTGGCCGAGCCCGGCCGAGGCGCCGTCGATGATTGCCTTGCGGTCGAGCGCGTAGGAGATCGCCTGCCTGACCTGCAGCTTGTCGAAAGGCGGCTTCTTGTTGTTGATCGACAGGATGGTTTCGCCCTCGGTCGAGCCGATCACCACCTTGAAACGCGGATCGTCCTTGACCTGCGCCAGGCTGTCGGGATCGAAGAACGGGAAGGCTTGGATGTCGCCGGAAAGCAATGCCGGAACGTTTGCGGCGGCATCCGGCACGATGCGGAACTCGACCTTGTCGAGGAATGCCGGCGTGCCCCAGTAATGGTCGGCTTTCACCAGCGTGATCGACGATCCCTTGGCCCAACCCTGGAATTTGAACGGACCGGTGCCGACAGGCTTTTCCTTGTTGGTGTCGGCGGATCTCGGAGAAACGATGACGGCGTCACCCCAGCCCATATTGTAGAGGAAGGATCCTTGCGGGTTCTTCAGCGTAATCTTGACCGTCGCCGGATCGATGACATCGACCTTGTCGATGGCCGCGAACAGGTTCTTCTGAGCATTGACGGAATTGTCGCCGCGGGCGCGGTCCAGCGAGAATTTCACGTCGTCGGCGCTGAAGTCGGCGCCGTCGTGGAATTTCACGCCGGTATGCAGCTTGAAAGTGTAGGCCTTGCCGTCGTCGGAAATGGTCCAGCTTTCGGCTAGGTCCGGCAGCACTTCGCCATTCGGGCCGATGCGTGTCAGGCCTTCGAACACATTGGCGTAGAGCACCTCATCGATGGCGGCGGCGGCGCCGGCGGTCGGGTCGAGATGCGGCGGCTCGAGCGGAATGCCGATGACAAGGTCGGTGCGCGCGGCAAAGGCCGGGCTTCCGGCGGCCAGTGCCAGGACGGCCGCGGCCAGAATGGTTTTCCACAATCTCATCGTGCACTCCCATGCGTTCAGACACGTGCTCAAACCGGGCGATAGAAGCGTGATTTCGCGCGGGAGTAAATTGCGTTTCGTGCTGCCGGGCTTCGTGGTTGGGAAAGTTTTTCTCCTGGCGGCCGTTTCGATCGGTCGAAGCTTCCCCGCGGGAGACCTCAGCCCGCGGCCGTGCCGCGCAGCAGCACGTTCAGCCCGATCGCCATCACCTTGGCCGATTCCACCATGTCCGATATCCCGACCCACTCATCCGGCCGATGGGCAAGGTCGAGAATGCCGGGTCCATAGGCGATGCAATCATAGATGTGGCCGATGCGGGCAATGTGCTTCTGGTCGTACGTGCCAGGCGAAATGACGTAGTCAGGCTCGCGGTCGAAGATCGCATGAATGCCTTGCGCCACGGCCCTGACCACGGGTGCGTCGCGCTCTGTCATCAGCGGCAGCACTTCCATCAGGTCGCGTATCTCGTAGTCGAACTTTTTGCGCTCGCGCTTCAGCCGGTCGAGAATGCCGGTCACTTCGCCTTTGACCGTGGCCAGATCCTCTTCGAGCAGGAAGCGGCGATCGATGGTCAGCCGGCAGGAATCGGGCACGTTGGGCGAGGGCAGGCCGGGCCGGAAATCCTCGGTCTGGCCGCCATGGATCGAATTGATGTTCATGGTCGAGCGCCTCGCCCCTTCGGGCACCACCGGCATGCGCGTCATCTTGCGGTCAAGCGCGGGGAACAACTCGTCCTCGAAAGCTTGCAGTACAGCGCCCATATGGCGCACCGCGTTGTCGCCGAGAAACGGCATGGAGCCATGCGCGATCTCGCCCTTGGTCTCGATTTCCGCCCACCAGACGCCGCGATGGCCAAGACAGATGCGGTCCTTGTTGAGCGGCTCGGGGATGATGACGTGGTCGACCCTGGGCTTCGAGAAGTAGCCGAGCCCGGCCAGATGGGCGACGCCGCCGAAGCCGCCGGATTCTTCGTCCACCGTGCCCGATATCTCGATGGCGCCGGGAAATTCGGGGAATACTTCCATGAAGGCCTCGACGGCGATGATGGAGGCGGCGAGCCCACCCTTCATGTCGCAGGCGCCGCGGCCGTAAACCTTGCCGTCCTTGACGACGCCGGCGAAGGGATCGACGGTCCAGCCATCGCCGGCTTCGACGACGTCGATATGCGAGTTGAAGTGGACGCAGGCGCCTGGAGAGCGTCCGTCGAATCGCGCGACGACATTGATTCGCGGATAGCGATCCGTATCGCCGGGCGTGCCTTCGCCGCGGATGAATTCCGTCTCGAAGCCGCGCTTCTTCAGCCGCGCACCGATGTATTCGGCGCATGGCCCATAGGCTTCGCCAGGCGGATTGATGGTCGGAAAACGGATGAGGTCGGCGGTCAGCGCAACGACATCGTCGCGCTTGCTGTCGATTGCCTTGAGGAGTCGCTCGTTCATACGACGAGTTGAGCAGCGATATCGGCGGTTTTGCAAGCCCGCTGGTGATCAGGCCGGTGCGGCGTGATGCGGCAACTATCGCGGGAATCGTTCAAATTCTCTGCTTTGGATTGGCCAATTGGTCAACGAGTGTGTGTTACTTCATTCACTTGCCATTAAAAAGATGAAAAACATCGTGATGGCAGGCAGGCAAGCAAGGGGCAATCAAAGGGGTTTGATCGCATGAAAAAGACAATTCTCATGGCGGCCGTATTTGTCGCGATGCTGTTCGGCGCTTCGGGGCAGGGCTGGGCAGCCAGCCTCGAGGCGAACATAGACGTATCTTCGCAGACGATGACGGTCCGGTATGGGCTGTCGGTTTACAGGTGGAGCGTGTCGACCGCGCGCACCGGCTATTTCACGCCGCGTGGCAACTATCGGCCGCAACGCACGGCCCGGATGTGGTATTCGCGCAAATACCATATGTCGCCGATGCCGTATTCCGTGTTCTTTCATGGCGGCTATGCCATCCACGGAACCGGTGCCGTCAGGCAGCTCGGCCGCCCGGCTTCGCATGGCTGCGTGCGGCTGCACACGGCCAATGCCGCGGCCTTCTATTCGATGGTGCGGGAAGTGGGATTCGGCAACACGCGCATTGTCGTCTCCAACTGAGCGCCTGATTTCGCCGGTACCTGATCGGCTGGCGTAAAACGCGTGTTCTTGCCATAGGCCTTGCTTAAAGCGCGTCGCGACGAAACAGATTCATGCGACGCGCTTTAAGTCTTTGCTTATGCATCTCGTTCTCCCAAAACCAGATCAGTTTGGGCGACATGCATTAGGTGTTTGCGACTGGAGTCGGCTTCGGGCGCTGTTTGCGACGCCAGTTGCTGATCTCCCATCTTTTGTGGAACCACATCCACTGGCCGGGATCCTCGCGCACCCAGCGCTCGACCACGTCATTCAGCATCTGGGTGGTGGCGTGAACGTCGACGCTGCCGTCGGCGGTACGCGGCAGGACCAGCTTCTCCTCGATCTCGAGCCGAAAGCGGTTGCCTGGCAGCCTGACGCAGCGCGCCGGATAGACATCGCAGTCGTAGTGGCGGGCGAGCGTGCCCAGCACGCGGTTGCTCTGGCAGGGACGGCCGAAGAAGGTCGTCTCCAGGCCGTTGGAGAATTTCTGGTCGACAAGGACGCCGATATTACCGCCGTTCTCCAGGATGCCCGCCAATGCGAACGAGGCGCCGGCCATCGATGGCAGCAGGGAACCCATGGTCGAGCGGCGCGTCGAGAGGATGTAGTCGGCAAGGTAGGGGTTGTTGGGCGGGCGAAACAGCGCCGTGATGTTCATGCCGAAGGTCGCGGCGGCCACCGGCAGCAGTTCGAAATTGCCGAGATGGCCGGTGAAGACGATATGCGGCTGCTTTTCGGCGGCTATCTCGACGAAGTGCTCCGTTCCCTTGACCTCGACGCGGCCGGGGTTGCTGGAGGCGGGGTCGTAGTCGAACAGGGCGTCGAGAAAGATGTATTCGGCGGCCAGCCGCGCCATGTTGCCCCACATATCCGACGCGATGGCCTGGATCTCGCTGTCGCTCTTTTGCGGATAGGCCTTGTGCAGATTGTCGATGGCGACCTGATGACGCCCGACCCAGGGGCCGATACGGCGCGCGACGCGGTCGGCGAAATTCAGCGCGGCGTCGACCGGCAGCAGGCGCAGTATCGAGATGATGATCATCGCGGCGCGCGCAACCAGCCAGTAGTTCACCTGGCGCAGCTGTCTGCCGTAGCGAAACCTGAGATCGCGGCGAAACTTCTTGAGCACCGAAATCAAGGCTCTAGACGACGCGCAGGATGATCTTGCCGAAGACGTCGCGGCCTTCCATGCGCTTCAGCGCCGCATCGATGTCATCGAAGCCGACCTCGGTGTCGATGACCGGCGAGACCTGGCCCGCCGCCATCTTCTGCATGGCGTTGGCCATGTTTTCCATGCGGCAGCCGAAGGATCCCAGCAGTTTCAGCTGCTGCTGGAACAGCTGCATCAAATTGATCTGTGTCGACACGCCCGACGTCGAGCCGCAGGTCACCAAGCGGCCACCGCGCTTCAGGCACAGCATCGAGCCGGCGAAAGTGTCGGCGCCGACATGTTCGAAGACGACGTCGACGCCCTTCTTCTTGGTCAGCTTGCGCACGACGCCTTCGAAACGGTCGTCACGGTAGTTGATGACATGGTCGGCGCCGAGCGCCTTGGCCTTGTCGATCTTGTCGTTGGAGCCGACCGTGGTGATGATTGTGCAGCCCATGCGCTTAGCCAGTTGGATCGCCGCCGAGCCGATGCCGGATCCGCCGGCATGGACCAGGATCGTCTCGCCGGGCTGAAGCCTGGCGTTGTCGAACAGCATGTGCTCGACGGTGCCGAAGGTCACGGGCGCCACTGCGGCCCCGATATCGGTCACGCCGGGAGGAGCGGGGACGAGCAGGCGCGCTGGCAGGTTGATCTTCTCCTGCGCGAAGCCGTCGAGGTGGAAGCCGTGGACTCCCGAGACATGCTCGCAGAGATTGTCGCGACCTTCGCGGCAGGCGCGGCAGAGGCCGCAGGTGCGCGCCCCGTAGATCGACACCAACTGTCCGGGCAGCAGGCTGGAAACACCGGGACCGACCGCCTCGACCTCGCCGGAGGCTTCGGCGCCGACGACCAGCGGCAGCTTGCGCTTGGCGAAGGCCATGCCGCGCCAGCCCCAGACGTCGATATGGTTCAGGGCCACCGCCTTGATGCGCAGCGTGACTTCGCCGAGTGCGGGTGGCGGCGGGGGCGGCAGGTCCACCGTTTCAAGACGGCGGTCCTCGATAAGTTGCAGTGCGCGCATGAGGCCTGTCGGTTCTGTATGGCTGAAAAAGGTCGCTTAGACCGGTTCCCGCGCCATGACAAGGCAAGTGTTCTGGCCACCGAAGCCGAAGGAGTTCGACAAAACGCTGCGAACCTCGGCATTGCGCTTCTTGTTCGGCACCACGTCGAGCACGATCGCGGGGTCCGGATTGTCGTAGTTGATGGTCGGCGGAATGACGCTTTCGCGCATCGTCATCAGCGAGAAAGCGGCCTCGACAGCGCCGGCCGCCGACAATGTATGGCCGATCATCGACTTGTTCGACGAGACCGGCATGGAGCTTATGCGCTCGCCGAACACCGTCGACAGCGCCAGATGTTCCATCTTGTCGTTCTCCGGTGTCGACGTCCCGTGGGCGTTGACATAGTCGATTTCGTCTTCACCCAGGCCGGCATCGGCCAGCGCGGCGCGAACCGCGGCAATGGCCGGCGAAGCGTCCGGCTTCGAGCGGGTGCGGTGGAAGTCGTCGGCCTTTTCGCCGCAACCGCCCAGGATGCCAAGGATGGTGGCGCCGCGAGCCAAAGCCGCCTCAAGCGATTCCAACACCAGTGCTCCGGATCCCTCGGCCAGCACGAAGCCGTCGCGATCCCTGGAGAAAGGCTTCGATGCTTTTTCGGGAATGTCGTTGTGCGTAGATAACGCCGAAAGCAACGAGAAACGGATCAGTGCCTCGGCGGTCGCCGAGCCGTCGGCGCCGATCGAAAGCGCCCGGTCGCATTCGCCACGGCGGATCGCCTCGACACCGAGTTGGATCGCGGTGGCGCCCGAGGCGCAAGCCGTCGACAGCGTGATCGGAAGACCGCGCGTGCCAAGGCGGTCGGCAAGGCGGTCGGCGATCGAGCCGAACTGGGTCGTTTCGAAAATATCAAGCTCTTTCAAGCTGCGCGCCACCCGGAGCAGTCTTTCGGCGGCGGTGTCATCCTTGTCCTTGTCGGAATTGTAGAGCGAAAAGCGCTCGGCCCAGTCAAGTTCGACCGGCGGGGAGGCAAGGAAGAGCGGTCCGCCGAAATCGTTGGAATCAAGACCGGCTTCGGCCACGGCTTCGATACCCGCAAGCTCGGCCAACTCGTAGGTGAGAGGGCTCGCGCCTTTCGAACTCGACGGCAGGAAGTCGACCATGCCGGAGATGCGGGTGTTCAATTGATCGATGGGAAAGCGGGTGATCGGATGGATGCCCGACTTGCCCGAGGTCAGTGCTGCCCAATTGTCTGATTTGCCGACTCCCAGCGAGGTCACCACGCCGATGCCGGTGACGGCGACGATTGGCCTGCCCATGTGATCTCTGAGATTGGCCATTCGGGATCCTCTTGTCGTTGCAGCATGGATCGTGGAGCCGCGTTACGCGGCGTTGACCAGCGCCATGCCCTCGAATTGGTGATAGCCGATCGCCGTTGCAAGGACGCTTGCGGGAATGCCTTCGAACGGCTTCTCGGCTGTGGCATCGAAGACAGGGTAGCCAGCCTTGCGGTCGACGGCCAGTGCCGCCAGCGCCACGGCAAACGGAAACTGCGCTTCCTTCATATGCCCGGTCAGTGTCGAGAAGCCGCGCGCGGCGATTGCCTCGACAGCATCGAGGGCCGCTTTCTCGGCGATGGTCGCCGCATGCGCGCCAGAGGCGCCGGACATTGCGAGCAACTTGCCATTCGGCAAGGCCGCACGGCTGAGCAGGGCTGCGATCTCGGCGTCGAGTTCCCCGCGCGAACGTCTCGCGCGGCCGGAGACGACCGGCCCGAGCTCGGCATAGATCTTGCGCCCACGGCTTGCCGCGTGCTCGCGCTGCTCCAGCACCAGGAAGGCGCCGCCGGAGCCCGACACCACGCCACCGCCCTCGGTGCCCTGTCTTTGCCAGACGGGTTTCCAGGGGCCACGATGCAGATAGCCGGCAAGTTCATAGCCGAGCAGCATGTCGGAATGTTCGGTCTGGAAGGCGCCGCCGACCAGGACATGCGTCGACTGGCCCGAGCGGATGCGCGCGGCCGCCGTCTCGACGGCCGAGACGCCGGCACCTTCCTCGCCCATGAAGGTGCGCGACGAGCCCGTCACCTTGTGGACGATGGAGATGTTGCCGGCGAGCAGATTGGAGAGCTGGGCCAGGAACAAAGTCGGCCGCAATTCCGTCGTCAGCTTCTCGTTGAGCAGCACATCGCGGTCGTTGCGGTTTTCCGAAGCGGCCAGAATGGCGGCATCGACCGCCTCATCGCGCTCGCCGCCGCCGGCGGCCACCACCATGTCCATGGTCGTGCACAGTTCGTCATTGCCCTTGATGCCGGCGTCATCCAGCGCAAGTCCCGCGGCATAGGTGCCGAGCCGCTGCCAGGTTTCCATCTGCCGCTGGTCGCCGCGCTTGGCGATCTGCAGGTTCCAGTCGATCTCGGGCAGTGGATGGACGGTGTAGGGCGCAAAGCGCGCGGCTTCGAGCACCGGCTGCAGGCCTGGCTGCGAGAGCTTCTGCCAGTGTGCGTCAGGGCCTTCTCCCAGCGAGGAGACAAGGCCGATGCCAGTGATGACGACGTCGTGGGGGCTGCTCATGAGCGGCTTTGTGGGTCAGGAGGCGCAGCCCGTCAAGGCCGCGCGCTTGCCCGATCTCAGGCGGTCTTGGCGGCAACCAGCGCGTCGATCTTGGCGCACAGGTTCTTCATGACGAAGTAGTCGTCGGTCGATGCCTTGCCGTCGTTGACTTCCTGGGTCCACTTTTCCAGCGGCACCTTGATGCCGAATTCCTTGTCGATGGCAAAGACGATGTCGAGGAAATCGAGGCTGTCGATGCCGAGATCGTCGATCGTGTGGCTCTCGGGCGTGATGGTGTCGATATCGATCTCGCTGGTGTCGGCAATGATCTTGGCGACTTTGTCGAACGTGGTGGACAAGGGCTTTTCCTTCTTTGCGGGCGGAATCTGTCCGCATTCGTTTGGGCGCTGTCTAATCGGTTTTTCCCGGCAGGAAAAGGCCTGATAAGCCGGGCGCAGATGGGAAGCGTGCCCAGGAAAGGCAAGAAGGGCCGCCGGTCAAACCTGCGGCCCTTCCCATTGACGTTGCGTCAGCCTTGTTTGGATGCATGTCGTTATCCCAAAACCGGCCCCACTTTTGGGCGACATGCATCAATCTTCGCGGAGCTTCACAAGGTCGTTGAGCAGCCCGCTCGTCCCGTTGTGGACGGTCAGCCGCTCGACCTTGCCGGCGATGGTTTCCAGAGCCTCGAGCTCCTTCAGCCGCAGCATCACCGGGTTCTCCGCCATCACCTTGGCCGTGTTGAGCAGGGAACGCGTGGCGTTCGTCTCCTCGCGACGGCGGATGACGTTGGCCTCGGCCTGCTTTTCGGCCGACACCACCTGGTTCAGGATCTCGCGCATCTCGCCCGGCAGGATGACATCCTTGAGCGCGATATCGCTGACCTCGACCCCGATCTCGGCCATATCGGCACGGACTTTGGCCGCCGCTTCCTCGTCGATCGTCACCTTCTTTTCCAGGATCTGGTCGAGGGTGAGCGAGCCAAGCGTCTTGCGGAAGGCGTACTGCAGGGCGCGGTAGAGGGCCTCGGAGAAGTCCTTCACAGCGCTCACTGCCTTGACCGGATCGACGACCCGGTATTCGGCGGCGATGTTGACGCGGATCGTGACGCGATCCTTGGTCAGCACTTCCTGCCCAGCGACATCGAGCGACTGGCGCTTGAGGTCGACGACCTTGATCTGCACCATGCGTCCGACATTCCAGAAGCCATGCACGCCAGCGGCGAGCGTGCGCACCAGCACACCGTCGATGAACAGCAGCCCGGCCTGGCCGTCGAGGACCGGGTGGACGGACATCAATTCCGCCTTCCGGGCCTGGCCGAGCCGGCGCATCACCGCCGGATCGATGGCGAGATCGGCCGAGGTGTCGACCAGCGTCACCTTCCACGGACCGGCATCCGTCCACAGCACCAGCTTGCGATCCGGCGCCAGAACGGCGTGCAGGTTGCCGTCACGCTCGATGATTGCGACATCCGCGCGACCGGTGCGAATGACGGTGAAATGACGTGCGGCCACATCCGGGAGCTTGTCGAACAACGCCTTCTCGTACGCCGAAACGAATTCCGGGTTCTTCAGATCGTGCCGCGACACTTCAAGGCTTCCACCCCGGTTGGCGAGCCAATGCTCGCCCGGCAGCAGGACAGCCTTGATCTCACCCTTGTAGAGGGTGAGGGCACGTTCATTTTCCTTCACGAGGACGCGCTGGCGTCCAAGAACCTTATCGAGAACAGTCATTGTCTTACTCCTGTCGGGCATGGCCCCATGCGAGGCGTCACGTCATGCGTCGATCTTCCCTTCGTTTCTCGTTTCACGTCGTCATGGTCCGGGCACGAATGATCCGGGGACTGGTGGCATCGATCCGCGGCGGGCCTTCGGGAGCGGATCGCGGGGCAACGAAGCGGGCGCCGGAGGCCTTGGCCTCCCTTGCCGGCGACGCTGCGCCTTGATCGTCACCGCGGGCCTGGCCGCGAGCCGATGGCATCGGACCTTTCGATACGGCTGCGGCCCGAAGGCTTCTGCCGTCCGTCAGATCTTCAGCATTCCAGTCCCCGGACCGTTTTCAGATAACACCGTGATAGGGTGCTGGCTTTGAGGCCAATGGAGAAGGACTCGAACCTTCGACAGTCAGATTATGAGTCTGATGCTCTCCCAACTGAGCTATCCGTGGTGCAGACAGCGGGACTCGAACCCACAACCTCCGGACCAAATCCGGCGCTCTCCCAGTTGAGCTACATCCGCGATCCCAATCCCCGAAGCGGCGCCGTATACAGGGCGGCAAAGCCGCCTGCACGGGCGGAGGCAAAAGCTCCAACCGTTGTGCTCGCTTCGGTTTTCGTGACCGGGAGCGCGGCTATAGAGCCTGCGACGGGTTGTCGCAAGCGGCATTGTCGCGGCGAATTCGCGGCTTCTTCGGGTAGTGGTATTTCGGCAACACTGCCGCCGTCTCAAAACGTGACGCGGCCGAGCACCCGCAGGCCGTCGCCTTGCGGCTCGACGACCACGGCCTCGCCTTCGCGCGGCGAGATGCCGGTCAACGCCACGATGTCTTCCAGGTGGGTGACCATGACCAGATTGTCGGAGCCGGAATAGGCGCGGATTTCCTTCATGATCGCGGCGACCTGCTCTGCCTTCTGCGCATCGCCGCCCTTCAGCAGGTCGAGCGGCGCAAAGGGTTCCGGTTCGGCCTCGAAGGCGATGCGCGCGGTGTCGAGGCAGCGGCAATAGCGGCTGGACAGCACGCGCTCGATGGGAGCGGCGCGCGCGGCGAACAAGGCGCCGATCTTGCTCGCCTGTTGCTTGCCGCGCGCCGAGAGATTGACCTGGGTGGCGCAGCTGTCGATGTCGAAATTGGCGGGGTCGGTGGTGCCGGTGACCATGGCATGGCGAAGCAGCACGACATGGCCGCCGTCACGCAGCAGTGCCCAGCCGGCATCCGTGGCGTGGGCCGTGAAAGGAATGACGAGCAGAAACAACGCCAAGGCAAATCGAATCATCGCAACCTTCCAGGGGCGTGGCATCACGCGCCGGTCATTCGCATATAGGGATCGGAAAGCCGGCACAAAGACAAGCAAAGCACCTGTGGCCCCCGTCGCCTCACTTTTTGGCGATCTGCTTCTTCACCAGGTCGATCTTCTGGTCGGTAAGCGGGATAGGCATGGTGTAGCCGGCTTCGGTAAAGCCCTGCTTGGCGTTCTCGAAGAATTCGATCGCCTTGAGATATTCCGGTTTGCCGCCGCCATAGCCGGCGCGGTTCCAGTGGATGTCGCCGAGATTGTTCTGTTCGAACGCCCATTGCATGGGCTGGCTTTCCCTGGTGAACACTTTCAGCGTCGCCGTGAAGGCCGCTTCCGCATCGTCGAGATATTTGCCGGTGCGCTGGATGTTCCCGAGGTTGAGCAGGCTCATGCCGATGCCGTTCTGGGCATTGGCCCAGTCGACGGGTGCCGTTTTCATGGTGAGAATTTCAAGCGCGGCCCGCCGTGCGGCGATCGAATCCTGCAAGGTCTTGGGATCGGCATTGCTCATGCTCAGCCAGTGCAGCGTCGATCCGATGCCGGCCTGGGTCAGCGCCCACTGCCGAGGGTTCGTCTCGCGCTTGTACTCGCGCAACGCATCGCGGTAGGCGTCGACCGCCTGGCTGTAATGCTCGGGCTTGTCGGTCACGCCGCCAAGAAGCTGCAGCGTGTTGCCGAGATTGTAGTAGCTCATGGCCCAGTCGAGCGGGAATTTCCGCCTGACATAGACCTGCCGGGCTGCCTGGAACGCTGCTGCCGACTGCTCGAGCTTGGCTGCGTCGCGGGTGCGCTGGCCAAGCGTCTGATAGATCGAGCCGAGATTGTTCTGGGCTGACGCCCAGTCCATCGGGAACCTTTGCCGGGTAAATACCGTCAGCGCATCGTCATAAGCTTCCGCTGCCTCTTCGAGCGTGCCGGTTCCCATGTCGAAGCGGGCGACGCCGCTCAGCGCATTGCCGAGGTTGAGACGGCTGGTGGCCCACGAGACGGGGAAGGTTTCACGGGTTCGCACTTCGAGCGCGGCGCGGAAGGCGTCGGCCGCCTCGTTGATCTTGGCCTTGTCGTTGAGCTGGATGCCAAGCGTCACAAGCGTGTTGCCGAGATTGTTCTCGACCATCGCCCATTCCACCGGCGCTTTCTCGCGGGTGTATTCCTCAAGCGCCAGCCGATAGGCCGCTTCCGCCTGGCCGAGATGCTCGCCGGCGGGTTCGCGCTCGGAGAGCGCATAGAGCGCGAGGCCGAGATTGTTCTGCGACGAGGCCCAGTCGAGCGGTACCTTGTCGCGCGGGCGCTTCTCCAGTGTGGCACGCATCGCCGCAACCGCTTCGTTCAGCCGCTTCGGGTCGCTTTCGCGCTCGCCGATCTTCAGCAGCACATTGGCCAAATTGTTCTGCGCGGCGGCCCAGTTGAGATCGTCCTTCACGCGATCGAACACCACAAGCGAATCGCGGAAGATCCGCGCTGCCTCTTCGAGGCGCGCGGTCTCGGTCTCGCGCTCGCCGATGGTCTGCAGCACCACCGCCATATTGTTGCGGGTGATCGCCCAGTCGCGATTTTGTTCGCCATTGGGGATGAAGTTCAGGATGACGCGAAAGGCCTCGATGGAATGCTGCAGCGCATCGAGGTCGCCGGTGGCATAGCCATAGGCGTTGAGCGCCTCCGCCTCCTGGTTCTTGTAGTTCCAGCGCAGCTTGTCGTCCCATTTCTGCGCCAGCGAGAACGCCTTGGCGTAATCGCCGGCGGCGGACTTGTAGTCGAACACCAGCGCCGAGGCATCGGCGCGCCTGGCATAGATCGCAGCGTCGGCAAGGCGCTTCTGCTTGACGAGATCCTCGGCCTCGTCGACCGCATCGCTGGTCCGCTCGACCCGGCCGACCGCGTCGTCGAGGAACTTGCGCGCCGTCACGATCGCGCCCTGGCCAATGGCCTTGTCGGCGGAGGCGACCAGGCGCTTGATCTCAGGATCGTCGGTGCGCAGCGCGGTGCGCTCGGACATCATCTTCTTCAGCCGCTCGGCCTGCGCGTAGAGCACTTTCTGCAGATCGGTGGGATCCTCGGGGATCTTTTCCGTGCCAAGCGCCCTCAACACACCATAGAGCGCATCGAGCGGCACATTTTCCTGCAGAGAAGCCAGTTCCACTTGCGCCCGCTTCGGGTCGGGCAGGTCGGATATGGTCAAAAGCAGCTGCCGCCGTTCGCCGGTGATCAGCCCATCGTCGCCGGTCGGTTCCGGCGGCGCCACGCCGAAATAGAGCAGCCGGCGCAAGCTTTCATTGACCCAAGGGCGCTGCCTCGTCTTGGTGTCGAGATAGACTTCCTCGGTCACCATGCGCATGACCGAGCCGAACTCGGTGCCCTTCATCGCGGCGAGATGGCGCAGCAGCGCTGCCGCGTAGGGGCTGTTTTCGCCAGCAGCGCCATCCAGCGCCGGGCGGCCGGGTTCGGCAGCGAAGCCGACCACCGTGCCGAGGCTGGCGTCGGCCGCCGGCGCGTTGCCGAGCGCCTTGGCGCCACGCACCGGCTCCAGTCCGCCGCCAATCGGCTCGGCGGAGGCGGTCGGCGCCCGCCGGACCATGGCGTTGGCCGGGAAAGGGTTGGTGCGGCAGGCATCGAGCAGCACGATCGTCACCGGCACGGTCTTTTTCAACGCGTCCATGACCGCCGATATCGGCACCAGCGCCTGGTCGGCATCTGCGAGCGACGACACGTCCGCATCGACCGGAACCAGGTAGTTCTCGCCGCCGGCCTCGATGCCGTGACCGGAATAATAGATGAGGGCGACGTCGGCACCCTCGGCATCTTCCGTAAAACGTTCGAGGTCGCGTTTGAGCTTGGCGGCATCGCGATTGCTGACATTGCGGGCGTCGAAGCCGAGGTCGGTCAGCATCTTGGCCATGTCGCGGGCGTCGTTGGCCGGATTGGGGAGGGCGGCGATGTGCTCGTATTGCGACTGGCCGATAATCAGCGCCACGCCCTTGAGGCTTTTGGTCTCGGCAAGTGCAAGCGTGGTCGCGGCAAGGCAGAACAGCGTGGCGACGAAAGCCGTCCGCCATGTCTGCCGGAAAAGATTACGCTTCGAGATATCGACAAAGCCCATTTGTCGCCCGCGTCCGCCCTGATACTCCAAACCCTGTATAACGCTGCCAGCGGACCATGATCAAATTTGGGCGCGATTGCGCCACCGGCCTTGCTCGCCTATCCCTGAAAAATGTCTCCGCTTACCGAAACCGTGCTTTTTGTCTTCAGCCTCGTGGCGCTCGGCTATCTCGCCGGGCTCACGGGCTATCTCAGACCGGCGAGCGGCGAGGGGATAGCCGATTTCGCCGTCTCGGTGGCGATGCCGCTGCTTTTGTTCCAGACGATGGTGAACGCCGATTTCCACGGCGTGGCGCCATGGCCGCTGTGGGGCGCCTACTTCACCGCCGTGGCGATCACCTGGGCGGCGGGCCATGTCGTCACCACACGGGGTTTCGGGCGCGATGCACGCGCCGGCGTCGTCGGGGGCGTGTCATCAGCCTATTCCAATGTGGTGCTGCTTGGCGCGCCCTTCATTCTCGGCATATTCGGCCCGAGCGGCTTCGAAGTGCTGTCACTGCTGGTTTCCGTTCATTTGCCCGTGATGATGATGGCATCGATCGTGCTGTTCGAGATGTTCGGCCGCGGCGGTGGCGAGCATGTGCATCCGCTGCGGGTGCTGCGCAGTTTCCTGCGGCGGTTGTTCATCAATCCGCTGATCATCGGCATTCTCCTGGGGCTGGCATGGCGGCTGAGCGGCGTGCCGCTGCCCGACCTCGTCATGCGGCTGGTCGATGCGCTGGCCGACACGGCAGGGCCGGTAGCGCTGTTTGCCATGGGGCTCAGCCTGCGCCGCTTCGGCATATCCGGCAATGTCCGCCCGGCGCTGGCGCTTTCGGTGTTGAAGCTGTTCCTGATGCCGGCGTTGGTGCT
Organism: Mesorhizobium sp. LNHC232B00; assembly: GCF_000502435.1. Lineage (NCBI taxonomy): Bacteria > Pseudomonadati > Pseudomonadota > Alphaproteobacteria > Hyphomicrobiales > Phyllobacteriaceae > Mesorhizobium > Mesorhizobium sp. LNHC232B00. Next base: position 188,020 of record NZ_AYWP01000001.1, read on the forward strand.
CGCTTTGGTCTGGTTGCTCGGGCTGCCGCCGTTGACGGCCAAGGTCGCCGTCGTGGTTGCCGCCTTGCCGTCCGGCATCAATTCCTATCTCATCGCCGTTCAGTTCAACACCGGCCAGGCACTGGCGTCGAACCAGATGACCATCGCCACGGCCTGCGCCGCTGTCACCACGGCTTTCTGGCTGACGGTTGTCTTGCACGTTTTCGGGTAGCTCTCGTCTCGCGCTGGCCCAAGCCCTATATGCCATCTTGCGATTGCTTGCGGGCCTTGCCCTAGGTAAAGAGCAGTGGCTCCGGCGTGCCGGCTTTTCCAAAGGCGTGGCGCCCGCTCACCGAAGAATTCACAGGCCGGCCCGTCAGTGCGCCGAACGGAGGATAGACCATGCTTCAGAAAACCAGCCATTTCATGCGGCAGGCCAATCTCATCAACGGCGACTGGGTGCAGGCCGACAGCGGCCAGACGGTCGACGTCAACAACCCGGCCACCGGCCTCAAGATCGGCACCGTGCCGAAGTCGGGCAAGGCCGAGACCCGCCGCGCCATCGAAGCCGCCAGCGAAGCTTTCAGGAGCTGGCGCAAGACCACCGCGCTCGAGCGCTCGAAGCTGCTGCGCAAGCTGCATGACGCGATGATGGACAACCAGGATGTGCTGGCCGAATTGCTCACCATCGAGCAGGGCAAGTCGCTGTTCGAATCGAAGGGCGAGATCGGTTCGGCCGCGGCCTACATATTGTGGTTCGCCGAGGAAGGCCGCCGCACCTATGGCGACGTCGTGCCGTCGCCGTGGGCGGATCGCCGCATCTTGGTGACCAAGGAACCGGTCGGCGTCATTGCCGCCATCACGCCGTGGAATTTCCCGTCCTCGATGCTGGCCCGCAAGCTTGGCCCGGCCCTTGCCGCCGGCTGCACCGCGGTCGTCAAGCCGGCCTCGCAGACGCCGTATTCGGGTCTGGCCTGGGGTGCGCTGGCCGAGGAAGTCGGCTTCCCCAAGGGCGTCGTCAACATCCTGACCGGTTCGGCCAGCGAGATCGGCGACGAGATCTGCGCCAACCCGCTGGTGTCGAAGATCACCTTCACCGGCTCGACCGAGGTCGGCAAGCTTCTCATCCAGAAGTCATCGGTGACCGTCAAGAAGGTGTCGATGGAACTGGGCGGCAACGCGCCGTTCATCGTCTTCGATGATGCCGACATCGAGCGTGCGGTCGCCGGCGCGATCACCGCCAAGTACCGCAACTCCGGCCAGACCTGCGTCTGCACCAACCGCTTCCTGGTTCAGGCCGGCGTCTACGACAAGTTCGTCGAGAAGCTCGCCGCCGCCAGCAACGGGCTTAAGGTCGGTTCCGGCCTCGAAGAGGGCGTGCAGCAGGGACCGCTGATCGACGAGAAAGCGGTCGAGAAGGTCGAGGAACTGATCGCCGACGCCACGTCGAAGGGCGGCAAGGTCGTCGCCGGCGGCAAGCGCCATGCGCTGGGCGGCTCGTTCTTCCAGCCGACGGTCATCGCCAACGCCACGCCCAAGATGCGCTTCATGAAGGAAGAGATATTCGGGCCGGTAGCACCCGTGTTCAAGTTCGAGACCGAGGAAGAGGCCGTCGCGCTCGCCAACGACACCGAATTCGGCCTTGCCTGCTACTTCTACACCGGCGATCTCGGCCGTGCCTTCCGGGTCATGGAAGGGCTGAAATACGGCATGGTCGGCGTCAATGAGGGCCTGATCACCACGCCGGAAGCGCCGTTCGGCGGCGTCAAGGAATCGGGCCTCGGCAAGGAAGGCGGGCATCAGGGCATCGAGGATTACCTCGATACCAAATATGTCTGCATCGGCGGTCTCGGCCTCTGATAGACTGCTCTGAGACGGGCGGGTCGGTGACCTGTCCACCTGGGCTTAAGAAAACCAGCCGAAGCCCTCTGGATCAATTTGGCATTTGCGGGCATGGCGATGAAAGACGGCGAGGTTTTCGGTACGACGCAGGCGGGCGAGCCGGTGCGCCGCTTTACGATCAGGGGTGGCGGTCTCACCGCCAACATCATCGGACTCGGCGCCGTCATCCAGGATTTGCGGCTGACCGGGCATGATGCACCGCTGGTGCTCGGCTACAACACCCTGGAAGCCTATGAGGCCGACAACGCCTTTTTCGGCGCGGTTGTCGGCCGCTATGCCAACCGCATCCGCGACGGCCGCTTCACCATTGGCGGCAACCGCTACCAGACCGAGCAGAATTTCCTCGACAAGCACACGCTGCATGGCGGCTCGCAAGGTTATGCGCGCCGCTCGTGGGCGGTTTCGCTGCATGGCAGGGACTTCGTTACGCTGACGCTACATGATCCCGACGGCGCGATGGGCTTTCCCGGCGCGCTTGATGTCACCTGCACCTACCGGCTGAAGATCCCCGGCACGCTCAGCGTCGAGCTGACGGCGACCTGCGAGGAGCCGACATTGTGCAATCTCACCCAGCATTCCTACTTCAACCTGGATGATGGCGGTGCCGGCGACGTTCTCGACCACAGGATGATGCTGAACGCCGGCGCCTATCTGCCTGTCGACAGCGATATGATTCCAACCGGCGTGGTCAAGCCGGTCGACGGCACGCCCTTCGACTTCCGCCAGGCACGGCCGCTGCGCATGGAGACCGAGGGCGAACAGCTGCCTTATGACCAGAATTTCTGCCTCGGCGCGACGCGCGGGCCGCTGCGGCAGGCATCATGGACGCAAGGGGCGAGTTCCGGCGTCGAGATGGAAGTCTGGACCACGGAACCAGGCGTCCAGCTCTATACCGGCCAGTATGTGACGCCGCGCACGGGTTTGGAAGGGCGGGACTACAAGGCCTTTTCCGGCTTCTGCCTCGAGCCGCAGATATGGCCGGATGCGCCGAACCGGCCGTATTTCCCGCAAGCGACGCTGTGGCCGGGCGCTATTTATCACCACGTGACGGAATATCGTTTCAGACTGCCCTAAGATCAGCAGACCTCAGCCGTCGAAGGCCGCTCTTAGTGTCCCGAATGGCGCCAGCGCGCCGCGCACCTGCACCACGGCGGCGGCGACGCGGTGGCCGCGGCGCGCGGCTTCCACCGGCTCATGGCCGGCAAGGCGCGCCGCAAGATAGCCGCCGTTGAAGGAATCGCCGGCTCCGGTCGTGTCGACAGGGGCCGCGACATGAATCGCCGGCACGTCGTCCAGTGTCCCTTTACCGGCAATCAGCGCCGGCGCTTCGCCGTTCTTGACGACTACCTCACCGACCAACTTGCCGAGACGGTCCGCGGTCGCTCGCGGGGTTTCGTCGCCGAACAGCATCTGCTCGTCGGGGAAGGTCGGCAATGCGATGTCGGTAGCGGCAAGGGCTTCGACGATCGCAGCCTGGGCGTCCTCGCGATGGCGCCAGAGCCGTGGCCGATAGTTGGGGTCGAAGGCGATCAGCGAGCCTGCCGCTCGCGCCTTGGCGATGGCCGCCAGCAATGTGGCGCGCGCGGCATCGTCCAGAATTGCCAAAGTGATTCCGGAAAAGTACACAAGGGACTGATTTTCAAGGTTTTTTGAAAGGGCTTTGGGATCCGAAGCAAGCTGCCGGGCAGCGGCGTCGCTGCGCCAATAGGTGAAGGAGCGCTCGGCGCCGGTCAGCGTGATCGCGTAGAGGCCGGGCCGTGCACCGGGTATGACCGGGCTGGAGCCGATGCCGATGCCGTTTTCGGCGAAGAAGCCGATCTGTCCTTGCGAGAAGGGATCGTCGCCGAATGCCGAGACATAGGTTGCCGGCCGGTCGCCGCTCAGCGCATGCAGCGCCCAAAGCGTGTTGAATGTGTCGCCGGCAAAACCCATGCGCCAGTTTGGACCCGTCTGACCCGACAGTTCGAGCATGCATTCGCCGATCGAGGCGACACCGTTTCCAGCCATCCAGAATCCTCCAGTGATTTCGGTGCTGTAGCTTTTTGCCACCGGCAGCGCCATGCTTGGCAAGCAGGCTTTTTTGCGCCACAGCGTTTTCCCACAGCCGACGGGATGCGATCTGCCCGGCAAACGTTGTCTGCAGAAGAGGAACCGGTTTGGCATCGTTATGGCGTTATCTGTTAGCGGGTCTTGGTCTGGCTGCCTTGCTGGTCAGCATCCTGGCGGTCGTCTACCTGACCGCGCCGCGCTCGGCGCTGCCCGCCGGCCCGGATGTGTCGCGCACGAGAAACAGCGACAACGGGCTGTTCACGGCGAGTTTTTCGCCGGAGCGGGGCGTCGTGCGGCAGGGCGAGCTGGAATCCTGGCTGCTGACCCTGAAGACCAAAGCCGGCGTTCCGGTGGAAGGGGCCGCGATCGCGATCTCCGGAGGCATGCCGCTGCACAATCACGGCCTGCCGACCAGCCCGCAAGCGACCGACTATCTCGGCGACGGACGCTACCGGATCGAAGGGGTCAAGTTCACCATGAGCGGCTGGTGGCAGCTGCATTTCGCCATATCGGCCACCGCCGGTTCCGACACGGTGCTGTTCAACGTGGTGCTGTGAGCGAGCGATGAGGCGCCTTTTCTATTTTCTGGCGCTGATGGTGGCCGTCGTCCTCGCGGGCTGCGGCAAGCCGGATTTTTCCGACGCTGAGAAGAAGAAGATCGCTTCGCTGGCGCTGAACACATTGCCGCCACTGAAGCCCGACACGACGAACCGGTTTGCCGATGTGCCGGCGGCAGCCGCGCTCGGCTCGACGCTGTTCTTCGATCTCGGCATGAGCCGTGACGGCACGGTCTCCTGCTCGACCTGCCACAAGATCGACCGCCAGTTCCAGGACGACCTGCCGCAAGCCGTCGGTGTCGGCCGCACCAACCGGCGCACCATGCCGTTGGCCGGCGTGGCGCGCGATCCCTGGTTCTTCTGGGACGGCCGCCGCGACAGCCTTTGGGCGCAAGCGCTGACACCGCTTGAAAACCCGCTGGAGCAAGCGGGAAACCGCGCCGCCTACGCCCATTACATCAAGGCGCGCTTCGGCGAGCGCTATGAGCGCATCTTCGGGCCTTTGCCCGATTTTTCCGGCATTCCGGCGAATGCCAGTCCGCTTGGCACCGATGCCGAAAAGGCGGCCTGGAATGCAATGAACGACGCACAGCGCGACGCGATCAACCGCGTCTTTTCCAATATCGGCAAAGCGATCGCCGCCTTCGAGCGGTCGATCGAGCCGGCACAGACGCGCTTCGATCGCTTTGCACTGGACCTTGCCACCGGCGCAGAGCCGAAGGGCGATGCCGTCTTTTCCCGGGAGGAAATCCTCGGGCTGAAACTGTTCATGGGCAAGGCCAATTGCGTGACCTGCCACGACGGTCCGCGCTTCACCGACAACAGTTTTCACAACACTGGCGTGCCGCCCGTGACGGGCCTGCCGCCGGATCGTGGCCGCGTCGACGCGGTGACACAGGTCGAGGCGGATCCGTTCAATTGCTTCGGCGCCTATCGCGACGGCGATGCCGGCGCCTGCGGCGAACTGCGCTTCATGGTCAAGGATGCGCCGCAACTGATTCGCGCCTACAAGACGCCGTCGCTGCGCGGCGCTGCAACGCGACCGCCCTACATGCATGCCGGGCAATTCTCGTCGCTCGACGAAGTGTTGGCGCACTATGCCAAGGCCGCGCCCAGCGTCGAGGGGATATCCGAGATTCACCCGCTGGAGCAGCTGTCCGACCGTGAACGCGCGGCGCTGGTGGCTTTCCTGAAGACGCTGTCGGAGTGAGGTTGCCGAGAATATCGGCGATTGAAAATTATTGCAAAAAAGGTATACTGGGCGGGATGAGTTGGTCAGTCGCATTTCTCAATATCGAGGTGAGGCGGGAGCTTGAGGCCCAACCGAAAGATATTTTGGCCAGTTTTCTCCGGATATCGCGTTTGATTGAGCGCATGGACTGCAAAAAGTCCACGAGCCCTATTTAAAGCATCTGGAAGGCAAGCTTTGGGAATGCGCATGAAGGGCCGGGATGGCATCGGCCGTGCGGTCTATGTGACTGCGGCCGAACGCCGTGTGATTGTGGTGCGTGTGTTCGCTAAAAAGACCCAGAAGACACCACGAAGCGAGATCGAATTGGCTCTTAAACGAGCAAAGGAGGTTCTATGAGCCGGAAAACAATCCCTGTTGAGGATGTCGCCAAGGAATGGTTCAGAGATCCGGAATTCGTTGCGGAATACGAGGCGTTAGAGGAGGAGTTCGCGATCGCCGAAGCTCTGATCAAGGCCCGAGGTGAGGCCGACATGACGCAGGAAGAGGTCGCTACCGCCATGGGAACGACGCAGGCAGTGATTGCTCGCCTGGAGAGCGGTCGAAACATGCCTTCGACCCGAACCCTGCAGCGTTTCGCCAAGGCGACAGGCTCGAAGCTTCGCATCAGCTTCGAGCCTGAAAAGTCGAAATCGCGTATCGGTCATTGAACTCTATCGATCCTTCACCGTTTCCATCGCCACGAAGGTCGACGTCTGGGCGACGTGGGGGAGTGCCGAGATGCGCTCGCCCAGCACGCGGCGATAGGCGGCGATATCCTTCGTGCGGACCTTCAGCAGATAGTCGAAGCTCGATGCCATCATGTGGCACTGCTCGATCTCGGCTACGCCCTGCACCGACCGGTTGAAGGCGTCGAGGGCCGCGGAGCGGGTGTCGGACAGTTTCACCTGGACGAAGGCGACATGGCCTTCACCCATGCGCTCGCGGTCGACGATTGCCTGATAGCCCCTGATATAGCCGTCCTTCTCCAGCCGCTTCACCCGTGCCTGCACCGGCGTTTTGGACAGACCGACCTTTGCCGCCAGTTCGGACATGGAGAGCCGGCCATTGCTTGCCAGTGCCGACAGGATGTTCCTGTCAATGCGGTCCAATTGGTCTTCTGTCATCGAAAAGGCAGTCTGTTTGTTAGATCTTGACCGCAATGATAGATCAAATGACCTGCCATGTCGATTTCTTTGGACCGGCTGAAATTTCGCGCCTGTGCTAGCTTGCGCCATTCGGTCCGGTGACCGCCGGCCCGCTCCCCGATGCTCGCTCCGCAGGACCGCCATGCCGCTCGACACCATCCGCCAGCAGATCCGCGCCAACTACCTGCCCGACGAAGACGAGGCCGTGAAGCGGCTGGCGGAGACGACAGGACTTTCCGCGAAAGACCGCAAGGCGATTTCGGCGCGAGCCGCGGATCTGGTCAGGGCTGTGCGCGGCTCGTCCGATCCGAGGCTGATGGAGGTTTTTCTCTCCGCCTATGGCCTCTCCACCAAGGAGGGCGTGGCGCTGATGTGCCTGGCCGAGGCGCTGCTGCGCGTGCCGGACACCGAGACGATGGACGATCTCATCGCCGACAAGATCGCGCCGCACGACTGGTCGTCGCATTCGGGCGGTTCGAGCTCCATCTTCGTCAACGCCTCGACCTGGGCGCTGATGCTGACCGGCCGCGTCCTCGACGAGGGCGAGGGTGGCATCGAAGGCACGCTGCGCTCGATGGTGCGGCGGCTGGGCGAGCCGGTCATCCGCAAGGCGGTTGCGGCCGCGATGCGCGAAATGGGCGAACAATTCGTGCTCGGCCGCACCATCGCCGAGGCAGTCAAGCGCGGCCGGCCGATGACGCAGAAGGGCTATCTCTATTCCTTCGACATGCTGGGCGAGGCGGCCCGCACCGAGGCCGACGCGCTGCGCTATCACAAGGCCTATGCCGACGCCATTTCCTCGCTCGACAGCGGTTCCAACGGCCCCGACATCCGGCAGAACCATGGCATCTCGGTCAAGCTGTCGGCGCTGCATCCGCGCTACGAGGTGGCGCAGAAGGAAGAGATGCTGCCGGTGATGGCCGAGCGGCTGCTGTCTCTTGCGCTCGCCGCACGGCATTCGCGCATGGGCCTCAACATCGATGCCGAGGAGGCCGACCGGCTCGACCTGTCGCTCGACGTCATCGAGCGGGTGCTGGCCGAGCCGGAGCTCGCCGGCTGGAACGGCTTTGGCGTCGTCGTCCAGGCCTATGGGCCGCGCGCGGCCTTTGCCATCGACTGGCTCTACGCGCTGGCCAAGAAATACGACCGCAACATCATGGTGCGGCTGGTCAAGGGCGCTTATTGGGACACCGAGATCAAGCGGGCGCAGACGCTCGGACTATCGGGCTATCCCGTCTTCACCCGCAAGGCCAACACCGACGTCTCCTACATTGCCTGCGCAAAAAAGCTGCTTGGCATGACGGACCGGATCTACCCGCAATTCGCCACTCACAACGCCCACACCGTCGCCGCCATCCTGTCGATGGCCGACAACCGCGACGCCTTCGAGTTCCAGCGCCTGCACGGCATGGGGGAGGCGCTGCACGAGACGGTGCGCCGGTCCGAACGCACGCGCTGCCGCATCTATGCGCCGGTCGGCGCGCATTCGGATTTGCTTGCCTATCTGGTTCGTCGACTGCTGGAGAACGGCGCCAATTCCTCCTTCGTGCACCAGCTGACCGACGAGGACGTCGAGCCGGAGGACATCGCGCGCGATCCGCTGGAAACCGTCGAGAGCCAGGGCCCTGCCGCCAATCCAGCGATTGCCCGGCCATCCCAGATTTTTGGGGCCGGCCGCCGCAACTCCAGGGGATTCGACATCACCGACACCGTGACGCTGGCGGCGATCGACAAGGCCAGGGCGGCCTTTGCCGGTTCCGACCGCTGGCATGCCAAGCCGATCACGCGCGCCGCCGGCTACGGCAAGCAGCGTCCGATCGTCAATCCGGCGAAGCCTGACGAAGTGGTCGGTACGGTTCACGAGGCCGCCGCCAAGCAAGTCGCGACCGCCGTGCGCATCGCGGTCGAGGCGCAGCCGGCCTGGGCCAAACGGCCCATGGCCGAGCGTGCCGCCATCCTCAACCGCGCCGCCGATCTCTATGAGGCGAATGCCGTCGAGTTTTTCGCGCTCGCCACCCGCGAGGCCGGCAAATCGCTGGCCGACGGCGTGGCGGAAGTGCGCGAGGCCGTGGACTTCCTGCGTTACTACGCGGCCGAGGCGGCCAATGCCGAGCCGGGCACGCAGGCGCGTGGCGCCATCGTCTGCATTTCGCCGTGGAATTTCCCGCTTGCCATCTTCACCGGCCAGATCGCGGCAGCGCTGGTCACCGGCAATTCGGTGATCGCCAAGCCGGCCGAGCAGACGCCGCTGATCGCCTTCCGTGCCGTCGAACTGCTGCGCGAGGCCGGCGTGCCGGAAGACGTGATCCAGTTGCTGCCCGGCGACGGCCCATCGGTCGGCGGGCCGCTGACCGCTGATCCACGCATCGCCGGTGTCTGCTTCACCGGTTCGACAGAGGTCGCCAAGCTGATCGAGAAACAGCTGGCCGAGACCGCCGCGCCCGACGCCATGCTGATCGCCGAGACCGGCGGCCTCAACGCCATGATCGTCGATTCCACCGCGCTGCCCGAGCAGGCGGTGCGCGACATCCTGGCCTCGGCCTTCCAGAGTGCCGGCCAGCGCTGCTCGGCGCTGCGCGTGCTCTATGTGCAGAAGGACGTCGAGAAGAAGATGCTGGAGATGCTGAAGGGCGCCATGGAAGCACTCAGCATCGGCGATCCCTGGCGGATCTCGACCGATGTCGGCCCGGTCATCGACGACGAGGCGCAGGCTTCGATCCGCGATTATTGCACCACGATGGGCCTGCAGGGCCGCCTGATCGCCAAGCTCGAGGCGCCGAAAGACGGGCGCTTCGTCGCGCCGCATGTCTTCCGGGTCAAGGGCATCGAGGACATGGAGCGCGAGGTGTTCGGCCCGGTGCTGCATGTCGCCAGTTTCGACGCCGACGAGATCGACGCGGTGATCGCCGCCATCAACCGCAAGGGCTATGGCCTGACCTTCGGCCTGCACACCCGTATCGAAGGCCGCGTGCAGCATTTCGTCGACGGCATCCATGCCGGCAACATCTACGTCAACCGCAACCAGATCGGCGCCGTCGTCGGCTCGCAGCCGTTTGGCGGCGAGGGGCTGTCGGGCACCGGGCCGAAGGCCGGCGGACCGCACTATCTCCGGCGCTTCCGCAAGGGGCCGGAAGCCGGCACCGAAGTTGGCGAGGGCCACAAGGTGACGGCGACCGAACTGGCTGACAATCTGCCCGATCCGACACTCGGCGGCTGGTCGACGCGGCCTGATCGCATCGCCATCCTGAGGAAGCATCTGCGCGGCAAGGGCGCGGCAGCCATTGGAGCTGCTGCCGGTATCGACTTCGGCCAGGTCGACCTTCCCGGGCCGACCGGCGAGGCCAACACGCTATCGCTGTCGCCGCGCGGACGCGTGCTGTGCCTCGGTCCCGACGCCGATACGCTGCTTGCCCAGACTATCCAGGCGCTTGCCGCCGGCAATGCGGTCCTGGCCGTGGCGCCGGGCGCACCGGCCGCACTCTCGGCTTTGACCGGCAAGGGATTGCCGCTGGCCGCGATCGACGGCCGGCCGGATCCAGTCGAGGCGCGCTCGCTGCGCGTCGACGTCGTCGCTTTTTCGGGCACGGCTGAAGCCGCGCGCATCGTGCGCAAGGTCATTGCCGACAGGGCTGGTCCGATCGTACCGCTGGTCAGCGAGGTGCTCAATCCGGCGGCCTATGCGCATGAGCGGGCCGTCTGCGTCGACACGACGGCGGCGGGCGGCAATGCGAGCCTGCTCGCCGCGGCTTAGGAGGAAGGCTTTCCCTTGCCATCGGCTTCGGGTCCCTTGTCATCGGCTTCGGGCCGGTGCAAAGGGCAAGAGCCCGAAAACCTGGGCGTCCATCGGGGCAAGCCACGCATGCCAAGCACGACCGTGCTATTCGAGCTTCCTCGAGTAGGCGTCATCATCACTTGTCACAATTATCGCGCCTATGTCGGGGATGCGATCCGCTCGGTATTGGCGCAGACCTATCAGAAATGGGATTGCGTCATCGTTGACGATGCCTCGACGGATGGTTCGGCCGAACATGTGCGCCAGCTTCTCGAAACGATTGGCGACCCACGCCTGCGTCTACTGGTGCGGCCGCAAAATGGCGGCCAGATCGCAGCGTTCCGTGACGGTTTTGCCGCCGGCGATCAGCCGTTCGTGGCTTTCCTCGATGCTGACGATGTCTGGCTACCGAATTTTCTCGTCGCGCATCTGTCGGCTCATCTGAACACGATGCATCCGGCATCTCTGTCCAGTTCCGATGCTTTTCTGGTTGATCGCGACCGTGTCGCCCTGAGCGGCACCTACCTTGGGCTGCGCAAGCCACGTTCCGGGGAGAACCCGATTGGCGTTGCCGTGCCGTCCGTCAATCGGATCGGTGAGGTGGCGCCGGAGATCGCCTATTCATCGGAATATCCAATTACCTATCTGGGCCCCAAAACCCCCGGCTGGATATGGGCACCGACATCATCGATGGTTTTCCGGCGTGGCGTGCTGGAACCGGTGCTGCCTTTCCCATTCAAGGTGAGGACGGGGACAGACTATCTGGCGGCGACTTGTGCGCATATGGTGGCCGGCAGCCTGCTGTTGTCGGAATCTCTAGGCCTCTATCGTCTGCACGGTGCCAATATCTCCACCAACGGCGCATATGAGGGCGGACATGTGCAGCTGTTGCCGGCGAACAAGGTCAAGCAAATCGCTTTGGGCGCCGATGTTCTCGACTATGTTGTGGCTAATGCCGAACGCCTCGACGCGATAAACGGCAAGGGTTTCGTGTCAGAAGTGCTTGCCCATCATTTAAGGCGATTTGGCAAGCTGTTTGACGATCCACGCATAGCGCCCTTTCTGAGCCCAAGAAACCGTTGGCGATGGTGGCGCAAGCGTGCCGTCAGGCATCTGCGGCGCTTGTTTGGCCAAGCCTGAAAATTGCTGCCGTGGTCGCCAGACCTACGCCTTTCCGGCGCGCAGCCGAAAATGCAACGACGGCACCTCGCCGCCCTTATGTAGCAGGACGAGCCTTTCAGGCGGCTTGCACGACGTTTCCGTCGTCAGGCACCCTCGACGACGGAAAAGCCCTCGAATTGCGGGTGACCGAGATAGTGGACTTTCGTGGTGCCGACATTCCTGTGCGCGGCACGGAAGTTCTCCGACTTGGTCCAGGCGACGAAATCGTCGTGGCTCGCCCACACCGTGTGCGAGGCGAACAGCGTGTAGCCTTCGGTCTCGTTGACCGGGCCGCGCAGCAGATGGAATTCGCGGAAGCCTTTCATCTCGGCAAGGCTGGAATCGCGGTTCTTCCATACGGCTTCGAAATCGGCTTCCGAGCCGTTCTGCACCTTGAAGCGGTTCATGGCGATGTACATGGGATTTCCTTTTTCAATCAATGGATTGCGGACTGTTGATGGTTGAAGGCGGGACATTCAAAACGGCCCGATAGCGCCGGTAAACTCCAGGCTGCTGCCGATTTTGGGCGGAATAGGCGGGAACGGCGCCGCCTTGCGGACGATGCCAAGCACGATCTGGTCGAAGTTTGGCGATCCGGAGCTTTCCAGGATTCGCAGGTCATCAATGCCGCCTTTGCTGCTGATAACGAATGTCACAACGGCATTGTTGCGCGCGGTCAGTTGCAGGGAAGGCGGGACGGCTCGATTGACGCGGCTGAGCTTTCTGATCACATCGCCCCGGTAGCTGTCTTCCGCGGCGCTGCCTGGCTCTTCCTGTTTTTTGCCCTTGCTGGCCGCTTGAGCCAGCAGGTCCTGGCCGTCAGCGGTGCCGCGCTTCTCATCCGCTGCTTTTGAAGGGATCGCCGCCGGCGTTGGCCTGGCGCTGGGGATCGGCGGCTGGTCCGGAACGGCGACAGGCATTTTGATGGTTTCGGCCTGGGCTCTTGGCTGTGCCGGCGTTTCGGCCTCGGCAGCCACGCTTTGGTCATCGGGGCGCGGGGCCGCCGCCACCAGTACGTCCGGCGTGACCGCTTGCTCTTTGACAGCTTCCGGCAAAGGCTGGGGCAGTTGCTTTGCCGCCTCCTTTGTTGGCTCGGGAGCTTGGTTCACGGTTTCCTGCTCGGGCCGCGAAGGTTTTGCCGGCGGCGCTGGTCTGGCAGGCTTTGCCTGATGTGGCCTGGCCGGCCGAGGGCTCGGCACCAGCCTGACGTTCACTGCCGCGGGGTCCTTGTCCAGTGCGCTGCCGGCGACCCTGTCACCTGTCTGATTGCTGCCTTCCGACTGCTCCGCATCCTGGAAATCGAATGTGCCGGCGGGCGAGACCAGAAAGGCCGCCGCTGCCGCGGCATGGAGCAGACCGGAGATGATAATCGCCGTCGCCCACTTGCCGTTGCCGGCTTGCGGTCGCGTCTGGGCAAGCGGCTCGGCCGGCGCTATCGCCAGCTCGCCGCCAGCGTCGGGGAGGGGACTGACTTCCTGCATGTTGCGGGCCGGAAACTGCAGCGGCCCACGCAGTGTTGTCAAATCAAGATCGATTGCCCCGCACGGCGGCAGACCGCAGCCGGCCATGGACCATGCCGCGGTGTCTTGTGTGAACGCGGTGTGCAGCCCCACCTTAGACGCCGAAAGCGATGCCGGTCTTGGTGTCGGTCTTCAGTCTGCGCATGCAGGCGTTCGGCTCGACGCCGGTGCCGGCGCATTCCGTCGCGCTGTTGATCAGAACGCGGCTGATCTTGGTGCAATCGGTGCCGGCGAGATCAAAGCGCGTCACCTTGGTCTTGTCTTCCGGCAAATCCTTGAAGTCGAGCACGGTCAGCCGGTCGACGACGCTGGCCTCGTTGAACAGCGCGATCTCGAATGCCGCCTTGGAGAGGCCGGCGCCGAGGTTGTTGTTGACCACGAATGTCAGCCGGCAACCCTTGTCGGAAGGTGCGCGGCGTTCAGTTCGAGGGTCAGTGCGGGGACCGGCGCGGACCCTTCAGCCCACGCCGGAACCATCGCCAGCGACATCGCAAACGTCGAGGTCAGCAGACGAAGTGATGCCGTCAAGCTCTTCATGACCATCAGCCTCCAAAACGCATGGTTGCCGCCAGCTTCAACGTTATGCCCGGCTCATAGACCGCAACTGTCGTGCTGCCGTTCAACGGGTTGGCGTATTTGACGTCGAACAGATTATCGGCACGGAAATCGACCTTCAGATCATCCGTCGCCTGATAGCTGGCGAAGGCGTTGACCAGCGTATAGTCCGTGGCCACGGCATTGCCCTTCGGCTTGCCATTGTATTGCACTTCGCCGCCGACGGTCAGCTTGTCCTCGAGGAAGCGCAGGCCAAGCTGGGCCGTGACCTGGGAGGACGGTATCGTGGCGAGGTCTGCTCGAACGCCCGTGTAGGAAATGGTGTGACCATTGGTTATCGAGGCAGAGAGGCCAGCATATCCCCAACCGGCGTCATAGAGGCCTTCCAACTCGAAGCCGTTTATCTTGGCCTTGGCAAAATTCTGATACTGGTAGCAGATCGGGATGTAGCCGGGGTTGTTCATGAGCTGGTCCCAATCGACCGGGCAGGCGCTCGCTGGATTGGTGAAGGAAGCCCCGAAGGAGGTACCCTCTATGTAGTCGTCCACATTGTTGTTGAAGTAGGCCGCCTTGATGCGAAGCGCATCGCCGGGTTCAAGGATGTCATTCTGCTTGTAGTTGACGCCGAATTCGACGGTCTTGCCGGTCTCGGGCTTCAGGTTGGGATTGGGCAGGAACGGGAAGGTGACCCCCGCCGGATGGTTGCCGCTGATCAGTGTCTCGGTCAGCGATGGAGAGCGGTAGCCCTCCGCATAGGTGCCGTAGAACTGCAACCCCGACAGGCTTGGCGTGTCGAAGGGCGTGACGCCGACGGTGATGCGCGGCGAAAGACGGTCACCTGACGTTTCATGGGTGCCGTCCTTGAGGCTGTAGTTGTCGTAGCGCAGCCCGGCAATGACTTCGAGCCATTCCCAGGTGAGCTTGTCCTGAACGTAGGCTCCAGAGACGTTACGCTTTCCCGAAGGTGTGTAGAAACTGTCTCCGCCCGCGGTACCGCCGGTTTTGACGTCATCATTGACCCAATCGCCGCCATAGGTCAGCTCGTGCGCTACGCCGCCAGTCTCGAATCTCGATGTATTCCAGATGTCTATCGCCGCCGTGCCGACATCGAATGTCGATGTCGATCCAACCGGAAGGATTATGGAATCGCCCGTGATGGGATCGAATCGGCTGAGAGGAACAAGGCTGGTCAGGCCGAGATTGGTCTTGTTGTAGGAGGTGTTGATGTGGAGATCGAGCCAGCTCTTGTCCTCATCCGTGATGTTGTAACGGGCCGTGAAGGTGTTCGACTTCAGGTCGACATCGTTGACCGGCACGCCGCCGCTGGTTTCGTCCCAACTGTCGTTGGAACCGACCCAGCCGAGCTTCAATTCGCTGTTGTCGGTCGGACGGATGGTGGTCTTGAGCAGGCCGCTCAGCACGTCGAAGCCGGTGCCGTTGACGGTATCGCCGGCGCCATCCTTGTAGTTGTCGTAGTTGCGGTAGACGATATTGCCGAGCGCATCCCAATTCTCGTTGAAACGGTAGGCGCCGGAGGCACTGGTGGTCCAGCCCTTGCCATTGCTCTCATAGCGCCCGGTTACCGAAGCGCCCCATGTTTCTTCCGGCTTGAGGAAGTCCACGGCGTCCTTGGTGTCGAAGAAGACGACGCCGCCGATGGCGCCCGAGCCGTAGGTGTTGGCGACGGGACCACGGATCACGTCGACGGATTTGACGAGCTCCGGGTCGATGTAGAAGGTCGACTGGGTGCCGTGGTCCGAACGCTGGAAATCCTGCCGCGCGCCATCGACGATGACCGCGACGCGGCCGAAATCCTGCAGGCCGCGTATGTTGATGCTGGTGCTGACGCGCCTGGCGTCGGCCTGTGTCGCAACACCGGGAACACCGAGCAGCATCTCGTTCGGCGTCGTCGCCATGCGACGGTCGAGTTGCTCCTGGTCGACATGGCTGGCCGAGGCCAGCGATTCGATCGCCGTTTCGCCGGTGCGGCTGATGACCAGCACCTTGTCGAGCAGCGTCGCGCCCGCTTGTCCCGCTTTTTCCTGGTCGGCCTTCTTCGCCTCGTCCGTCTGCTGTGTTGCCTGCTGAGCGTTGGCAAGTTGCGCCGATAACGCGATCGCCGCCACACCTGTCAGCAAAACCGCCGCACCGTTCGCCGCCAACCGGCCACGCCGTTCCCAATTCATCAACCCCATGCCCCAACTCCAAAATCCAGGTTCGATGCTGGCTCGCCCGGGGCTGGCTGGCATTTTTGATCGTGTCCGGCGCCTTAAATCTTGACTCGTTTGCTCCGGTATTGCACTGACTAGTAAACATGATTATTCGAGTCAAGAAATGAATCGGTAATTATGCAACGCCCAGCCAGATGCCCGGCACAGGAAAGGGATCGACCCAGATGAACACGCACAATCCCAATGACTTTCGCCATCGCGTCCGCCGTTCCGACGACACTGCGGTCCGTTTCGATCGAGTTCCGTTGGCGGTGCGGACCCTGTCCAGCAACGCCCTTTTCCAGGGCGAGCACGAGATCGGCATCGAGCACCATGGTGCTCTCTACAGGCTGAAGATCACCCGCCAGGGCAAGCTCATTCTCAACAAGTAAGGCAAGGCGATAGGGGTAAGACATGGACCAGCGCGTAAAACCCGCCCCACATGAAATCCGGCGGGCACGGATGGAGAATCCGAAAACGCGCGAGCGTGACCTGGCGAGCCAGCTCGGCATTTCGGAGGCCGAGCTGGTCGCCGCGCATTGCGGTGACGGCGTGGTCCGCATCGAGCCGCGCGTCAACGATATACTGACCGGTCTCGAGGCCGTCGGGGAGGTAATGGCGTTGACCCGCAACGAAAGCGCCGTGCACGAAAAGATCGGCGTCTACGACAAGGTCGTCACCGGCAACCACAATGCCATGGTGCTCGGCGAGAACATCGATCTGCGCATCTTCCCGAAAGTCTGGGCGCACGGCTTTGCCGTCGAAAAGCGCGATGGCGAAGAGATCCGCCGCAGCCTGCAGTTCTTCGACGCGGCGGGCGAGGCGGTGCACAAGGTGCATTTGCGGCCATCCTCCAGCCTCTACGCCTACCAGAAGCTGGTTGCCTCCCTGGAATCATCGAACCAGGAGCCGACGATCGACATTTCAGGACCAATCTCCGAAGAAAGCGAGGCCTCGGCGGCCACCGCCAGTCTCGACGATCTGCGCGACCGCTGGAGCCGGCTGACGGACGTGCACCAGTTCTTCGGCATGCTGAGGACGCTGAAGCTCAGCCGCCGCCAGGCGGTGCGCATGGTCGGCCAGGATTATGCCTGGCTGCTCGACAATGACGCGGTCCAGGCCATGTTCCATCACGCCGCCCAAGGCGAGATGCCGATCATGTGCTTTGTCGGAAACCGCGGCTGCATCCAGATACATTCCGGGCCAGTCAAGTCGATCAAGCCGATGGGGCCGTGGATCAACGTGCTGGACGAGACCTTCCACCTGCACCTGCGGACCGACCACATTCATGAGGTCTGGGCGGTGCGCAAGCCGACCAAGGACGGCCATGTCACGTCGCTCGAGGTCTACGCGGCCGACGGCAGCATGATCATCCAGTTCTTCGGCAAGCGACACGAAGGCGAAAGCGAGCGCGACGACTGGCGGTTCCTGGCCGAGAACCTGCCGCGCATCCCAAACCCTACGGCAGCCTGAGGACAGTGTGATGCGTTCTTTCCTCAACATGCCGGCCCTGAGCCTGCCGGCAGTACGCGGATCAATCCTTGCGCCGATGATCGGCCTCTCCCTTGCTTTTGCCACGCTGCAGCCGGCCGGCGCCGCCGAAGGCGTCGCGGTCTTCTCCGACCCGTCGAAGATCACTGCGATTGGCGGTTCGATCACCGAAATCGTCTATGCGCTCGGTGAGGAGACACGTCTGGTGGCCCGCGATTCCACCAGCAATTATCCGAAAGCCGCGCTCGACCTGCCCGATGTCGGCTATATGCGCGCGCTCTCGCCCGAGGGCGTATTATCGGTCAATCCGACAGGCATCCTGGCGCTGCAGGGCAGTGGCCCCAGGGAAGCCGTCGATGTGCTGAAGAAGACCAGCATTCCGTTCATCGAAGTGCCCGAATACTATAGTCACGAAGGCATTCTCGAGAAGGTCCGCATTGTCGGCAAGGCACTCGGCGTCGACGCCAAGGCCGAGGTGCTGGCCAAGGAGCTCGATGCCAAGCTCAAGGCCGCCGAAAGGCAGACGGCCTCGATCAAGGAGCGCAAGCGCGTCCTGTTCGTGCTGTCGATACAGGGCGGCAAGATCCTGGCGGCCGGCAGCGACACCGCGGCCGACGGCATGGTCAGGCTGGCGGGTGGGGTCAATGCCATCGAGGGCTTCTCCGGTTACAAGCAATTGTCCGACGAAGCGATCATCACCGCCAGGCCGGACGTGATCCTGATGATGAGCAATGCCGGGCCACCGGTGTCGGACGACGAATTGTTCGGCAATCCGTCGATCGCCCCGACGCCAGCCGGTACTGCGCGCAAGCTGATCCGCATCGATGGCGGCTATCTGCTCGGCTTCGGGCCACGCACGGCGGATGCCATCCACGATCTCGCCGTCTCGTTCTACGGCGCGCAGGTCACGGACTGAGCATCATGGTCGATCAGTCGATCGCCGGCCCGGTAAAGGTGATGGCGAATGCATCCGAAGGCGACCGCTCGGGTCGCGCCCGCATCGTCATCCTGCTGTTGTGCGTGGGGCTGGCGGCTGCCGTGTTCCTGTCGCTGACATCGGGCGCGTCGGACGCATCCGCCGTCAACGTCATCAGGAACTGGTTGTCTGGAGCCGTTCCAGGCGATGCGGCGCTGAGCGCGCGCGACAGCCTGATCGTCTATGACATCCGCTTGCCGCGCGTCGTTCTCGGCATGCTGGTTGGTGCAGCACTCGCGGTCTCCGGCGCCGTCATGCAGGGCCTGTTCCGCAATCCGCTGGCCGACCCCGGCCTGATCGGCGTTTCGGCTGGCTCCAGCCTCGGCGCTGTGGCCATCATCGTGCTCGGCGCCACGGCACTGGCACCGGTGACGACCTTGCTCGGCACGTTGGCGTTGCCGCTGGCGGCGTTCTTCGGCGGCCTTGCCACGACGCTGATGCTTTATCAGGTTGCCACCCGGCGCGGGCAAACCTCGGTCGCGACCATGCTTTTGGCCGGCATCGCGCTGGCAGCCCTTGCCATGGCGCTGACCGGCATCCTGATCTTCGTGGCTGACGACCGCCAGCTGCGCGACCTGACCTTTTGGTCGCTCGGATCGCTCGGCGGCGCGACCTGGGGCAAGATCGCTTCGGTCGGGCCGATCATCGTGCTGGCATTGGCGGCGATGCCGTTCCTGGCGCGCGGCCTCAACGCACTGGCGCTGGGCGAGGCGACCGCCGGCCATCTCGGCATTCCGGTGCAGCGGTTGAAGTACACGGCCATCGTCGGCGTTTCGGCGGCGGTCGGCGCATCGGTCGCCGTCAGCGGCGGCATCGGCTTCGTCGGCATTGTCGTGCCGCATCTGCTGCGCCTGCTGATCGGCCCGGACAATCGTTACCTGCTGCCGGCTTCGGCGCTGCTCGGCGCCTCGCTGCTGCTGCTCGCCGACGCTGTCGCCCGCACCATCGTGGCGCCGGCCGAATTGCCGATCGGCATCGTCACCGCGATAGCCGGTGCACCGTTCTTCCTGTGGATCCTGCTGCGCAAGCGCGGCGTGATTGATTTGTGAGGCTTGGGGTGATGAGGGTTGGGATTGTGAGGTTTTTATGATCGAGGCGAGGGATGTTTCGGTTGATATCGCCGGCAAGCGCATCGTCGGCGGTGTCGATTTCGATGCACGGCCAGGCGAGGTGGCGGCGATCGTCGGTCCCAATGGATCGGGCAAGACGACTTTCCTCAAGGCGCTGTCGGGCGAACTTGCCTTTACCGGACGCGTCGTTCTCAACGGCCGCGATCTCTTGGCCATGAAGCCGGTCGAGATCGCCGTCCAGCGGGCGGTGCTGCCGCAGGCGACAACACTGTCGTTTCCGTTCACCGTGCGCGAGGTGGTCAAGCTTGGCCTTGTCGGTGGCCGCTCGGGCGCCTTGTCGGGCGAAGATCTGCGGCTGCCGGAGCGGGCGCTGGCGCGTGTCGATCTCGACGGCTTTGCCGGGCGTTTCTACCTAGAGCTTTCAGGCGGCGAGCAGCAGCGCGTCCAGCTTGCACGTGTGCTGTGCCAGGTCTGGGCGCCGGTGCTCGACGGCAGACCGCGCTATCTGTTCCTCGATGAGCCGGTTTCCAGCCTCGACATCAAGCACCAACTGATCATCATGAACATCGCCCGCGACTTCGCCAGAAGGGGCGGCGGCGTGGTCGCTATCCTGCATGACCTCAATCTGACGGCCATGTACGCCGACCGCATCTTCGTCATGCATCGTGGCCGGCTGGCGGCGACCGGTTCGCCACGGGATGTGCTGAGCGACGATCTGATCGAGAAGGTTTTCGACTGCCGGCTCCGGGTCGGTGTGCTGCCGGCCGGCAACATGCCGTTCGTGCTGCCGCAATCGTCGGTCGGTTGACAGTCAGGTGAGGCCGGCCTGCGAACGGCAGGTTTCCTGCGCTTCCAACATTGACGCTAGTTGTGGAAGTTGGCGCCGCCCCTCATTGCCCTGCCGGGCATTTCTCCCCGTAGAACGGGGAGAAAGAAGCTCAGGCGGCCGGGGCGCGGCGCTCCAGCATATCGATGCCGAGCAGGCTGCGCACATTCGGGCGCGCCGCCACCATATCGGCGATCGTGTAGCGCTCCAGCACCGCGAAGAACGCGTTCAGCGCTTCACGCAGCGCCGAATTCAGCGCGCAGCTGTCGACCAGCGGGCATTCGGCGGCATCGTTTTCGAAGCATTCGGCCATGGCGAAGCTTTCTTCCGTCACCCGCACGACGTCGAACAGGCTGATCGCTTCGGCAGCGCGGCCAAGCCTGACGCCGCCATTGCGACCACGCACGGTCTCGACAAGGCCGTGCTCGACCAGCGGCTGCAGGATCTTGAACAGAAACAGTTCCGACACCGAATAGGCGGCCGCGATCTCCGGAATACGGCTCAGCCGGTCGTTGTTGGCGGCACAATACATCAGGATGCGCATGGCATAATTGGTCTGGCGTGTAAGCCGCATTTCGTCCTCACTCAGCGCTGGTGCGGTGCAACCACGCCAGATTCCAGAACTCTGCCGGCGCGGCTCTCATCCGGAATTTGGGATTCGCCGCGCTGGCCTCGGCCGAATATGGCCTATACCTTGGAATAATTCCAGACTAGCCGGGCCTTATAGATGAATATTCTCGTCAACTTTATGTGCGGAGCCGGGCAAAACGCGGGCGATGTGGCTGTCACGGGCATTTCGGCCGGGGCAACATTAGATAGGCTCGAGATCCATCCCAGAGATCGGCGAGGAGCAGTTCATCCATGGCACAATCGGCTTCGTCCCTGGCGCCAGTCCGTTTCGATGCCGACGCTGCCGCCAAGCTCTCCGCTTTGCGGCGGACGAAATTCGTCGCCACGGCCGCGCTGGCGCTTTGCGTGCTGGTGTTCGCGTTGGCCAAATCGTTCGAACACTCCTATCCGTGGCTGGGATTCGTCGCGGCCTTTGCCGAGGCGGCGACCATCGGCGGTCTGGCCGACTGGTACGCGGTTGTGGCGCTGTTCAAGCGGCCGCTTGGGTTGCCGATCCCTCATACCGCCATCATTCCCGAGAACCAGCACCGTATCGCCGACAATCTCGGCCGCTTCATCGAGGCGAACTTCCTCGCCCCCGAACCGGTGCGTGAGAAGCTTGCCGAGGTGGATTTTTCGGCGCTGGTCGCCGACTGGCTGGCCGACGGCGAACGCGCGGCCGGGCTGTCGCGCTTCGTCGTGCGGCTGGTGCCGCAGACGCTGGCTGCAGTGGAACAATCCGGCCTGCGTGGCTTCGTCACCAGCCGCATGCTGGAGCAGATCGAGAAGGTGCCGCTGGCGCCGCTCGCCGCCGAACTCTTGTCCGCGCTCACCGACGACCGCCGCCACCAGAAACTGTTCGACGAATTCACCAAGGTGATCGGGCGGTTCCTCAATGACGAACAGGCATTGGCGACGATGCGCGAAAAAATCCGCGAGGAGTTGCCGTCGCTGTTCAACCTGTTTCGGGCCGACGCCTATCTCTTGAAGAAAATCGTCGCCTCGGCCGGCTCGCTGCTTGACGAGGTGCGGGCCGATCCCGAGCATCCGATGCGCGCCGAATTCGACCGTTTCGCCCAAGGCTTCATCGAAAAACTCAGAACATCGAAGCAATACGCCAAACGCGCCGAGCAGATGAAGCGGGATTTCCTGGCCCGGCCGGAGGTCAAGGGATTGGCCGGCGATATGTGGGCAAGCCTCAGCGTGTTCATCGAGCAGGACGCCAAGGCGCCGAATTCGATGATCCGCGCGCATCTCGCCAACATGTTCGTCGAGGTCGGGCGCCATCTCGCCGGCGACGCGCAGATCCGGGCCGACATGAACCAGGGGTTCGTCGTGGCGCTTGCCTCCTTCGTCGAGAGCCAGAAGAGCGGCGTGTCGAAATTCATCGCCGACCAGGTCAAGCGCTGGGACCTTGCCCAACTGACGCGGCTGATCGAGATGAACATCGGCAGGGACCTGCAATACATCCGCTTCAACGGCATGATCATCGGCGGGCTGGCGGGTATCGCGCTCTACACGATCGAACTGCTGCTCCCTGTCAATTGATGCGCATCGGTCGCCTGCCCGTGTTCGAAATGGACACGCGGCAGCCGAGTGCTATGCTCCCGACGAGGCACCCGCATCCGCGGCACAGGGGAGAAGACATCATGGCCAAACAACCGGAATCCGATTCCTTCATGGACATGTTCGGCAGGTTCGGCCGCGACCTGAAGGTGCCCAATGTCGATGTCGAGGCGATCCTTGCCCATCATCGCAAGAACCTCGAAGCCTTGGAGAAATCGGCGCGAGCCGGCGCCGCCGGCGCGACCTCGCTGTTGTCGAGGCAACGCGAGATGTTGCAGGACACGCTGCGTGAGGTTGCCGACATGGCGCAGGGCTACCGGACGCCAGGCAATCCGCAGGAAATCATGGCCAAGCAGACGGAGTTCGCCAAGAAATCCTTCGAGGCCGCGCTGAAAAATGCCGGGGAAGTGGCTGAATTGGCCCGGAAATCCGGCACCGAATCGATCGATATCCTGCGCGCGCGCATCAAGGAGGCGATGGAGGAAATCCGCGCCGGGTATGGGCAGAAATAGGCTCCCGAGGCCTGTCGCTTCGCCTTCATCCGGGCAAGCCGGTTCGCAGGTCCGCGACCTTGCGCGCAGTTGCATCCACCAGGCAGGAATTCGACCCTGCTATTGAATCGCAAGGAATCGCAAGGCATGGCACGATTCCGCTGGAGTTCGGCGGAACGGATTCACGCAGGGCGAATTGACAGAGGCCGTCAGTTCGTGGTCCGGAGGCGCTGAAAGCGATCGGGAAAGCAGGAATGACAGAAATACGGCCTAAAACGCCGCCGACCTACGAGCAGTTGAGGATGATGTCCGGGCAGGAACTCGGCGTCTCGGAATGGACCACTGTCGACCAGGACCGTATCGACCAGTTCGCCGAATGCACCGGCGACCATCAGTGGATCCATGTCGATCCGGAACGGGCGCGGCGGCAAAGCCCGTTTCGCACCACGATCGCGCATGGCTACCTGACGCTGTCGATCATCGGCGCGCTGGCGCTCGGCATGGGGATCGTGCCGGAGAATACGCAGGCTGCGTTCAACTACGGCTTCGACAAGGTGCGGTTCCTGGCGCCGGTCAAGGTCGGCGCGCGCATCAGGCTGCGTACTGTTCTGCTGTCCATGGAAGACAGGGGGCCCGGCCAGTATCTGATGAAGGCCGCCAATACGGTCGAGATCGAAGGCGAGGAAAAGCCGGCGCTGACGGCTGAAACATTGGTCTTGCTCTACGAGCGCCGCAAACGGGCAGGGGCCTGATATCCATATTTAGGTGAGACCGGCCTGCAAACGCTGGCCTCCTGCGCTTCTCAGTTCTACTGCGTCGCAGTAGAACTGTGGTCACGTACTTCAGTACGCTCCGCTCCGGCTCCCGGAAACCACCACTATTGTGAGGCCAACGTGCTAGGTATCCGGCTGGCAAAACGGGTCGAAAGAACCGCCAGGACCAGCGCAGCTAGCACCATGCCGGTTGCCGCTTCGAAAGTGGTCTGCATTCCCTGCGCGGCCGCGGCCGGCGACAGGATCGCCGTGTCCGCAGCGCCTTGCCCCGACGCGACCGCGAATATCGCCCCCATCAAGGATGCGCCTGTGATCAGGCCGAGATTGCGCGACAGGTTGAGCAGGCCTGATACGACGCCGCGTTCGCCGGCTCCGACACCGCTCATGACGGCCGCATTGTTGGCGGTTTGAAACAGGGCGTAGCCGAAGCAGGTGACGGTGATGGGAACGACATAGCTGGCAATGCCGAGCTTCGTCATCGCGAGTGACAGCAGGAAGGTGCCCATGGCGAGGCTGAGCAGGCCGGCGACCATCATCCTGTGAGCTCCAAAGCGATCGGCAAGACGTCCCGCCAGCAGCGCCGACAGGGTCGAGACCAGCGGCCCGGTGGAAAGCACCAGACCGACCATCGCGGCATCCAGCCCGAGACCGCGCGACAGATAGAACGGGGCTACCACCAGGGTCGCCATCATCACCGTGGCGACGATCAGGCTCATGACCAGGCTGGCGCCGAGCTGGAGGTCGCGGAAGCTGGCGAGTTGGACCAGCGGTGTTTTCACTCTCGCCTGCGCAATGGCAAACAGGATGACGCCGATGCCGGCCGCGGTCAGCAGGCCGATGTTGAGCGCGCCGAAACTACCCCGGCCAAGCGTCATCGCCATCGCATAGGCGCCCAGGCTCAGGGCGAGCAGCGCCGTGCCTGTCGCGTCGAACTTGCCTCGGGCGGCCTGCCCCCCATTTCCGCGAGCGGGCAGGGCGCGCCAGGCCAGCGCGAAGGTCAGGAGGCTCAGCGGGACATTGACCAGGAAGATCGCCCGCCAGCCGAGGCCGGCGATCAGCAACCCGCCGAGCGAAGGGCCGAGTGTCGTGCCGATCGCGGACATGGCGCCGAGCAGGCCCATGGCGCTGCCGGTCCGGTCCTTGCTCACCGTTTCGGCGACAAAGGCCAGTGTCAGCGCCATCATCAGCGCCGCCCCCAGCCCTTGCACGGCTCGCGCGGCGATCAGCAGCCACAGTGTCGGCGCCAGGCCGCAGAGCACGGACGCCGCTGTGAACAGTGCGATGCCGCCAAGCAGCAACGGCCGGCGCCCGAACACGTCGGCCAGCCGCCCGGCGCTGACGATCAGCGTGGTGATGGCAAGGAGATAGGCCAGGACCACCCATTGCACGGCCTGGAACGAGGCCCCGAACGTCTGCATCAGCGACGGCAGCCCGACACTGGCAATGCTGGTTCCGAGTGACGACAAAAGCGTGGCGAGCGACAGGCTGGCCAGCGCCCAGCCGGCGGATTCTTTCTGTTGCGGCGCTGACAGCAGCCCTTCTTGCTCGGCGACAGCCATGACGATCTCCTTTTGTCGGCTCCGGTACCGGAGCTGTCGGAGATCTAGTCCTGTGGCTGATATGGCGGAAGGCGCAGCATTTGCATCATATTCGTGCATCAAACGCCATATCATATGCTATGATCGGCCGATGACGTCACCCGATCTCAATCTGCTCTTTGCGCTGGACGTTCTGCTCGCGGAAGGCAGCGTGGCACGAGCCGCGCGCCGTTTGCGTCTCAGCCCTTCGGCCATGAGCCGGACACTGGCACGGCTGCGCGAGGCAACAGGCGATCCCCTGCTGGTTCGCGCCGGGCGCGGCCTTGTGGCGACGCCGCGCGCTGAAGAATTGCGGCGGCAGGTCGGCCCTGTCGTCCAGGACGCGGAGGCGCTGCTGCGCCCGGCCGAACTGCTTGATCTCTCAAGCCTGGACAACGTCTTCACATTACGCACCAACGAAAGCTTCGTCGAAGAATTCGGGCCACGTCTCGTCGCCCGCATCGAGGCCGATGCGCCAGGGGTGCGGCTGCGTTTCGCGCCGAAGTCCGACAAGGATGCGATGTCGCTGCGTGAAGCGGCGATCGACTTGGAAGTCGGCGTCGCCGGTGAACCCGGTCCCGAAGTGCGTATCCAGGCGCTGTTTCGCGACCGCTTCATCGGCGTTGTTCAAGCCGGCCATCCCTTTGGCGAAGGCCCGGTGACGCTCGAGCGCTATGCGGCGGGCCGGCACATCAGCGTCTCGCGGCGTGGCCGCGAGAGAGGGCCGATCGACGAGGCCCTGAGCGCGCTTGGCTTGCAGCGGACGGTCGTATGCATGGTGTCGGGTTTCTCGGCCGCGCTCGCCATGGCACGCGGCTCGGACCTGATCGCCAGCGTGCCCGAGCGGCATACGGTTGGTGCGCGCGCCGGCATGCATAGTTTTCCGCTGCCGGTCGCCATCGTGGATGTCACCATATCGATGCTCTGGCATCCGCGCCTCGATGCCGACCCGGCGCAACGCTGGTTGCGCGACTGCGTGCGGGAGGTCTGCGCGAGCCGCTGAGATCAGCGCGCCATCGCCGCCTCGATTACCTTGAAAATCCGCTTGTCTTCGCACTGCGCAACGTTGAAGCGGAGGAAACGGCTGGCGGTCTGGGACAGGCTGAACGCATTGCCTGGCGCCAGCACGACATTATCCGAAAGGGCACGGCGTGCGACTTCGGCCGCGTCCACGCCATCGGGCAGGCTGCACCACAGGAACAGCCCGGCCGGCTGGTCGATCCAGGGCGTGATGCCGATCGCCTTCAGGCGGGTGGTGGTCTCGCTCATGGCGCGCGCAAGCCTGGCGCGCAGCAAGTCCATGTGCTTGCGGTAGCTGCCGTCCTTCAGCAGCGTCAGCACCAGTTCGGCCGCCAGTCGTCCGCCACCGAAGGTCGTGGCGATCTTGAGGTCGGTCAGGCCCTCGACCCAGTCGCGGGGCGCGGCGATGAAGCCGCAGCGGACCGAGGCCGACAGTGTCTTGGAGAAGCTGCCGATCTGTACAACGCGGCTGAGACCATCGAAGGCCGCCAGCCTGGGGGCGGGGGCATGTTCGAAATCGGCGAAGATATCGTCCTCGACAATGGTCAGGTCCGATTGGTCGGCGAGTTTCAGCAGCCGGTGCGCCGTGACCGGCGACAGGATCGCGCCGGTCGGGTTGTGGATGGCGGAATTGGTGATGTAGAGCCGCGGCCGGTGCTCGGCGAGCGCCTGCGCGAACAGCTCGATATCCGGTCCCGACGGCGTGTAGGGAACGCTGACCACCTTGGCGCGGTGGGCGCGCAGCAAAGCGTGGAAATTGAAATAGCAGGGATCGTCGACCAGCACCGTATCGCCGGGCTCGATCAGGAACCGGCACAACAGGTCGATGGCCTGCGTGCCCGATTCCGTCAGCATGATCTGTTCGGGCGAGACTTCGATGCCATGCCCGGCCATGCGCCGCGCCAGCAATTGCCGCAATGGCGGCAAGCCGAGCGGCGTGCCGTAATCGGCGAGCGCAACATCATCGGCACGCGCCACCGTGCGCAGTGCGCGACGCAATGCGGACTGGGGCATCCAGGAGGCCGGCAGCCAGCCGCAGCCAGGTTTCAGGATCTCGTCGCCGGCTTCCAACGACTGGCGCGAGACCCAGAGCGGATCGACGGCACGATCGAGCCGGGGGCCGATCTCGGCCAGCGATAGCGGCGCCAGCGAGCCGGCGGCATAAAAGCCCGAGCCCGGCCGGGAGCGGATCGCGCCTTCGGCTGCGAGCCGCTCATAGGCCTCGACCACGGTGGATTTCGACACCTGCATGGATTTAGCGAAGGCGCGGATCGAGGGCAGTCGCGCTCCCGGTGTCAGGCTGCGCGCGGCGATACGCTGGCGAATGGTCGCCATGACAGTCTCGACGAGGGTGGTCGCGACAGGGGTGGTCGTGACAAGGGTGTGTGCGCCGTCCGTTTCCAAAGCGGATTCAATCATCTGTACTGCTCGATCGTTCATTACAGTTTCGTGAAATTGTACCCCATTGTCTCTGGCTGCACCATGGGTGTCTGCCCGATAGAGGGCGAAAGACATGGAGCCTGGAATGGACAAGATCGCGAGCGGCTGGCTGAACGGATTTATCGGCGTGCTGATCTTCAGCGGCTCGCTGCCGGCGACGCGCGTGGCGGTGGTGGATTTCGATCCGACATTCCTGACATCGGCCCGCGCCGCGATTGCCGGGCTGCTTGGCCTGGCCATGCTGATCCTGTTCCGGCAAAAGCGCCCGGAGCGTGGGGATTTGCTGTCGCTGGTGATCGTCGCACTCGGCGTGGTGGTCGGCTTTCCGCTGCTGACCGCGCTGGCGCTGAAGCATGTCACCTCCGCCCACTCGATCATCTTCGTCGGGCTGCTGCCGCTGGCAACCGCGATCTTCGGCGTGCTGCGCGGCGGTGACCGTCCACGACCGGCGTTCTGGCTGTTTTCCTGCGTGGGCAGCGCGCTGGTCGCGGGTTTCGCGCTGATGCAGGGCGTGACGGCCTCGCCGGTGGGCGACGGTTTGATGCTCGCCGCCATCGTCGTCTGCGGCCTGGGCTATGCCGAGGGCGCCGCGCTATCGCGCAAGCTCGGTGGCTGGCAGGTGATCTGCTGGGCGCTGACGCTGTCGCTGCCGATCGTGCTGGTGCTGACTTTGGCGACCCTGCCGCCGTCGTTTGCCGCCGTCGGCTCCCACGCCTGGATCGGGCTCGCCTATGTCTCGCTGTTCAGCATGCTGATCGGCTTCGTCTTCTGGTATCGCGGCCTGGCGCAAGGCGGCATCGCCGCAGTCGGGCAATTGCAGTTGCTGCAGCCCTTCTTCGGCCTCGCGCTGGCGGCGACGCTGCTGCACGAGCAGGTCAGCCCGCTAATGGTGGTTGTCACGCTCGGCGTGGTGGCCTGCGTGTTCGGGGCGA
The DNA here is from genome assembly GCF_000502435.1 of Mesorhizobium sp. LNHC232B00. NCBI lineage: Bacteria > Pseudomonadati > Pseudomonadota > Alphaproteobacteria > Hyphomicrobiales > Phyllobacteriaceae > Mesorhizobium > Mesorhizobium sp. LNHC232B00. Next base: position 216,872 of record NZ_AYWP01000001.1, read on the forward strand.
AGAAGTTTGCGCGGTAATTCGAGAAGCGAACTTAAAACTTCGTCACAACCCCGATTCCGATTCCCTCGAAACCACCCATCGCCATCAGCGCGGCGGGCGCCTCGTCGAGGCTGATCTTCTTGCCGACCAGCAATTCTGGCTTGAGCTTGCCGTGGCGGATCATCTCCATCATCGCGGGGTAGCGATAGGCCTGCATGCCATGGCTGCCGAGGATTTCGAGTTCGAAGGCGATCACCTTGTCCATCGGCACCTGCGGGCGGGCGTGATCGCCAAGCATCAGCCCGACCTGCACGTGGCGGCCGCGCCGGCGCAGATTGGCGATCGAGTTGAACGAGGTGGTCGGGTGGCCGAGCGCGTCCATCGACATATGCGCGCCGCCATTGGTGATCTGCTTGACTGCCTTGACCACGTTCGGCGTCGTGGACGCATTGATGGTGGCGACGGCGCCGATCTTTCTGGCGAACTCCAGCTTCTCGTCGGTGAGGTCGATGGCGATGACATTGGCGCCCATCGAACTGGCGATCATGATCGCCGACAGGCCGACGCCACCGCAGCCATGCACCGCCACCCATTCGCCCGGCGTCACCCGGCCCTGGTCGACGATGGCGCGGAACGAGGTGACGAAGCGGCAGCCGAGGCTGGCGGCGGTGGCGAATTCCATTTCGTCGGGCAGGCGCACCAGATTGGTGTCGGCATGCTCGATGGCGACATATTCGGCGAAGGAGCCCCAGGCGTTGAACCCGGGCTGCGATTGATGTTCGCAGACCTGGTGATTGCCCGAATTGCATTCGAAGCAATGGCCGCAGCCGACGGCGAACGGCACCGTGACGCGCTCGCCGGCCTTCCAGCGGGTCACATGCTTGCCCGCCGCGACGACGATGCCGGCCAGTTCGTGGCCCGGCACATGCGGCAGGCGGATATCGGCGTCATGGCCCATCCAACCATGCCAGTCGCTGCGGCAGAGCCCGGTCGCCTCGACCTTGATGACGACGCCATCGGCAGCCGGTTTCGGATCGGGAACGGTCTGGATAGTCGGCGCTTCGCCGAATTTCTCGAAGACGACGGCTTTCATCGGTCACTCCACCCTTAAGACGGCACGCATTGCGGGAAACGATAGCCGATTCCTTGTCCGGTCAAGCGGAAATCGATTCCGCCGGACAGGTCAGTCCATGTCCTTTGGCGAAGGCTCGGTATCGAGCAACGGCTGGCGCGCTCGGAACCAGTCGCTGGCGTCGGCCTCCCATGGCCAGACCCCTTCGGTCGTGGGAAAGATCAGCTGCATGACGCGAAAATCGAGCCCATCGTAGAACCAGATATCCCAGCCGAAATGCTCGCGATAATGCCCCACATGAACGGTGCCGAACTGGCAATCGAAGCCGTTGACGAAGCCGGACGCTCGCTGTCCTGGTTCGAAGATCTCGTCTGATCGGACTCGCCTGCAATATTCGTTGATGATGGATTGGGAGATTTCAGGCTTCAGGCCGATGACGATCAACTCTGGAGCCTTGAAGTTGTGCTCTATGCCAACCGAGTAGCTGAACGGTGGGTTGTCGTCCTCTTCCAACACGTAGAGAATGTGGCAGCCATATGCCTCGATATCGGCCAGCGCCTTGGCTTCCGCGGGATCTTTGGCTTCCCTATTCGGCATCGATTTGTTTCTCAGGCGCGGCCTTCTGGAAGGCCGGCAGTGCCATGCAGGCGGCGTTGATGCGTGCGATTGTCGGGTAGGGCGCCAAGTCCACGCCGAAACGGGCGTTGCTGGCGATTTGTGCAACCAGGCAGATATCGGCGAGCCCCGGAGTCTCGCCGTGACAGAATGTTCCGGTCTGCGGCGACGACGCCAGGAGCTTTTCAAGCGGACGGAAACCTTCGTTCACCCAGTGGCGGAACCAGTTGGTGATGTCCTGGTCGCCGGCGCCGAACAGGGTGCGCAGCGAGGTCAGCACGCGCAGATTGTTCACCGGGTGGATGTCGCAGGCGATCATCTGCGCCAGCATTCTCACGCGCGCCCGGCCAAGTGCGTCCCCAGGCAGCAGCGGCGGTTCGGGCTGGATCTCGTCGAGATATTCGATGATCGCCAGCGACTGCGTCAAAAGCGTGCCGTCGCCCAGCACCAGCGCCGGCACCAGCCCCTGCGGATTGACCGCGAGATAGGCCGGCTCCAGATGGTCGCCATGGCGCAAATGGTGGGGGACATAGCTGTAGCTCAGCCCCTTCATCTCCAGCGCGATCCGCGCCCGATAGGAGGTGGAGGACCGATAGTAATTGTGCAGGACGAACTCGCTCATGGCTATATCGCTCACAATTGGGGCTGGCCAATGGTGACTTCGATCGTGCCGATGCCGTCGACGCCGCCGGTCATCGTCTCGCCCGGCTTGACCGCGCCGACGCCGGCGGGCGTGCCGGTAAAGATCAGGTCGCCGGCTTCGAGCTCCATCGCCTCGCTGCAGATCGAGACGACGTCGGCGATCGGCCAGATCAGCTCGGCGAGATCGGCGTCCTGCCTGACCTTGCCGTCGACCGCGAGCCAGATGCGGCCCTTTTGCGGGTGGCCGGATTTCTGGGCCGGGACGAGCGGGCCGCAGGGCGCCGAGCGGTCGAATGCCTTCGACCAGTCCCAGGGCCGGGCCGCCTTCTTGGCCTCGTCCTGCAAATCGCGGCGGGTGAGGTCGATGCCGACACCATAACCCCAGACATGATCCAGCGCCCGCTCACGCGGGATGCGGAAGCCCGGTCTGCCGATCGCGGCGACCAGCTCGATCTCATGGTGCAGGTTGGCGGTGAGCGGCGGGTAGGGAATGGTCATACCGGAATCGACCACTGCGTCGGCCGGCTTGGTGAAGAAGAAGGGCGGATCGCGCTCATCATTACCGAATTCGCGCGCGTGCGCCGCGTAGTTGCGGCCGACGCAGAAGATGCGGCGCACGGCGAACCGCTCGGTCGACCCGCTGACGGCGACAGAAGGCGTTGGCGGGACGGAGAGAACGAAAGCGGTCATGGCGGTCTCTGTCTTGGACGTCGGATGCCGGGTACCTTCGGCCGAATTCAGGGGCCGGGCAAGGCGTCCCATTTCACAGGGCACGCGCGCCGCCGTGCCTGTATGAGAATCCGCCTATCAACGGTAGACTATTTGGCAATAATCCGGTCATGCTCGTGGGATTAGCTTGTGCCGGAAACTGAACACGGGGCTTCGGAACGAATGTCATGACCGCAGTCAATGATCGCGCCCGGTTCCTCATCATCGACGACCATCCGCTGTTTCGCGAGGCGCTGCACAGCGCCGTTCAGATGGCCTATCCGGAAGTCGATACGGTCGAGGCGCGCTCGATCACCGAGGCGCTCGATCTTCTGGCCGACGCCAAGCCTTTCGATCTCGCGCTCCTCGATCTCTCAATGCCCGACGTGCACGGCTTCGACGGCCTGCTGCAGCTCAGGACCCGCTATCCGCGCCTGCCGGTGGTGATCGTGTCGGGGTATGAGGAGCCGAGGATCATTTCCGAGGCCTTGTCCTATGGTGCGGCCGGCTTCATTCCGAAATCGGCGCGCAAGAGCGACCTGGCGGCCGCCATCCGCTCGGTGATGGACGGCGCCATCTACGTCCCGCAAACCTATGAGGGCCAGCCGGCGGACGCCGACAGCAGCGACCGCGCCGACATGGTCCAGCGCCTGTCCAAGCTGACGCCGCAGCAGTTGCGGGTGCTGCAGATGCTGCGCCAGGGTCTGCTCAACAAGCAGATCGCCTATGAACTGCAGGTCGGCGAGACCACGGTCAAGGCGCATGTCTCCGAGATCCTGCGCAAGCTCAATGTCTACAGCCGCACGCAAGCGGTGATCGAGGTTTCGAAGCTGGACAATGCGGAGCTGTTCCGCGATCAGGCCGGGTTTTGATCTTTTACCCTCCCTTGTGGGCAGGGTCGATCCGCGAAGCGGAGCGGGATGGGGGAGCTTGGCGCCGCACCCCGCCCCGGCGCTCCGCGCCGACCCTCCCCATCGAGGGTAGGGTAGCCTAAGCCAGCAAATGTGCCAGCAGCGCCCTTAGTTGTGCTGGTTTCAGCGGCTTGCGCATTAGCTCGATGCCGCCCGCGCGGGCGGCCTTGGCGATTTCCTCGGAACTGTCGGCGGTGACGATCAGCGCCGGCACGGCGCGGCCGAGATAGTTGCGGACCTCCGATATGGTGACGGTGCCGAGATCGCCGCCGTCGAGATGCTGGTCGGCGATGACGATGTCTGGCACCCAGTCGGTATCGCCAAGCATGTCCAGCGCATCGTCGGTCGAGGTAGCGGCCCGCACCAGGCATTGCCAGCGTTCGAGCAGGAAGGTCATCGCCTCCAGCACCTCGATGTCGTTTTCGACCAGCAGCACCTTGGTGCCGAACAGGCCGTAGCCGCGCGGCCGCTCCAGACTGGCGGCGCTGGCGATGGCGTCGGCAGGGGCACCGATGCCGACAGGAACATCGATGTGGAAGATCGTGCCGCGGCCTACCTTCGATGAGAACGTCACGGGGTGCCCGAGCGCGCCGGCCATGCGGCGCACGATGGCAAGCCCGAGCCCGAGCCCGCCGCCGTCGAGCTCGGCATTGGCAGGCAAGGTGCCACGATGGAACTCCTCGAACACCGCCTCGCGCTGGTCCTCGGGAATGCCGCAGCCGGTATCGGCGACATCGATGCGGATGGTGTCGCCGCGATGCCTGGTGCCGACAAGGACCCCACCCGAACGGGTATAGCCTAGCGCATTGGAAAGGATGTTCTGCAGGATGCGACGCAGCAATGTGCGGTCGGAGCGGACCACGGCATTGACCGGGCGGAATTTCAGCGACAGCTGCTTGAGTGCCGCCACCGGCTGGAAATCCGAGCGCAGCGACGAGAACAACGCCTCCAGGCTGACGTCGCCGATGTCGGGTTGCACCACGCCGGCATCGAGCTTGGAGATGTCGAGCAGGGTGCGCAGCAGGTCCTCCATCGTTTCGAGCGAGCGCTCGACCTGGCGCACCAGCTTCCTGCCTTCGTCGCTGGTCTGCACTTCAGCCAGCGCCGAGACGGAGAGGTGGGCCGCGTTCAGCGGTTGCAGCACGTCGTGGCTGGCGGCGGCGAGGAACCTCGTCTTGGACAGGTTCGCCAGCTCGGCATTTTCCTTGGCGGCGCTGAGGTCGATATTGGATTGCTCCAGTCGACGCAGCGTCGAATGCAGCTCTTCGGTGCGCGTGCGCACCCGATTTTCCAGCGAAATCGCGGTCTGGAACAGCGAGAAGGCGTTGCCTTGCTGGTCCATCGACCGCTCGACGCGGCTGACCAAGGCGGCGTTGATCTTCTTCAGCTTTTCAAGATCGTTTATGTCCCTGAGCGGCATGTTGTCCGGCCGCCTTATTCTGCCGCCTGGCGGTCGCCGAAAGCGATGCCCGTGAAGGTCTGGTTCAGATGCATCGACCGGTACTGCTCGCCATAGGTGCCGAAGCCGACGACATTGTTGATCCGGTAAAGCTCCGAAATGTCGCGAAAGACCTGCCGGTTGCGCGCGTCGAGCCGGCGCAGCACGCAGTCGAAGCCGAGGATCAGGTCGATGCCACCCAGCCGCTCCTCGACCTCGCGCAGGGCGGCGCGTGTCGATTCCACCATGTCCTTGGGCTGGGCGATCGACAGCACGACGCCGTCGTCGATGGCGCAGAAGAACGACAGCGAGCCGTCCGCGTGCATTCTCTGGATCGAGCGGCAGTAATATTCGCCGCCCACCTTCACCACCACCGGATGCGAGGCGAAGCTCAAGGGCGTCAGGGTCTGCGGGAGGATGCCCACGGAAGCGGCATATTCGTCTGCCGCATTGGTGGCGTTGAACTCGCGCACGATGCGATGATCGGCATCCGATGCCGTCACCACCAGCTTTTCGTCGGTCGGAACGAAATTGTCGGTCTTGAAGACGTGGAAAGGGATTTCCGTGGCGATCAGCACGATGATGGCGCTGTCCGAGGTGACCCTGCCGTTCGAGATCAGGCGTGTCGTCTCGAACTTCAGATCGTCGCCGGCCGAGCCGCCGAGCAGGGGGATGTCGTCAAGGCCCCAGTGGATGGCGGAGCTGACCGCCTCCTCGGCATAGGATAGCCCGTCGATGAAGCAGAGCGCGAAAGTGTTCCTGGTGTGCTCGCCGCCGACCCGGCCGCGCAGGTTGCGCCTCAAGGCTTCAACCTCGCCGGTGATCCTGTCCATGCCCGACGAGGACAGATCGTCGACCATGGTGCTGACGGCGGTGAACGCCGCCGAGGGCAGCAGCATGGCGAGCACATGGCCGTCCTCGAGGCCCTGCGGCGTGATCTCGCCGGCGGTCGAGCAGCCGGCATGGTGGAGCCCCGGTGCGTGGGTCAGAAGTGCCTGTGACAGGGCGTCGGCCTCGACGAGGCTCTGGGAGAAGAACAGCAGGGCAAAACCAGCGTCGATGGCGGCGGCCTCGGTCGCCACCGCGCATGCAAATGCGTCCATGTCGGGCTCGTCCGTCGTCAGCGCCGACAAGCCGCATGCGTAGCGCGTCCGTGAACTCGTCAGCGGCGTTCTCCCGCATTTCCTCCGACGCTGTTTTTATGCGCTGCTGTTTTTACAAGCTTCCGGCGCGCGGGCGTCGAAGGACATTGTTGCTTCCAACCGGCGTTTTGGCAATGGGGTGAGGGGAATGCATCCTTGGCCCTGGCCATGACCGAAAGTACAATGATCCCGCTTTTCCGTCGCGCTGTTTTTTGTGCGTTGTGCGGTGTACGAATGACGCATGGCCGAAGTGCCACTGCGCGTCGGCAGCGTGATGACCAAGGTTGATACCCAGGGAGGGACCATGTCGGACGTTTCGTTGATGGTGAACGGCAAGCGGGTCAGCGGCGCTGCCGAGGATCGAACGCTGCTGGTTCACTTCCTGCGCGAGAATCTCGGCCTGACCGGCACGCATGTCGGCTGCGACACGTCGCAATGCGGCGCCTGCGTCGTGCATGTCGACGGCAAGGCGGTCAAGTCCTGCACCATGCTCGCGGTCCAGGCGTCCGGCTCCAGCGTGGTGACGATCGAAGGTCTTGCCAACGGCGCCGACCTGCATCCCGTCCAGGCGGCGTTCAAGGAACATCACGGCCTGCAATGCGGTTTCTGCACGCCAGGCATGATCATGACGGCCACCGACATGATCAAGCGCCATCCCGAAGGCCTCGATGAGGCGACGGTGCGGGCCGAACTGGAGGGCAATATCTGCCGCTGCACCGGCTACCACAACATCGTCAAGGCGATCCTCGCCGCATCGAAGACGATGTCGAAGGGGACCAAGGGTAAAGCGAAACAAGCTGCGTGAACGAGGCAGTAGGGCAGTAAGGCAGTAGGGCAGTAGGGAACCGGAGCCAATTTTCCCTACTGCCGTACTGCCCTACTCACCTACTCCCCTATAATCTCGGGAGGGAATTTCTGATGGGCATTGAAGGTGTTGGCGCTCGCGTGGCGCGCAAGGAAGACAAGCGCTTCATCACCGGCGCCGGCCGCTATGTCGACGACATGGTGGTTCCCGGCATGAAGCACGCGGCGTTCGTGCGCAGCCCACACGCGCATGCGCAGATCAAGAAGATCGACGTCAAGAAGGCGCAGGGCATGCCGGGTGTCATCGGCGTGCTAACCGGCAAGGAACTCAAGGCCGACGGCATCGGCAACCTCATCTGCGGCTGGATGATCCATTCCAAGGACGGTTCTCCGATGAAGATGGGCGCATGGTCGCCGCTGGCCGTCGACAAGGTCCGCTATGTCGGCGACGCCGTCGTCATCGTCGTGGCCGAGACCAAGGGCCAGGCGCGTGACGCGGCCGAGGCGGTCGAGATCACCTACAAGGAACTGAAGGCCGTCGTCGACGCCACCAAGGCGCTCGAAAAGGGCGCGCCGCAGGTCCACGCCGAGGCCGAGAACAATTTGATCTTCGACTGGGAGATCGGCGATGCCAAGGCGACCGACGCCGCCATCAAGGCGGCGGCGCATGTCACCCGCATGAAGATCGTCAACAACCGGCTGGTGCCGAACGCCATGGAGCCGCGCGCGGCTCTCGGCCACTACGACAAGGCGGAAGATCACTATACCTGCTGGACGACATCGCAGAACCCGCATGTCGCGCGGCTGGTGATGAGCGCCTTCTACAATGTCGCGCCGGAAAACAAGCTGCGGGTGATCGCGCCCGATGTCGGCGGCGGCTTCGGTTCCAAGATCTACATCTATCCCGAAGAGATCGTCTGCCTGTGGGCGTCGAAGAAGACCGGCGTGCCGGTCAAATGGGTCGCAGACCGCACCGAAAGCTTCCTCACCGACGCGCATGGCCGCGACCATGTCTCGACCGTCGAGATGGCGTTCGACAAGAACAACCGGATCACCGGCTTCAAGGTCGATACGATCGCCAATCTCGGCGCCTACATGTCGCTGTTCTCGTCCTGCGTGCCGACCTATCTCTACGCGACGCTTTTGTCGGGGCAGTACGATATTCCGGCCATCCATGCCAATGTGCGCACCGTCTACACCAACACGGCACCCGTCGATGCTTATCGCGGAGCAGGGCGGCCGGAGGCCACCTATCTCCTGGAACGCACGATGGAAGCAGCGGCGCGCGAACTCGGCGTCTCTCCGGCCGAGTTGCGGCGCAAGAACTTCATCACCGTCTTTCCGCACCAGACCCCGGTAATCATGAACTATGACGCCGGCGACTATGGCGCCTCGCTCGATGCGGCCATGAAGACCTCCGACTATGCCGGCTTTGCCAAGCGCAAGGCCGCGGCGGCAAAGCAGGGCAAGCTGCGCGGCATCGGCATGAGCTGCTACATCGAGGCGTGCGGCATCGCGCCGTCGGCGGCGGTCGGCTCGCTCGGCGCCGGCGTCGGCCTTTGGGAATCGGCCGAAGTGCGGGTCAACGCGGTCGGCACGATCGAGGTGCTGACCGGCTCGCACAGCCATGGTCAGGGCCATGAGACGACGTTCGCGCAGCTGGTCAACGAGCGTTTCGGCGTGCCGATCGATTCGGTTTCGATCGTCCATGGCGATACCGACAAGGTGCAGATGGGCATGGGCACCTACGGGTCGCGCTCGGGTGCGGTCGGCATGTCGGCGATCGCCAAGGCGCTCGACAAGGTGGAGGCCAAGGCCAAGAAGATCGCCGCGCATCTGCTCGAGGCCGACGAAGGCGACATCGTCATCGAGAACGGCGCGCTGAAGGTCGCCGGCACCGACAAGAACGTGCCGTGGTTCCAGGTGGCGCTTGCCGCCTACACCGCGCACAATCTGCCGGCTGGAATGGAACCCGGGCTGAAGGAAACGGCCTTCTACGATCCGTCGAATTTCACCTTCCCGGCGGGCTGCTATATCTGCGAGGTCGAGATCGACCCGGAAACCGGTACGACCGAGATCGTCCAGTTCGTGGCCGCCGACGATTTCGGCAACATCATCAACCCGATGATCGTCGAGGGCCAGGTGCATGGCGGCATCGCCCAGGGCGTCGGCCAGGCGCTGCTGGAAGGCGCTCACTACGACGCCAGCGGGCAGCTGCTGACGGCGAGCTACATGGACTACACTATGCCGCGCGCGGACGACCTGCCTTCGTTCAAGGTCTCGACGTCGAACACCCCATGTCCGGGCAATCCGCTCGGCATCAAGGGCTGCGGCGAGGCCGGCGCCATAGGCTCGCCGCCGGCGGTGATCAACGCCATCACCGATGCCATCGGCATCCCCGACATTGCCATGCCGGCTTCGCCGTCCACCGTGTGGGCAGCGATCCGTGCCGCGACGAAGCACTGAAAAGAGTGAGTAGGGAGTGGTGAGTAGCGAATAGGGAAGCGTCATCAACAACGGCAGCTGAGCATTCACTACCGACTACCCACTACTGACCAAGCACTCTCAAGGAGGACCCCATGTACGCAGTCAACTACCACCGTGCCGGCTCGGTCACTGAAGCCGCCAAGCTGATCAAGACGGACGACGCCAAGCTGCTCTCGGGCGGCATGACCTTGATCCCGGCCATGAAGACGCGGCTGGCGGCGCCTTCCGATCTCGTCGATCTGTCGCGCATCACGGAGTTGCAAGGTGTCAAAGTGTCGGGCAAGACGATCACCATCGGCGCCGCCGCGACGCATTTCGAGGTCGCCAATGACGAGAAGCTGAAGAAGGCGTGCCCGGCGCTTGCCCATCTGGCGTCGCTGATCGGCGACCCGGCGGTACGCCACAGGGGCACGATCGGCGGTTCGATCGCCAACAACGATCCGGCGGCCGACTATCCCGCGGCGCTGCTGGCGCTGGGGGCCACCATCGTCACCAACAAGCGCGAGATAGCCGCCGACAAGTTCTTCAAGGGGTTGTTCGAGACCGCATTGAAGGATGGCGAGATCATCACCGCGGTCACCTTCACCGCACCGGCGAAGGCCGCCTATGAAAAATTCCGCAACCCGGCCTCGCGCTACGCGATCGTCGGCGTGTTCGTGGCCAAGGGCAAGGATGGCGTCAGCGTCGCCGTCACCGGCGCCGGCGACGACGGCGTCTTCCGCTCGAAGGAGATCGAGGCGGCGCTGGCGAAGAGCTTCGACGCCGCGTCGCTCAATGGTGTGAAGGTGTCTGCCAAGAACCTGATGACCGACATCCACGCTTCCGCCGATTATCGCGCCAATCTGATCTCGGTGATGGCCAAGCGAGCGGTGGCGGCAGCCAACGCCTGATACCATTGGTCACGGACGAGGAGAGGGGCCGCCACGGCCCTTTTCGTGTCCGGCGACCCGTAGCGGTCCAGTCCCCCCAGGGAATCGACTCCCCCTGCGCTGCGCCTTTGCTTGAAGCAATTCCGGCCAGCTGCTTCTCCTGGAACTGCCGGGCTGCAATCTCGCACTTGCACAAATTTATCTTGCACTGCAATATGACCTGGGCGGGAATGCGAGCCGGGTTCGGAGCATTCACCGCCGTGCCTTTCGCATGTCCAACGCGAAGGGATCGGCATGTCCGAAGTTTCCGTCACCCATCTGGCTCCGCCGCTATCGGTCGCCGACAGATCGACCAGAACCAGGCTGGCCTATCTCGACGGCTGGCGCGGACTGTCGATCGCCCTGGTGCTGATCGGGCATTTCTTTCCGGTTCCCGGAATCAATCTCGGGGTGCTGGGCGTCGAATTCTTCTTCGTGCTCAGCGGCCGGCTGATGGGCGAGATCCTGTTCATCGAACGCTACCCGCTGAAGAAGTTCTTCAAACGCCGCTTCTCGCGCATCTATCCAGCGCTTCTGGTGTTCGTTGCCGTTGCCATGGTCGCGCTGTCGGGCACGTTCATCGCCTTCAAATGGAAGGCGGCGCTGACGGCGCTGACATTCACCTACAATTACGCCGGAATTCTCGTCACCCGGGCCGGTGCGCTGGACCATATCTGGTCGCTCTGCGTCGAGGAGCATGCCTATGTGATCCTGGCCCTGATCAGCGCCACCGTTGCTAGGCGCGACCGCGTCATCCCGTTGCTGCTGGCGCTGGCCTTGCTCGCCATGGCGAACGGGGCGGTCTCTTACTGGGTGTTCAGGCTGGACTACGAGACCACCTATTGGCGCACCGATGTGCACATCGCCTCGATCCTGCTGTCGGCGTCGATCTGCCTGCTCAAGGCCGATGGCAGGCTGCCGGCCATGTTGAAGGGACCCTATGTCGCCCTGGCGGCTGCGGCCGGCGCGGTTTTGCTGTTCATGGATCCCGTGCCGACGCCGGTCCATTACCTGGTCGCCGTGCCGCTGCTGGCGATTGCCGTCAACGCGCTCGATTTCAGCACCCAATTCTTTTCCGGATTGCTGTCGTCCTGGCCGATGGCGACGTTGGGCCTGTGGTCGTATTCGCTCTATCTGTGGCAGCAGCCATTCTACAAATTCGTCTACGAACAGGGCAGCGACCCGTGGCTGATGCTGGCCGGGGTTTTTGCCTGCGCGCTCTGCAGCTACTACGTCATCGAGCGGCCGGCGCGCGAATGGCTCAATCGCAACTGGTGAATGCGGCATGCAAAGGTCGTACGATCGCGGCGCGGACGGCACGCCAGCCATCCCTACGGGCAGGACGAATTTTCGCCTTGACCGTTAGCCGATCGTCTCATTTCTCGGCCAGATGGCGCCACCAGCGCCACAGGATTAGGCAATGATCTGCCGCGCGTAATAGCGCACCGCCTTCTTGCCGGCATGGATGACCGCGTCGCCGACTTCGGCGAAGCCGAGCGTGGCGTGGAAGGCGTCCGAGGCGGGGTTGGGTGGGTCGCTGTTGACCTCGCAGGTGACCAGCGTGTGGCCGGCGCGCCGGGCGTGGTCGAACAGATCCTGGTAAAGCAGGCGCGCGTGGCCGCGCCCCCTCGCATGCGCAGCCACCACGACACGGTCGACATAGACGAAGCGTTCGTAGCCTTCGCGGAACCAGACAAAATTCGGACTGTCGTAGCTGGCGTCCTGGTCGAAGGTCATGATGAAGGCTTCGAGATCGCCGATGCGCCTGGCGTAAAACGCTTCGCCGAGCAGGAAGGACAGCCGCTCGGCTTCGAGCCACGACAGTTCGGCGGCATGCTCGTTGTTGAGGGCCAGGATAGAGGCTTCGTCGCCTTGTGATATGCGGCTGATAGAGGAGGTCATGCCTTGGCCGCCGCGATCGTTGCCGCCACCAGCGGTGTGTCGGTCAAAATGTTGCGGTACTCACGGTCGAGATCGGAGCCGCCCATGCCAACCCTTGGATTGCGGTAGCGCATGGCGCTCGGCACCTCCTTGAGGGCGGCGAAATGCATTTCCGCCAGCCCGGTCCTTCCGCGCACCTCGACGATGTTGCCGAGATCGAGCCCGCCGCAACCAAGGATGATGATCCGGTCACCGGCCTGTCGCACCAGCTCCGCCAACAACGGCAGGCCTTCGATGGCGGTGTCGCGCTGGCCGCTGGTCAGCACGCGGCCGACCTTGCAGCGTATCAGCGCTTCCAGCGCCTCGCTGGGATCGCGCGTCATGTCGAAGGCGCGGTGACAGGTGACGTTCAGCGGACCCGCCGCCTCGGTCAATTCGCCCATGCGGCGTTCATCGATGGTGCCATCGGCGTTCAGGCAGCCATACACGACGCCGGGCACGCCGAGGTCGCGGAGTGCTGCAACATCGGCGAGCATCGAGCGGTATTCGGTCTCGCTGTAGAGAAAATCGCCGCCGCGCGGCCGCACCATGACGTGAAACGGCACGGTGGCCTGGTCCAGCGCGGCGCGCACCGTGCCGAGGCTCGGCGTGATGCCGCCTTCGACAAGGCTGGCGCACAGTTCGATCCGGTCGGCGCCGGCCGCCTGCGCGGCGAGCAGGCCATCGATGCCTTCGACACAGATTTCGATCAGCGGTGGGCGAGTTTCAGCGGTCAAGGGATGATCCAATCCATGATGTCGCGAAAAGCCCTAGCACCCGGCCGGCCGGCGCGAAAGCGTGAACGGCAGGCCGCCATTTGGACCAGGCGGGCATTTCCCGGCTTGACAGTTGTATAACTGCGAGGTTATGAGTCAATTCATAGCTGGTGAGTTATTGATTTCGCCCGAGCAGCGCGAACACGGCAAGGAGGAACGAGGCATGACACAAACCAAATCGATCGTCGTCGAGCGGCTGATTCCGCATTCGGCGGAGAAGATATGGCGCGCACTGACCGTGCCTGAACTCGTTGCCGAGTGGCTCATGCAGAACGATTTCGCGGCGCAGGAGGGGCATCGCTTCACCTTCCGGGCGGCACCGGTGCCGGGCTGGTCCGGGGTGACGAACTGCGTGGTGTTGAAAGTAGAGGCGCCGCGCCTGCTTGCCTATAGCTGGGGCGACGGAAGCGAATCCGACAGCGGGCTGAGGACCGTGGTGACCTGGTCGCTCACGCCCGAAGGTGCGGCGACCCGGGTGCGGATGGAGCATTCGGGGTTCCGGCCCGCCGACGAGCGCGGATATGTCGGCATGGGAAGCGGCTGGCCGCGTATTCTGGAACGGCTGGAGCAGGTGGCCGCGAAGCAAGGCTGACGGCCGAACCCTTTCTCGACCAAACCGGTCGGCACGCTGCCGATCGCAACAATTCGCGCCCGGAGGCTCCGCTTCCGGGCTCGGCAAAACACGCCCTACCGAAACACGGTTTCAAAGGAGAAGACCATGCAAGCGAGAATCAAGAACCCGGTGATGCTTATCCCAGGCGCCCTGCAGGCGTTGCTGGCGCTGGACAAGTCGACCGAGGCGGCCGACGTGCCCTATGTGACGCGCAAGCTGATCCATCTGCGCGCCAGCCAGATCAATGCCTGCAGCCTATGCGTCGACATGCATGCGCGCGAACTGAAGAAGGCCGGCGAGAAGGACGAGCGCATCTTTGCGCTGGCGGCATGGCGGGAGACGCCATACTTCACCGATGCCGAACGCGCGGCCCTGGCGCTGGCCGAGGCCGGCACAAGGCTCGCCGACCGGGCAGACGCCGTGCCTGACGATGTCTGGGACGAAGCTGCCCGGCACTACGACGAAAAGGCGCTTGCCGCGCTCGTTGTCCAGATCGCCCTGATCAATGCTTTCAACCGGCTGAACGCGACGACACGACAGTTGGTCGGCTCCTGGGGCTGAGCGCTGGATCGAGCGCTTGGGGCGGGCCGATTGTCGGCGACCGGGGGAAGGCGGGCGGCGCATCGCGTTCCCGCCTTCGGGGCACAGGCATCGCCTTGGCTATTGGCGCAGTTCCGTATTCTTGGCGCCTTCCTCGACCTGATCGATCACCAGCAGCTTGACCGGGCCATCGCCGATATTGGTGGCCTGATGCCACTGGCCGATCATTTCGATGATGAAATCGCCCGTCTTGTAGGTGTTGCTGTTGCCGGTCTCGACATTGGTGACCTTCAGCGTCCCGGCCTCGACATAGGCGTAGCGGGGAAAGGGGTGCCGGTGGACCGGCAAGGTCGCGCCCGCCGCGATGTCGTAAGTCGATACCAGCACCTGCACGTTCTTCTGCGGCAGCGTGATCGGCTGCCCGGACGCGGTGGTGGTGCGCGAAGCCAGCGGCGTGACCACGACAGGCGTGCCGCTGCTGTCGAGTGCCAGGGCACAATTCGCGTAAAGCGCAGCCGCGAGCAGCAGCACCGATGCCGAGATTCTCCCCATGATTCCTCCCTGAACCGGCACATCTATCGCGCGGCGCACAACCGCGCGCAAGCATTGTACTTGAGTTGAGGGCGATGCGATCGAGTAACGGCGGGCCGGCCCATGATCCACGCACTCGCTAACGTCACGCATGTAGTCGCTAGGATCACGACACGGCTCTCACAACAGCGGTCTCGTACCGCCAGGGAAGGATCGTTGGTGCTGTTCGGAAAAAATTTTAGCAACGACCTCTTGAAGAGAAAAAACGCGATTCCCAGATCGTTTTCCGTCGAGGCTACGGCTCGACAAAATGGCGCCGCGGCGACGCCGCGGCGGCCTCATAACCCCATGTTGCTTCACGGAGGATATGGCTATGAGAAGCTTTGATTATGCCCCCCTTTACCGCACAACGGTCGGTTTCGACCGACTCTTCGACATGCTCGAAAACAGCGTGCGTTCGGACTGGCCTCCTTACAATATCGAGAAGAATGGCGACAATGATTATCGCATCACGATGGCTGTCGCCGGCTTCGGTCTCGACGAAGTGGAGCTTGTGCAGAACGGACCCGAATTGTCCGTGATCGGACAGAGGAAACCTGATCAGGAAAATCGGGAAATCCTCCATCGCGGTCTGGCGATAGGCAACTTCAAGCAGGTGTTCAAACTTGCAGACCACGTCAAGGTCAAGGCAGCCAATCTCCAGAATGGCCTGCTGTCGGTGGACCTGATCCGCGAAGTGCCCGAGGAACTCAAGCCCCGGCGCATCGAGATCAGCTCCGAAGCCAAAGGGCTTCCCCTCAAGAAATCCGACAAGAAGGAAGCCATCAAGCTGAACGCAGAGCCGGAGCGCGAAGTAGCTTGACCCTGCAATCCAGTTTGTCGCCTGCCTCCCGGCTCTGCCGGGAGGCACAGATTGCGGAGAATGGAGATGAGATCCGAAGCTTACGATTATCATGAACCTGAACCGAAAAATCTCGCCGCGGAATACGCTGGGCTGCAGACGCCTGATGACGTGCTGAAAGAGGAGATGACGATCGGCGCAAAACGGGCTTTGCTCGCTTTTTGGGCTTCCGATGTCCATGCGGTTCCGGGCAGGCCTGCCTTACGTCGATTGGACAACGGCGCCATTGTGGAGGTCGGCGATATTCTTCGTGCTCTCAACCAGTTGGACGAAATTGAAGGCAGGCCGTCGGTTTCCAAGGCGCGGGAGAGCGGCGGCCGATCCTCAGATCGGCGTCGCGACAAAGCCCGGCGCAGCTGGTTGCGGTACCCCTGGCGAGATGACGACGATGATCCGCCGCCGGTTCCCGCGTATGTCGCGGTCCCGCCCAGACGCGGAGATGGTGGCGTGTTCGCGGAGCCTGAGCATGCAGCCGCGTGACGAGCCGATTCGGCAAACTGGTTCGCTCAACCGAAAGGAGGTCTAGATGGGCGATAGGATGTTCGATCAACCGGTGTTGGTAAGCAATGGCCAGTTCATTCAAGAACTGGGATGTCTCGAAGACGCTTTCGATTTCTTGCATGATTGGCCACGGGAGCGGCGGGGCCCGATTTTCGAAACCGCCTTCCGGGCCTGTCAGCGTGCTTACGACGGCCAGGTCTCACTGTCGGTCGCGCGTGATGCTGTCGCCGGGTTCGCAAGATCCGTCAAAATCCTGCAAGAGCCGCTTGCTCCGCTCCCCTGGATGGGCGGCATGAATTCCGGCCGCGGTGGGATCGCGGCTTAATTTCGACAATGATGGCGGCGCCACGAAGGTGGCGTCGCTGCCGCTATGCTGCTCTTCCGGATGTCTGCGCCGCCGTGCAACTTCCCGGGGATCGGCGGGCCGAGGTCCGATAGCTTCGTCATCCCCATCGAACTTTCAGTTCGTCTAAAATGTTCCGGAACCCTCCGTTCCGTCAAAGTCTAATGATCAGGAACGCACACTGGAAAGCACGTGCGGTAACGGTTGATTCAACCATCGATGGTAATTTGGTGTGCAGTGGCGGCTCCGACATGGGGGCGGGCGCTTGAGTGCCGGAGCCGCCTGCGCAGCCCGGTTGGGGTTTGACCGCGCCGTCCTNCCCTCCGTTCCGTCAAAGTCTAATGATCAGGAACGCACACTGGAAAGCACGTGCGGTAACGGTTGATTCAACCATCGACGGTAATTTGGTGTGCAGTGGCGGCTCCGACCCTGGGGGCGGGCGCTTGAGTGCCGGAGCCGCCTGCGCAGCCCGGTTGGGGTTTGACCGCGCCGTCCTAGAATGGGACAGCGCGGTCAACGATTCGTTAAAATTTTCCGGAACTAATTAAGCGCATCCTAATTGTGTCGCGATTCGCGAGTCAGTTTCATGCGTTTGAAGTTTATCCATCCGATGGAGCCCGAACTGGTCGATACGCCACCGCAGGGCGATGACTGGCTCCACGAGATCAAGTTTGATGGCTACCGCACCCAGGTCATCAAGGACGAAGACGGCANCGGCATCCGGCTGATCACCAAGAACGGCTACGACTGGACGGGCCGCTACATCCAGCTCGCAGGCGAAGCGGCGGCCGCCCGCGAAACAGTCTATGTCACCTGTGGGCACCCTTTGTGCTGCAGGTCGACCCGCCTCGACATCCAAGTGCCGATTGACCGGCTCGGACCGGATCACGGGTCAATGCATCAGGATCTTGCCGGATTGTTCATCTGCTCGGCATGCAAAGCTGCTGGCCGTGATCGCCGGCCGGTGTTCTTCACATGTGTTCCTGACTACGAAAGCCACACGCGAAGCTCAACAGCGACTGGGAGCCGACGTTCAAACGATAAGATGGCCACCGGCAGGGCGGGCTGCCAAGATCTGGCAAGATCGTACGCGTCCACCGAATGTGACATTGGGGCAACCTGATCGCGCGAACGAACATGCGAACGGAACAGTCGCTTGACGCTCGAAGCAGACTGCGAGAGCGTTGTGCTGTCCGGGGGTAAAGCGGCGCACGGCTCGTCGAGAGCTGTTAAAGGCGGGGGCCTTTCTCGACGAGCCTGCCTTCGGACATAGGCGCTCGCTAACGGAGATCGGCGACAAGGTGCGGGTCGAGGAGGCACCCCACATGGACAAGCGGCAAAACAGGATCGTTGAGGCGTGTTGTTTCATCGCCGTTCCGGCATCAATGCTTCTCACGATTGTGCTAGCTCGAATGATCCTTGGCTGAGAGCGCTAGGCGTCATGGCGAAAGGCTGGACGTACCATAAGCCCGTGAAGCCCTATGCCGAAGAGAGCATCGGCCGACGTGAAGTGATAGAAAATGGTCATGTCTTCCGCAACCTAGCTCCGGTGCCTTCGCCATTCGTGATGTCAACATTGTGCGCAGCGTACGCCGCGACGATGCCTTCGTGGTCTCGCTCGCATTTCCGGTCTGTTCGTAGCGATGAACCGTCGTGAATGCGATACCAGCTTTCTCGGCAAGGTCGCGAACTGACCACCTCAGGATAGCGCGGGCGGCTCTGTTTGCTTCAGCGCCCGCTCGGGCCTAGGGCAGGGGCGGCTTCTTGCGAAGTGTCTTATATTAGCAATACACGATATATTAACGGCTTCTGATGCAGCCTTCCGCACGGAGGACGGCTATACGACGTACCAACGCGCGCCTGTAGCGCCGGGGACGCTCGACCAATGCGGAGCAAGCGCATGAGTGTCGGAACAGCTCTCGAACAATTGCTGCGGTTGATTCATCGCCGAGCCATGAAATTAGCGGCGTTGCCAGAGGATGAAAGGGATTTACACTACGATCTCATCCGGCTGTCATGTTGCAAAGCCGCCGAGCACATTGGGCAAAGTCCCGACGAGGCAGCCATCACGGCAAACGATATGGTTGGGTTTGTTCGCGCACTGGTCGGAATCGTTGAGGTGGGCTGTCGATCAGATCAAGGGCGAAGCGACGATCGGCCGCCGCCGATACGACATTTTGGTGGTGGGGAGAATGGCACTACGCGCATCTAGAGATGGCCCGCTGCCTCACGCGGGCTCAGAGTGGAGCGGCGGCTGTCCACATGTCGACGTAGGCCGGAATCTTAAGCACTGCGACTTCGGCCGGCACCACTGTTATCGACGCTGGGGACCTCGCTGCCAGATCCTTGAATGACTGACTCACATTCCAGACCTTGGCGTCATCGACGATAATAAGTCGATCATGCAGCAGTCGGGCGCCCGTGGTTCGCGCCTCGATCGGGCGCTTGGCGTCATATTGGGCTGACCATCGTCTAACAGCCGGCGCCAGTGTGGCCTTCACAGAGGCGCCGTCGCATAAAAGATCGATCTTCACGCCTTCGGCGCCCATTGGAGCGAAGTCGGTCAGAATCGTCTCATCCAGATAAGGGTCGACGATGAGCAGCCTGGATCGAGCTTCCTTGAGAACCTTGCCGATGGCGGACATGGCGTCCATGGCATTCCCTACCGGCAGAAACGCCCCAGAGGTCGCGGCCGGCGCCGCGAGTTCAGCGCGCGCCAGCGCCCTTTGAAGAATGCCCCAGACGCTTGGACCGTAAATTGCCGGATGGGTTGGATACCACTCAGCCACCTCTGTAATACGACCCATGTCAACCAGATCCCCAACAGCTTCGACCAGCGCGACAGCCTTGCTAATCCAGACCTGCTTTTCCGGACTGTAAGCCTCCATGCGGGCCGGCATCGCCGACAGATGATGTCCTATGCGCACATAAAGTTCGTGTGCGTCGATCGATCGGGAAAGCATGAGATGTAGCCCAGATGGGGTTTTGGCTGAAGGAACCGAAGGGCAGTCTATAAGCTAAGTGCTTGGAAATGTTGGCTCCCCGGGCCGGATTCGAACCAGCGACCAACCGGTTAACAGCCGGTTGCTCTACCACTGAGCTACCGGGGAACAGAGGCTCTTCAGCAAGTGGCGCAGCCTATAGCAAACCCTTTTCCGCTTTGCAAAGAAGCATTTCGTATTTTTCCGAGACTTTTTCGCTCAGGCGTTTCTCGCAATCGGCGGCGGCCGCCCTCATATTAGCCGTCTTGGCGATCGGCGTGGAACCGAAATGGTGGTCGCGGCTTTCGTAAACAGGTATTGTCGAGGCACAGACGGGACAGCCATTCGCGATGACGGCAGCAGACGAAAACCGGATACCGGCACGAAAGATCTCGGTGTTCGGGCGCGAGTTCACCATGCCGCAGTCGCGCGGGCTCAGAATCGCGATCGGCGTGCTTCTGACGATTGGCGGCATTCTCGGCTTCCTGCCGATTCTCGGCTTCTGGATGGTGCCGCTCGGATTGCTGGTGCTCTCCTATGAATTTGCCATGGTGCGCCGCCACCGTCGCCGCTTCGTCATCTGGTGGGAGCGGCGGCGACGGCCGGATTGAGCGGCCGGGCGTCAGCTGTGTCCTCGATCGCCCTGTCCGTTATGCCCCTGTTCGGGTTTCGGATTTTCGTGGATCCGGTTTGCTTTCCGCGCTTCTTTCCAGGTCCTCGCGGATTTCCTTGAGAACAGCGGCGGCCGAGGCGAGGCGCGCGCGATCACGCGGCGAAAGCCGGCTGGTGCCTTCTATTGAAATGCACTCGATGGCGTAACGCAGCAACTCCTCGCATGCTGATCGCGACAAGCCATCCCAGGCGCTCGTTCCATTGTTCCGGATTGCTGGCCGCATAGCGCAGTCCTCCTCGCTCCTCAACGGCGGCAGGGGCGTGGAGTTTCTCGCAATCTGCTGGTATACCTAACGCGTTGCTAATGTGCGTCGCGACCACGGTGGCCGCGATGCTCGATACGGAGAGGCAAATTCATGCAGAGGAAACCGCGCGGAATGCGTGGTGGCCGCTTGACGCCATTTTCGCCGCAACCTATTGGAACCGGGTGGAACGCCGGGAGCAATGAGGCCTCGTGGCGGAGTGGTTACGCAGAGGACTGCAAATCCTTGCACCCCGGTTCGATTCCGGGCGAGGCCTCCAATGCCCCAGGCTCCCGCGCGCCAGCGCCGGGGCCCGAAGTTCCAATCGTAATGAACCGCGGTTTGGCGCGGCAAGCGGATTGGTTGGGACATGAACGCTGATTTTTCCGAACTCCGCGTCAAGATGGTCGATGGTCAGGTTCGCACCACCGACGTGACCAGCGCGCCGCTGCTTGACGCGATGCTTTCGGTCCCACGCGAGGATTTTGTCGGCGCCGCCCAGCGTGAGCTTGCCTATATCGACGAAGACATCCGTATCGCCACCGGTGCTGGCGGCGCACGCTACCTGATGGAAGCCTCGCCGCTGGCCAAGCTGATGCAGCTGGCCGAAATCAGCGCGGCCGATTCGGCGCTGGATGTCGGCTGCGGCACCGGCTATGCCTCGGCCCTCCTGTCCCGGCTGGCGAAGTCCGTGGTGGCGCTCGAAAGCGACCCGGCGCTGGCCGAAACCGCCAAGTCGACGCTTTCCTCGCTGGGCTGCGGCAATGTGACCGTGGTCCAAGGGGCGCTGGCGCAGGGCCATGCGGCCAAGGCACCCTACAACGTCATCTTCATCGGCGGCAGCATCGAGAAAGTGCCGGAATCGCTGCTCGATCAGCTCGCCGAAGGTGGACGCCTAGTCGCCGTCGAAGGGCAGGGCAATTCCGGCGTGGCGCGACTTTTTTTCAAGGCTGGGGGGGTTGTAACCGGGAGAAGGGCATTTAATGCGGCAATTAAGCCACTACCCGGATTCGAACGTGAGCATGCTTTTGAATTCTGAATGATTTGGCCTTGCAGCAGAGGCCTTGTCATGGTCGCTTGCATTTGAACAATCGTTGCAAATCCCAAACTGGGGGCACTTTGGGCTGAGCGACGGGGAACATGAAACACGCCACGCCGGTTGCTCCAGGGAGAAACCGGCGCGGCGCGGTTCCCATGGAAAACGAATGAGGGATATACCGTGCCGTCTGTATCCAAGACCCTTTTTGCCGCTGTCCTTGCCTCCGCGACAGCGCTTTCTTCGCTGAGCGCCTCGGCGGAAACCATCTCCGGCGCGCTCGCCAAGGCCTATCAGTACAACTCCACGCTGAATGCATCCCGCGCCGGCGTGCGCGTCACCGACGAAGGCGTGGCCATCGCCAAGTCGGGCTGGCGCCCGACGGTTACGGGCTCGGCCAACATCGATTATACGAACACGCGCCGGGCAAATGGTGGCGGCAACTCGAAGCTGACGTCCGGCAGCTACGGCATTCAGATCAACCAGTCGCTTTTCGACGGCTTCCAGACCAGGAACAACGTGGCCGCGGCCGAATCCCAGGTCAAGGCGTCGGTCGAAAGCCTGCGCAACACCGAGGAGAACACCCTGTTCAGCGCGGCCACGGCCTATATGGACGTGATTCGCGACCGGCAGATCGCGGTACTTACCGAACAGAACCTGCAGTTCCTGACCGAGCAGGCGCGTGCCGCGCGCTCGCGTTTCGAGGTTGGCGAGGGCACGCGCACCGACGTTGCCCAGGCCGACGCGTCGCGCGCCTCGGCGGTGGCCTCGCTCAGCGCCGCCCGCGCGCAGGCGTTGGCCAGTGCCGCGACCTATCACCAGGTGGTCGGCGACGAGCCGGGCAAGTTGAAGCCGGCTTCGCCATTGGGCAGGCTAATGCCGTCGAGCCTCGACGCGGCGATTGCCATCGGGTCAAATGAACATCCAGCCATTCTCGCCACCCAGCATCTCGTCGACGCTGCCGCGTTCTCGGTGAAATCGTCCGAGGGCGCGCTGTTGCCGCAGCTGTCGGCTTCGGCCGGCATTTCGCAAGATTACCGCAAATCCATTCCCGACGTTACCGGCTCCAACGGCAATTCGACCTCGGCCAATATCGGCGCGACGCTGACCATTCCGATCTATTCGGGAGGCCGGACCTCCGCGCTCGTGCGGCAAAGCAAGGAATCGCTCGGCCAAGCCCGTATCCAGGTCGATGTCAGCCGCGACCAGGTGCGTCAGGCCGTCGCCACGGCATGGTCGCAATACACCGCCGCCCAGCAGAGCGTCTCGGCCAACAAGCAGGTGATCGACGCCGCGCAACTGGCGCTGAACGGCGTCATCGAAGAGCGCAATGTCGGTCAGCGCACGACACTCGACGTGCTGAACGCGCAGGCCGCGGTCATCACCGCCAAGATCAACCAGGCCAATTCCGAGCACGATGTGGTGGTGGCGAGCTATGCCATCCTGTCGGCCATGGGGCGCCTGTCGATCGACCGGCTCGCCTTGCAGGTGGCGAAGTACAAGCCCGAGGAGCACTACAACGCCGTCAAGGACAAGTGGATCGGCCTGCGCACCCCGGATGGCCGCTAGAGCATTTCACCGTTTCACGGAAACGGCGAACCGCTCTATCTCTTTGTTTTTACGCAATTCCCAAAGGGAAAGCGCTGTGCGCTTTTCCTAGAATTGCTCTAGACTAGGCTCCGCCGGGTCGCATTACGACCCTCTTGGTCGAGCGGGATATTTCGAAAAACTGTCCCGCTTTTTCGGCTTCGCGCTCTATCTCCCTGTTTCGGCGCAATTCCCAAAGGAAAGCGCTACGAGCTTTTCCTGGGAAAGCCGTTTCACACTTTTCCTGGAATTGCTCTAATCTGTTGAAATCCCACATGTCCCCAGATTGGGGATTCTCGTGCGGCGATCCGTCGGTTACGCTGTGGCCATGATTCGAATCCGGCTTTTTGCCGGAGCGGAAGACTACAGAGGTCACAAGGGCGGCGGATGTGACGATGGCGACGGCAAGCAGCGCACAGCGCGAACCTTCCATGGAAGAGATACTGGCTTCCATCAGGAGGATCATCGAGGATAGCGATAACGGCCGCAAGCAGCCGGGCGAGGCCGATGAGCTGCGCCAGGACCTGGAGCCGGCATCGGGCGCGGCTGCAACCACCGACGTCGACGCGTTTCGCGCCGAGTTGCAGGCTGCCCCCGAAGTCAGGAAGCCGGTGGCGCTCGCAGAAATCCAGGCGCCATCGCCCGACCCTGTGATCGCGCGCATGGAATCGCCGCGCGTCGATGCCGCCCCGGTCAAGCCGTCGATGACGCTTGCCGAGGTCAGCGCCAGGATCGCCGCCGAGCCGGCGCCTGCCGTCAGGACGGAAGCGCCAATGGTCCCGCAGGTTGGGGCCCCCGAGGCCGGTGCGACGAGCGATGCCATCGTCGCCGATTGGCGGCGCGAGATCGCCGCGGTTGGCGAGCAGGCGAAGGCGATGCCGGACAGGAGCGTCCGCAAGCCGGTTGCCCAACCCGAGGCGCCAGTGGATGAACCGGTGGCGGAGCCTGCTTTCGAGCGGCCTTCGTCAAGCGGTGCTCCGGCAGGCACCTCCGAGGTGCGTGCCGCAAATGAAGCGCCCGCGGCCCGCGCCGCAATCCTTTCCGAGCACACGGGCCGGCAGGTGGCCGCTGCCTTCGGTGAGTTGTCCGACGCCTTTGCCAGCCGCAGCAAGAAGACATTCGACGAGATGGCCGAAGAGATGCTGCGGCCGATGCTGCAGGACTGGCTGGACAACAATCTGCCGACGCTGGTCGAAAGACTGGTGCGCGAAGAGATCGAGCGCGTCGCGCGCGGCGCGCAGTAAGGATCACGGCCGATTCCGGAATCAAAGCGCCGCCCTCGATCGGCGCTTTCCTGAAGCCGATGCGCTCTACGGCAGCGCCGGCACGGTATTGTCGTGATGCCGGTGGTCAAGACGCGACTGGCACTCGCACGACCTTCCGTTGAAATGGACAAGGCCGCGCCTATCTGCTTGTGGTGAACCGAGTCCTCCCTTGCGGTTGACTTGGCCAAGGCCTTCCGATTTACACCGAACCAGCAAAAAATCCCGACAGCGCGGACCGTTTCCCCATGCTTGAAAAGACCTACGACGCAAAGACCGTCGAGCCGAAAATCGCCAAGGTGTGGGAAGAGGCAGACGCGTTTCGCGCCGGCGCCGGCGCTGAGGAGGGGGCCGAGGCCTTCACCATCGTCATCCCGCCGCCCAACGTCACCGGCTCGCTGCATATGGGCCACGCGCTCAACAACACGCTGCAGGACATTTTGGTGCGCTTCGAGCGCATGCGAGGCAAGAACGTGCTCTGGCAGCCGGGCATGGACCATGCCGGCATCGCCACGCAGATGGTGGTCGAGCGCCAGCTGATGGAAAAGCAGATCCACCGCCGCGACCTGACGCGCGAACAGTTCATCGAGAAAGTGTGGGAATGGAAGGCCGAATCCGGCGGCGCCATCTTCAACCAGCTGAAGCGGCTCGGAGCCTCGGCCGACTGGTCGCGCGAACGCTTCACCATGGACGAGGGCCTTTCCAAGGCCGTGCTCGAAGTGTTCGTCACGCTCTACAAGGAGGGCCTGATCTACAAGGACAAGCGCCTTGTGAACTGGGACCCGAAACTGCTGACCGCGATCTCCGATCTCGAGGTGGAGCAGCAGGAGGTCAACGGCAACCTCTGGCACTTCCGTTATCCGATCGAGGGCGTGGCGTTCGACCCGGAAAACTCCAAAACATTCATCATCGTGGCGACGACGCGTCCCGAGACGATGCTGGGCGACACCGCGGTCGCCGTGCATCCGGATGACGAACGCTTCCAGCATCTGGTCGGCAAGAACGTGGTGCTGCCGATCGTCGGCAGAAAGATCCCTGTCGTGGCGGACGAGTATTCCGACCCCGAAAAGGGTTCGGGCGCGGTCAAGATCACGCCGGCGCATGATTTCAACGACTTCGAGGTCGGCAAGCGCCACAAGCTGCCGGCGATCAACATCCTGACCGTCGAAGCCGCCATCAAGCTCAAGGATAATGAGGATTTTCTCGCCGGCCTCGATGTGACGCCCGAACGCCAGGCGGTCTGGGACGAACTCGACGGCCTCGACCGTTTCGCCGCACGCAAGAAGATCGTCGAACTGATGGAGGCCGGCGGCTTCCTCGACAAGGTCGAGCCGCATCGCCACGCCGTGCCGCATGGCGATCGCGGCGGCGTGCCGATCGAGCCGTTCCTGACCGAGCAGTGGTATGCAAACGCTGCCGAACTCGCCAAACCGGCGATCGCCTCGGTGCGCGAGGGGCGCACCAAGATCATACCGGGCAACTGGGAGAAAACCTACTTTCAGTGGATGGAAAATATCGAACCTTGGTGCATCTCGCGCCAGCTTTGGTGGGGTCATCAGATACCCGCGTGGTACGGGCCGGACGGGCACGTCTTCGTCGAGAAGACCGAAGAGCAGGCTTTGAGCGCGGCGATAGAATATTATCTGGCCCTGGAAGGGCCGTGGAAGGCCTGGGTCGAGGACAAGCTCGAGAACTACAAGCCGGGTGAGATCCTGACCCGGGACGAGGACGTGCTCGACACCTGGTTCTCGTCGGCGCTGTGGCCATTCTCGACGCTGGGCTGGCCGGACCAGACGCCGGAGCTGAAGACCTACTACCAGACCGACGTACTGGTGACCGGCTTCGACCTGATCTTCTTCTGGGTCGCCCGCATGATGATGATGGGCCTGCACTTCATGGATGAGGAGCCGTTCCACACCGTCTATATGCACGCGCTGGTGCGCGACAAGAACGGGCAGAAGATGTCGAAGTCGAAAGGCAACGTCGTCGATCCGCTCGACCTCATCGACGAATATGGCGCCGATGCGCTGCGCTTCACACTGGCTGTGATGGCGGCGCAGGGGCGCGACGTGAAACTCGACCCGGCGCGCATCGCCGGCTACCGCAATTTCGGCACCAAGCTGTGGAACGCGACCCGCTTCGCCGAGATGAACGAAGTCGCCCGCAACGATGATTTCTGGCTGAACGACGCCAAGCTGGCGGTCAACCGCTGGATCCTAACCGAGCTGACGCGCGCGGCGCGCGAGGTCACCGACGGCATCACCTCATACCGCTTCAACGAGGCGGCGGGCGCCGCCTATCGCTTCGTCTGGAACCTGTTCTGTGATTGGTACCTGGAACTGCTGAAGCCCGTGTTCATGGGCACGGACGAGGCCGCCAAGGCCGAAAGCCGCGCCTGCGTCGCCTTCGTGCTCGACGAGATATACAAGCTCTTGCACCCGATGATGCCGTTCATGACGGAGGAGCTGTGGGCGCAGACGGCGGGCGAGGGCAAGGAGCGTGAGTCGCTGCTGTGCCATGCGGCCTGGCCTTCGCCGGACTTCGAGGACGCGGCCGCGGCCGCCGACATCAACTGGCTGGTCGATCTGGTCTCCGGCATCCGCTCGGTGCGCTCGGAGATGAACGTGCCGCCGGGCGCGATAGCGCCCCTCGTCGTCGTCGGCGCCAACGCCGTGACGCGTGAACGGCTGGTGCGCGAAGAGTCGGCCATCAAGCGCCTGGCGCGTGTCGGCGATATCTCGCTCGCCGATGCCGCACCCAAGGGCTCGGCGCAGATCGTGCTCAACGAGGCGACGATCTGCCTGCCGCTCGGCAGCCTGATAGATCTCGCCGCCGAGGCCTCACGACTGCAGAAGGAACTGGCCAAGGTCACCGAAGAGATCGCACGCCTGCACAAGAAGCTGTCCAACGAAAGATTCGTCGCCAGCGCGCCGGCCGAGATCGTCGAGGCCGAACGCGAGAAGCTCGCCGAATACCGCGATGCGCAGGACAAGCTTTCGGTGGCGCTGACCAGGGTCCGCGACGCCGGTTGAGAGGCAAGATTCGCCGTGACGCCGGAGGAAATTCCCATGCGCAACCTGCCTCGAAAAAGGGCATTCCGTTGCGTTAATTTTGACGTAAACGGAAGTTTTTGCCCCATTGTTGCCATAATGTAACAATGGGGCCAGTAGGCCCATAAAAAGCCTGTTTTTGATCCTTTTCGGCCGTTTTTCTTTCCCTTTCAAGGCCAGGGCAGGCCTTGGTCAGCTATTTTCGGCGTTCTGGCGCCGCGTTGCATTTTGTCGAAAACGCGTTTGGTCAACATGTACATGTACGCCTCGGAATTCGTTGTTGCGCCGTTAACCCGAATTGGTTCTAGCTTGAGCCACTAGTTATTCGGGGAGGACATCCATGAACACTTTGCGTTTGAAAGCCCTGCTGGGGGCGGGGTGCTTTTCGCTGGCTTTGATCGGGACGGCGATGGGTTCAGCGCATGCTGGCGGCCTGGAGCGCGGCGGCTACGATATCGACTTGCTGTTCGATCCGGCGCCGTTCGCTACGGAGGCGGAAGCGACTTATGTGATGCCAGACCGCAAGTATGAGAATGCGCGCGGTCCCGGCGGGGCCAACCTTGGGTTAGGTACAAGCGCCGACGGAGCGGAGCCTTACTGGGTCCCGCGCATCGGAGGCAAGATCCAGGTTGTGCAAGGCGTCGACTGCATGATCGATTATTCGCAGCCTTGGGGCGCACATACAGCGCCTGGTATTTGGAACGGCGCGTTCTCCAATATCGAAACCGATATTAAGAGCAACAACTACGCGGGTACCTGCTCTTACAAGTTCGATGTCGGCAAGGGCCAGCTCCGTTTTATCGGCGGCGTGTTCTACCAGGAAATTTCGGGCTTCAAGGAAGGCTTGGTGGGTTTCAATCCATTTGGGCCGTCGCCGATCGGTCGCGTCGACCTGGAGGCTAACGGCTGGGGTTGGCGCGCCGGCGTTGCCTACGAAATCCCTGAGATCGCGCTTCGCGCCAGCTTGGTCTACAATTCACAGGTCAAGCTCGACAACATCTCCGGTTCG
The DNA here is from genome assembly GCF_000502435.1 of Mesorhizobium sp. LNHC232B00. Classification (NCBI taxonomy): domain Bacteria; kingdom Pseudomonadati; phylum Pseudomonadota; class Alphaproteobacteria; order Hyphomicrobiales; family Phyllobacteriaceae; genus Mesorhizobium; species Mesorhizobium sp. LNHC232B00. Next base: position 245,542 of record NZ_AYWP01000001.1, read on the forward strand.
CTTACGACGCCAGTTGGATCCCAGGCGATTTATGGCTCGACGCAACATATGCCCGACTCGCTGGAGTTGAAGTTTCAATCGGGCATCGCACCCGGTTGGCTTGCTTTCGGCTCAATCAAGTGGGTCAATTGGAGTGTGCTTCAGAGTGTTCCGATCTGCCCGACCCCCCAAGCTCCGCCTGCGGCGTGCTTCACGAACGGTCCGGGTCAAGTGACGTCGCTCGACTTGATGTACCGCGATGGCTGGACCGTTTCAGGTGGTGTCGGCCACAAATTCAACGATCAGTGGAGCGCCGCCGGCCAGCTTTCCTGGGATCGTGGTACCTCGCACGGCTATGGCGCGCAGTCTGATACGTGGACCCTGGGCGGCGGCGTCGCCTATACGCCGCGGCCCAATATCGAAGTGCGGCTTGCTGGAGCGATCGGCGTGCTGACCAGCGGCCACTCAGGGGAGTTAGCTGGTGAGAACGGATATGTCGCAGGCGAGGATGCTAGCTACGATTTCGGCAACGATCTGATCACAGCGTTTTCTGGTGGCATCAAGATCAAATTCTAAGTAGCTGAAAATTCTAGAAAAAGGCCGGGCAATGCCCGGCCTTTTTCGTTTGAGTGGCATCGCCGGTGCGCTTGGTATCCAAGCCGCACTGCATATAGGCGGCACTGCTGCCGCCTCGTGCGATTGTGACGTTTTGGCAACACTTTCTGAACAACCCCTGGGCTAGAAGCCGGGCCGAGGAAATTGCCCATTTCCCGCCATAAACCCGGCGCACCTCGATCTTGTCTCGGGAAACGCGCCAAAAGGCTCGGCGATGGGAGAGGCCGCACCGCCCCATTTGCAGGGAAGATGGGGCAAGGAAGAGAATGGACGCCAAAGTCATTTCCAAGGCCAAGCTCCCCAGCCGCTATGTGACCGTCGGTCCGGCGCGTGCGCCGCATCGCTCCTATCTCTATGCCATGGGCCTGTCCGCGGCCGAGATCGCGCAGCCGCTGGTCGGCGTCGCGTCCTGCTGGAACGAGGCGGCTCCCTGCAACATCTCGCTGATGCGCCAGGCGCAAGTGGTCAAGAAGGGCGTCGCAGCCGCCAACGGCACACCGCGCGAATTCTGCACCATCACGGTCACCGACGGCATCGCCATGGGCCACCAGGGCATGAAGTCGTCGCTGGTGTCGCGCGAGGTCATCGCAGATTCGGTCGAACTCACCATGCGCGGCCATTGCTACGATGCGCTGGTCGGCTTGGCCGGCTGCGACAAGTCGCTGCCCGGCATGATGATGGCCATGGTGCGCCTCAACGTGCCGTCGATCTTCATCTATGGCGGTTCGATCCTGCCCGGCAGCTATCGCGGCCGGCAGATCACCGTGCAGGACGTGTTCGAGGCTGTCGGCCAGCACTCGGTCGGCACGATCAGCGATGACGAACTGCTCGAGATCGAGCAGGTCGCGTGTCCCTCGGCCGGCTCCTGCGGGGCCCAGTTCACCGCCAACACCATGGCGACCGTCGCCGAGGCTATCGGCCTGGCGCTGCCTTATTCCTGCGGAGCGCCCGCGCCTTACGAAATGCGGGACCGCTTCAATTTCGCGTCCGGCGAAAAAATCATGGAACTGATCGCGAAAAACATCCGGCCACGCGACATCGTCACGCTGAAGGCGCTGGAGAACGCGGCGACCGTGGTCTCGGCCACCGGCGGGTCGACTAATGCGGCCCTGCATCTGCCGGCGATCGCACATGAGGCGGGGATAAAGTTCGACCTGTTCGACGTGGCCAGGATTTTCGAGAAGACGCCTTACATCGCCGATCTCAAGCCTGGCGGCAAATATGTCGCCAAGGACATGTTCGAGGCCGGCGGCATTCCACTGTTGATGAAGACGCTGCTCGACCATGGCTACCTGCATGGCGATTGCCTGACGGTCACTGGCCGCACTTTGGCCGAAAATATGGAGCATGTTTCCTGGAATGAACACCAGGATGTGGTCCGCCCGGCCAACAGACCCATTACCCAAACCGGCGGTGTCGTGGGGTTGAAGGGAAACCTTGCCCCCGAAGGCGCGATCGTGAAGGTCGCGGGCATGACGGAGTTGAAATTCTCCGGGCCGGCGCGCTGCTTCGATTCGGAAGAGGAATGTTTCGAGGCGGTGACGCATCGCAATTACCGGGAAGGCGAGGTTCTCGTCATCCGTTACGAAGGGCCGCGCGGTGGGCCAGGCATGCGCGAGATGCTGTCGACGACGGCAGCGCTCTATGGCCAGGGCATGGGCGGCAAGGTGGCGCTGATCACCGACGGCCGCTTCTCGGGCGCGACACGCGGCTTCTGCATCGGCCATGTCGGCCCCGAAGCGGCGGTCGGCGGTCCAATCGGTCTCATCCGGGATGGCGACGTGATCTCGATCGACGCGGTGAACGGCACGATCGAAGTGGCGCTGACCGAGGCCGAACTGGCGGCGCGGGCAAAGACATGGAAGGCGCGCGCGACCGACTATCAGTCGGGCGCGATTTGGAAATACGCACAGACGGTAGGTTCCGCCCGCGACGGCGCGGTCACCCATCCGGGCGGTGCGAAAGAAACACACTGCTATGCGGATATCTGAGTTGTTGAAGTCAACACCAGAGTTGTTGAGGTCATCTGTCCTGCCGGCACTTGTCGCGTTTGCGATCTTTGGCGCCGTGGGCCAGGCTTTGGCCTTCGACGACAAGGTGTTCGACGACAAGACCGGCGTGAAGCCGCAATCTAGCCCCTGGGCGGTGTTCCAGTTCGGCTTCTCCGCCTACAAGAACGGCCACAAGGAACAGGCCGCCGAGGCCTATAAATACGCCGCCGAAAACGGCCAGATCGGCGCCACCTGGAAGCTTGCCCGCATGTATGCCGAGGGCGACGGCGTGGCGCGCGACGACTATGAAGCGTTCAAGTTCTTCTCGGAGATCGTCGATCAGGACGTCGAGCCTGGTTCGCCCGAGGAAAGCTACGTCTCCGACGCGCTGGTGGCGCTCGGCGACTATCTGCGCAAGGGCATTCCCGGCAGCCCGGTCGCCGAGAACGAGGTGGCGGCACAGGAATATTACATGCGCGCCGCCGCCAACTACCGCAACCCGAACGCCCAGTTCGAGATGGGGCAGATGTTCCTGAAGGGCGAAGGCGGGGTGAAGGCCAGCGTCAAGCAGGCCGGGCGCTGGTTCCAACTTGCCGCCGAGAAGGGCCATGCCGGCGCCCAGGCGACGCTTGGCCACCTGCTGTTCCAGAGCGGCAAGATCGTTCGCGGCCTGGCGATGATGACGGCGGCGCTCGAACGCGCCTCGCCGGCCGATCAGCCCTGGATCCGCGGCATGCAGGAAGAGGCCTTCGCCGCCGCCGGCGAAGCCGACCGGCGCACGGCGATCTCGCTCGCCGACGACATCCTGACCAAGGGCACCACCAACGCGGAACAGTAAGGCGTTGACCGCCGAACTGCCGATGTCCCCGCAAGGGGGTGTTTGGACCGGGAGATTGGCAGCTTGGCTGCCGGCGCGTTTTTCTTGCAACGTTGGAGATTGGCGAAAACGGTTGTGACAGCCAATCTCCCCCCAAGTGGGGGAGATGTCCGGCAGGACAGAGGGGGGCGCTGTCCCGCCAGCCTTGCTGTTATACTGATGTACCCGCAACACCGGCCACGATTGCAATGTGCTGGCAGACATTGTCGATGTCACGGATGATGTCGTCATTCCAAAAGCGCAGGACGGTCCAGCCATTCTTCCCCAGACGTGATGATCTCGCTTCGTCGCCCGCGACGGCATCGCCTTCCGCGTATTGGGAGCCATCAACTTCGACGACCAGTTTCTTCTCTGAACAAGCAAAGTCGACAATGTAGCCGGCGATCGGAAATTGCCGCCGGAAGCCAAGCCCCATCAACCGGTGCGCGCGAAGCTCGTTCCAGAGCTTCAACTCGGCGTCGGTCATCACCTTGCGCATCGACTTGGCGTTTGCACGATGGGTTTGGAGGCAGAGGCGTGCGAGGCCATTCTCGATGCTCGGTTGCTGTTGGGACTGGCGCTCTACGGCGCCCCCCTCTGTCCTGCCGGACATCTCCCCCTCAAGGGGGGAGATTGGCNTCTCGCAGCGCGCCAGATGGCTCTGGTCGGCAACGGTCAGGCAGGCGACCTGACCGACCGGATAGGATTTGCCATTGGCAAGACATTCCGGTGCGGCGAAAGCCGGCACCCAGGCGGCGGTGGCAAATGCCAAGCCGATCGGACAAACAAGAAATCGAATGCTCATGGGAACCCCAGCCGCCATGATGATCTCCCATCATGCGCCTGAATGTGGCGAGATGAGGTCCAGCTCGGCTGTGTCCCGGCATCTGGGCCGGGGGCGCTTCTCCGTCAGGCCGGCAACAAGGCGAGGTCGATCGCCACCGGCACATGGTCGGACGGCTTTTCCCAGGCGCGCACATGTTTTTCGATCGAGGCCGACGAGAATCGGTTGGCGGCTTCCGGCGACAGCAGCAGATGGTCGATGCGGATACCGTTGTTCTTCTGCCAGGCGCCGGCCTGATAGTCCCAGAAGGTGTAGGTGTCCGGCGCATCGGTGACCGCGCGCACCGCCTCGGTGAAGCCGAGGTTGAGCAGCCGCCGGAAGGCTTGTCGCGTCTGCGGCTGGAACAGCGCGTCGCCCAGCCAGTTCTCCGGAAACCGCGCGTCGATCGGCTCGGGAATGACGTTGTAATCGCCAGCCAGCACCAGCGCCTCCTCCAGCCTCAGGCGCTCTTCGGCCCAGCGCTCCAGCCGCGCCATCCAGGACAGCTTGTAAGGAAATTTCTTCTCGTCATCGATCGGATTGCCGTTCGGCAGATAGAGCGAGGCGACGCGAAGCGCGCCTTTGTCGGTCGAGAACACGCCTTCGATGAAGCGCGCCTGTTCGTCGGCGTCGTCGCCCGGCAGGCCCTTGGTGACCTCGTCGAAGCGCAGCTTCGACAGCAGCGCGACGCCATTAAAGCCTTTCTGGCCATGGGTTTCGACATTGTAGCCCAGCGCCTCGATCTCGGCACGCGGGAATTGGTCGTCGACCGTCTTGATTTCCTGCAGGCAAACGATATCGGGCGCGCTCTCGGTCAGCCAATGGGTGAGGTTGCCGATGCGGGCGCGAACGCCGTTGATGTTCCAGGTGACGATTTTCATGACGGTCTATTCTTCCTGCGGCGGATGGCGTTCGACGAGGCCGATCGTATTGCCAGCGGGATCTTTTATAAAGGCCATCCACTCGCTTTCTCCCGCTGGACCGAACTGGCCTTCGGTATCGTGATGCACCAGCGTCGGCGGCGCGGTGAAGGGGACCCCCATGGCTTTCGCCTCGGCGTGGAAGGGCTCGAGGCCGGCAATGTCGAGATAGACGGTGCCGGCCGGAACGCCGTCTGTGAACAGCAGGCGCACATCGCCCGCCATGATGAAGGCGATACCCGGGGGATCGTAGCGGGCGTGAACGCCCATACCGAGCACATCGCGCCAGAAGGCCAGCGTCGAATCAAGGTCGCGTCCGGCCGACAGCGCGACCTGACGGACCGCGCCGATGGCAGGCATCACAATGCCGCTAGATGGAGAAACTGGTGCCGCAGCCGCAGGAGGCGACCGCGTTCGGGTTCTTGATCTGGAAGGACTGGCCCATCAGATCGTCGACGAAGTCGATCACCGAACCGCCCATATAGACCAGCGACAAAACGTCGATCAGCACCGTGGCGCCGTCCTTCTCGATGGCCACATCATCGTCATTGCGCGTATCGACCAGGTCGAACTTGTAGGAAAAGCCCGAGCAGCCGCCGCCTTCGACGGAAACGCGCAGCGCCGTCTTGCCGGCTTCGCCAGAAACGATCTTGGCGATCCGCCTGGCGGCGGCCTCGGTCATGTCGACTTTCATGGCAATCTTGGCATCAGCGCCCATGGGCGTCACCTTGCTTTCGGTTTCACATGATAGGTATGAAGCGAGAGGGGCCAAGTCAACTAGATCAAGTCAACCGCGGCAGCATCAGCCATGACCAACGAGTTGGGCGACATCGGATTCGGCTATCGGCCGCGCGCGACCTATGCCACGGATCCGGCGCGCTCGCGCGGCCGGCTGTTCGATGAGGTCGAGAGCCCGACCCGCACGCCTTTCCAGCGCGACCGCGATCGCATCATCCATTCGACGGCCTTCCGGCGGCTGAAGCACAAGACGCAGGTCTTCATCGCCCATGAAGGCGACCACTACCGCACAAGGCTGACCCATTCGATCGAAGTGGCGCAGATCGCGCGTGCCCTGGCGCGCGCGCTGCGCGGCGACGAGGATCTGGCCGAGGCGGTGGCGCTGGTGCATGATTTCGGCCACACGCCCTTCGGCCACACCGGCGAGGACGCGCTGAACGAGAAGATGGCCCAATGGGGCGGCTTCGACCACAACGCGCAATCGCTGCGCATCGTGACCAGGCTTGAGGCGCGATACGCTGAATTCGACGGGCTGAACCTGACCTGGGAAACGCTGGAAGGGCTGGTCAAGCACAATGGCCCGCTGACCGACGGCAGCGGCAAGGGCCTGAAAGGAGCGGTGCCGCAGGCAATCCGCGATTACTCGCAGTTGCAGGACCTCGAACTGGACCGGTTCGCCGGCATCGAGGCGCAATGTGCCGCGATCGCCGACGACATCGCCTACAACAACCACGATATCGACGACGGGTTGAGATCAGGGCTGCTGACGCTGGACATGCTGAAGACTGTCTCGCTGCCGGGAACGATCCTGGACGGTGTACGCGAGCGCTATCCAAGGCTCGATGAAGTTCGCACCGGCCATGAGCTGATGCGGCGGCAGATCACCGCCATGGTCGAGGACGTGATCATGTCGACGACAGCCAATCTGGAGCGCGTCAGGCCGCAGAGCGCCGATGCGGTGAGGGCGGCGGGCGAGACGATGGTGACCTTTTCCGCCGAGATGGCAGCGGTGGAGAAGGAACTGAAGGCCTTCCTCTACAAGCACCTCTACCGCCACCAGGAAGTCATGCGGGTACGCGCCGATGCCGAGCAGATCGTCAGGGACCTGTTCGACGTCTATTTCGCCGACCCGCGCGCCATGCCGGATGGCTGGCGCGAGGGGCTGGACCGGGCTGAAGATCGCATCAAGGCCCGCAGCGTGGCCGACTTTCTAGCCGGGATGACCGACACTTACGCGCTGAAGGAACACCGGCGTTTGTTTGACCGCACCCCGGATTTGAGCTAGGGCGGGCTCGATTTTGCCGGCCAACGAGCCGGATTCGCCATAAAGCCGCCAGAGCAATACCCATGAACATCTTCGCCGATTTCACCGCGCGAGTCATAAAGGCTGTCGAAGCGCTTGATCTGAAAGACAAAGACGGCGTTTCGCCCGATCTGTCGCGCATCGCCGTCGAGCCGCCGCGCGACGCCAGCCATGGCGACCTTGCGACCAATGCTGCAATGGTGCTGGCCAAACCTACTGGGCAGAACCCGCGCGTGCTGGCCGACAGGCTGGCGCTGGCGCTGCGGGATGACGTGGATGTCGCCGCCGCCGAGGTTGCCGGCCTGGGCTTCGTCAATCTCCGGCTCAAGGACGGTTTCTGGCAGGCGCACCTGTCGGCACTTCTGGGCGAGGGCCGCAACTATGGCCGCTCGACGATCGGCGCCGGCCGGAAAACCAATGTCGAATATGTCTCCGCCAACCCGACCGGGCCGATGCATGTCGGCCATTGCCGGGGCGCGGTTGTCGGTGACGCGCTTGCCAATATCATGGCCTTTGCCGGTTATGACGTGACCAAGGAATATGTCATCAACGATGCGGGCTCGCAGATCGACGTGCTCGGACGCTCGGCCTTCCTGCGCTATAGCGAGGCGCTCGGCGAGGACATCGGCGAGATTCCGCCAGGGCTCTACCCCGGAGACTACCTCGTCCCCGTCGGCGAGGCGCTGGTCAAGGAATTTGGACGCTCCTTGCTGCAGATGCCGGATGACGAGGCGCTGGCCATCGTCAAGGACCGGACCATCGATGCGATGATGGCGATGATCCGCGAGGATCTGGCATTGCTCAACGTGCATCACGACGTGTTCTTCTCCGAGCGCACGCTGCATGCCGATAATGCCAGGAAGATCCGGTCGGCGATCAACGACCTGACGCTGAAGGGCCATATCTACAAGGGCAAGCTGCCGCCGCCCAAGGGCGAGAAGCCGGACGACTGGGAAGACCGTGAGCAGACGCTGTTCCGCTCGACCGCGGTCGGCGACGACATGGATCGGGCTCTGGTCAAGTCCGACGGCTCATTCACCTATTTCGCCGCCGATGTCGCCTACCTGAAGGACAAGGTCGATCGCGGGTTCGTCGACCTGATCTATGTGCTCGGCGCCGACCATGGCGGCTACGTCAAGCGGCTGGAAGCACTGGCGCGGGCAATTGCCGGCGACGACGTCAAGCTCACCGTGCTGCTGTGCAACCTGGTCAAGCTGTTTCGCGATGGCGAGCCGGTTCGCATGTCGAAGCGCTCCGGCGATTTCGTGACGTTGCGCGAAGTGGTGGAGGAAGTCGGGCGCGACCCGATCCGCTTCATGATGCTCTACCGCAAGAACGATGCGCCGCTCGATTTCGACTTCGCCAAGGTGACCGAACAGTCCAAGGACAATCCGGTGTTTTATGTCCAGTACGCCTCGGCGCGCTGCCATTCGGTGTTCCGGCAGGCGAGCGAGCAGTTGGGCGAGGCGAATTTCGACCGTAACAGCCTTGTGGCGGCGGTGACGTCGCTGACCGATGAGGGCGAGATCGGCCTGATCCGCAAGCTCGCCGAATATCCGCGTCTCATCGAGTCCGCCGCGCTTGCGCTGGAGCCGCATAGGCTGGCATTCTACCTCTACGATCTCGCTTCCAGTTTCCACGGACACTGGAACCGTGGCACAGATAATCCGGACTTACGTTTTGTTAAGGTTAACGACCGAGAATTGACGCATGCCAGACTAGGGCTGGTGCAGGCTGTTTCGGACGTTCTGACGTCCGGCCTGACGCTGATCGGAGCCGCTGCGCCCACCGAAATGCGTTAGGTTTGACTAAAAAACCTGTCACCTTTTGCCCACATTGCGCTGGTAAGGGCCAACCCTGCGCGACGTCCATGGCGTCCGACTGAGTGCGAGTTCGGGAACAATAATGGCAGACAGAACCCAGCTGAGAGTAGCCGACAACAACGACATCGCCGACGATGATCCGTTCGCGGAACTGACCAGGATCATGGGATTCGACCCGCGCCAGCCGGTCAAGCCGAAAGCCGATGTCGCCAGTCAGCCGGCGGATGAGGGCGACTTCGATATCGACCTCGAAAAGGAACTGATGGGCGAGTTCGACGCTGACGACAGCGACGCCGCTCCGGTTGTCGAAGCTTATGAGCCGGCATTCGAAACAGCTCCCGCTCATGAAGGGACGGACGACGATCTTCGCGCGGACGATGATCTTGCTCTTTCGCTCGACGACGATTTCCACCTGGACTTCACTGCTGCCGATGAGCAGGCGTCCGTCGCCAGCCATGTGAACCCCAGCGCTGCCGAAGCCGCACCAGCCGTCGAACCTGCCTTCGACGCCGATTTCGATAATGCCGTCGCAAGTTCGCTCGAAGACGTTTCGCCCTTCGAAGACGATGTGCCGATGGAGGACGAGCTCGCCGCGTCGCTCGATCAGGATTTCCGCATCGAGGACGAAGTCGCCGGGACCCAGCACGCGGTTGCCGAAGTGCCGGTTGTCGAGGCCGCCTCCGATCCTGATTTCGACGACGAGGCCTCGATTTCGCTCGAAGACGAATTGATGCTCGACGACCATCCGGTGGATCAGCGTCATGCGGCTGCGACCACGGTGGAATACCCAGAGCCGGTGGCGGCCGCACAGGACCAGGACCAGGCGATTTCCGACGAGGATTTCGAGGGCCGTTTCGACGACGCAATCGCCGATGTCGATGTGGATTTTGACGTTCCAGCGGACGAGCCGGTGGCCTTCGATCAGGCGGAAGCAGACGAAGTGCGCGCGGATGCCGTGGATACTGGCGAATTTTCAAGCCCTGAAGCCGTGTCGGATGACGCATTTGATCCGAGCTTGGATGACGGTGCTGCCGAGCCTGCCGAAGAGCCGGTCGTCGCCGAGGCCGCGGCCACTCCCGCCTGGCTGGTGGCGCCCGCCGCAACCGTGACGGCCCCTGCCGCCGATGAACGAAGCCTGGAAGACGAGTTGAACGCGCTGCTGGGTGCCATGACTCAGCGCACGGCTCCGTCGGCCAAGGAAGAGCCCGTCATGGCTCAACCCTTTGTGGCCCAACCCTTTGTGGCCCAGCCTTCCGCTGCTCCCGCCCAGCCTGCTGCCGCACCAGAGACGGTTGCCGACGAGCCCGCCGACCTTGCTGGCGACCTCGACTGGGATCTCGATGAGCCGGCGTCCGAAGAGGCGCATGCCGCCCAGGCCGCCGATGTCGATCTCGACGATATGCTGTTCGATGAACTCGGGGATCACGGCTCGGATGCCGCCGAGGTCGACGTCGATTTCGACAATGATGCATTCGACGTCGCCTTGGCCAACAGCCTCGATCCACGTGATGGGGCCGCTTCCCCGCAGGATCGGGATGATTCTCTCGATTGGCTGGCGGAACGTTCCACGCCGACTGAGCCAGCCCGCTCGTGGAGCCGCGTGACGCCGGTTCCCCAGCCGCCGGCGTTTGCCGCGCAGCCGTCCGCTTCGATGGCGGCCAGGACCGCCACACCGGAAGCAGCCCCAGCGGTGGCATCTGTGCCGTCCTACCGTGCGGCCGAGCCGGCTGCGGCTGCCGCCTACACAACCCCAGTCTCGGCACCGCCGGCGCCGCAGTCGCCGCGCTACGACGAGATGCCCGATGTCGAAACGGTCGATGTGCCCGAGCGCGTCGTGGCGCTGGCTGACGATCTCGACATTCCGGAGCTGCATTTCGAGGACGATGCGCCGACGGCTGCCGGCTATGACGATCTCGATGCGGAGTTCGCCAGCCTTTTGACCGAGATGAATTCGGTCGAGGTCGCGCCAGCTTCCGCTGGCAGCGCTTCCTATGCCGACGATTCCTACAATGCCGGTTTCAACCCTGGTGGGCTCAATCCGGCCTATGAAGAGCCCAAACCGGTCTATCAGCCGGAAGCGCGGACCTATGCGGCGCGACCGGCGGAAATGCCGGCCCGTGCGGCGGCGACCGCAAGTTATGCCGATGCCGCTGACGGCTTCGACCTCGACAGCCTGCCAGGCAGCCAGCCGGTTTCGCAGTCGGACGATTTCACCGTCGACGAACTCGACTACGATCCGGAACTCGACGAGGCGATGTCCGTTCCGGGTCTGGGCGAACGCGAGGCGGCCAAGTCGTCGGGACGTCGCGGCCTGTTCATCGCGGCGATTGTCGGTGCGGTGGCGGTTGCAGGCGGCCTTGGCGCCTTTGCGCTTTCTTTGGGCGGCAAGGGCGGGAGCGAAGCTCCGGTGATCGTCAAGGCCGACAATTCGCCGATCAAGGTCAAGCCTGAGAATCCGGGCGGCGCCGTGGTGCCGAACCAGGACAACAAGGTCTATGACGCGGTGGTCAAGGGCGCGAAACCGGCCGAGCCGGTTCAGCAGAAGCTTGTCACCGACGTCGAGGAACCGGTGGATGTGCAGGCGAAGGATCCGGCACGTGCCGTCGATCTTTCCCCCGATCAGAACGCCGCGGCCGACCAGAACGCTGCCGCCGGCGAAACGGGCGACAACAACGCCGCGCAGACGACCGCCAATGCGGCGCCGGCGACTGCCAATGCAGCGCCGACCGGCGATGCGGCGTCAGCCGACAACGCAGCGCCGGCACCCAAGTCCGAGGATCGCATCGCGCAGGTGCTGCAGGATGCCGAGAAGGGCACCAACGCCGATGTCGTCGCCGTTGCGCCGCGCAAGGTGAGGACCATGGTCGTCAAGTCGGACGGCTCGCTGGTGCCGCGCGAGGACCCGGCACCGGCCGCACCGCAGGTGGCCGTCACCGAACCGGCCGATCCGGCGCCGCAGCATGTCGCCCCTGCGGCCCAGGCCGATGCCGATCAGACCGGCACCGTGGCGCCCGTCGCCGCACAGTCGGACGACGCGCCGGCCCTCAAGCCGGCAGCCAAACCGGAAAAGGCCCAGTCAGCCAATACGCAGTCAGCCAATACTCCGGCCAAGGTTGCGATCGCGCCGCAGCGTCCGTCCGACCAGCCGGTCGACGTCGTCGGCGAGGTCAAGCCCGATCAGGTCGCCTCCATCGATCCGGCAACGACGGCAACCGGTGGCGGTTCGTGGTCGATGCAGGTTGCTTCGCAGCCGACGGTGGAAAGCGCCCAGTCGAGTTACCAGGATCTGCAGCGTCGTTACGCCAGCGTGCTTTCCGGTCGCAAAGCCAACATCGTCAAGGCCGAGATCGCCGGCAAGGGCACGTTCTACCGCGTTCGCGTCGTGGCCCAGTCGCGCAACGATGCCATCAACCTGTGCACCAACTACAAGGCTGCCGGCGGCAACTGCTTCGTGTCGCGCTAGAGCAATTCCAGGAAAAGCGTGAAGCGATTTTCCGTTCGGAATTGCGTCAAAACCAAGAGTTAGAGCGGTTTGCCGTTTCCGTGAAACGGTGAACCGCTCTAGTCACCGGTCAACCAATCAAGCCGGCGCGGTCTTAGACCGCGCCGGCTTTTTTCATGTGGAAGCCGTTCTGGCGCCGGGCGGCGGTGATCCCGGGACGATTCCCTTTCGTCGCGCGAAGTCCTAGACTCCAGGCATGACCGAATCAAAATCCATGATCCTCGGCTGTGCCGGGAAATCGCTCACCCGCGAAGAAATCAATTTCTATCGCAATGAATGCCCGTGGGCCTTCATCCTGTTTGCCCGCAACATCGGCGAGACCGAGCAGATCCGCGACCTGGTCGCCGAGATGCGCGACTGCATCGGGCGTCCCGATGCGCTGGTGTTCATCGACCAGGAGGGTGGCCGGGTGCAGCGCCTGCGGCCGCCGCTGGCGCCGAACTATCCCTCGGGCGGCGCGCTTGGCGCGTTGTGGCGCGACGATCATGACGCCGGTTCCCGCGCGGCCTGGCTGTTGGCGCGCCTGCACGCCTTCGACTTGCTGCGCTACGGCATCACGGCGGATTGCCTGCCGGTGCTGGACGTGCCGATCGAGGGCGCCAGCGACGTCATCGGCGCGCGCGCCTACGGCAAGGAGCCGCGTCCGGTCATCGAACTCGGCCGCGCCGCTGCGGAAGGCTTGATGTCGGGCGGCGTGCTGCCGGTGATGAAACACATTCCGGGCCATGGCAGGGCCTTCGCCGACACGCATTTCGAGCTGCCCGTCGTCAACGCCTCGCTCGGTGATCTGCAGCGGCACGACTTTGCTCCGTTCCGGGAGCTCAACCATCTGCCGATGGCGATGACGGCGCATGTCGTCTACAGCGCCATCGATCCCAACAACCCGGCGACGACGTCCGGCAAGGTCATCGATGAGATCATCCGACGCGAGATCGGCTTTGACGGGCTCCTGATGAGCGACGACACCTCGATGAAGGCACTTTCTGGGGATTTCCCGACAAAGGCGGCCTCGATCCTTGCGGCCGGCTGCGATCTGGTCCTTCACTGCAACGGCGTTTTCGAGGAGATGGCGGGCATCGCGTCGCGGACCAAAGGGCTTGAGGGCAAGTCGCTTGAGCGTGCAAAGCGCGCGATGACCTATATAGAGAAACGCGACGCGGCCGAAGAAACCGAAATACGCGCCGAATTCGCCACCTATTTCGATGCGGTGGCCTAGTTGAAAGGGAAGTGACGAGCAGTGGCGGAAACATTGGAAAGCAAGGCCGCGAAGGCCGCACCGATGGACCGCCTGTGGGCCGAGAACGACGATTCACGGCTGACGGGCGACCCGTCGCTGGTCGTCGACGTGGCCGGCTTCGAAGGTCCGCTCGACCTTCTCCTGCACCTTGCCCGCACCCAGAAGGTCGATCTGGCGCGCATCTCCATCCTGGCGCTGGTCGAGCAGTATCTGGCCTTCGTCGAGACGGCGAGGACGCTGCGGCTGGAGCTTGCCGCCGACTATCTGGTGATGGCGGCGTGGCTTGCCTTCCTGAAGTCGAAGCTCCTGATCCCCAAGCAGCCGGGCGATGAAGGCGAAAGCGGCGAGGAACTGGCGGCGGTTCTGCAGTTCCGGTTGAAGCGCCTGGAAGCCATGCGCGACGCGGCGGCGCGTCTGGTCAACCGCAACCGGCTCGGCCGCGACGTGTTCGCGCGCGGTATGCCCGAGATGATCATCATCGAGAAGCGCAACGCCTATTCGGCGTCGCTCTACGATCTCTTGACCGCCTATGCCCAGCAGCGGCAGAAGCAGGCAATCAACAATGTGACGATCGCCAGGCGTGGCGTCTGGTCGCTCAAGGACGCGCGCGACATCCTGACCCGCCTGGTCGGGGCTGTTAGCGACTGGACGACGCTGGAAAGTTTCCTGATCGCGTACATGACCAGCCCCGAGGAAAGGCGCACGGCGATCGCCAGTTCGTTTGCGGCGACATTGGAACTGGTGCGTGACGGCACGATGGACGTTCGTCAGGATCAGACGTTCGCACCGATCTATCTGCGCGGCCGGGTGCAGCCGATCAAGGCAGTCGAGGTGGCAACATGAGCGAACGCGCCAACGCTTCCGTGATCCCGTTCAAGGTCGAAGATGCGCCGGAGCAGGAGCTTGTTGCCGAGGGGGGCGCCGAGCAGGTCCAGAATCCGGCCGAGCGGCTGCATATGGCGGAGGCCGTGCGCATGGCAGAGGCGATCGTGTTCGCCAGCGCCGAACCCGTCAGCGAAAAGCAGCTTGCCGCACGCCTTCCCGACGGCATCAACGTCGCCCTCGCGATGGCCGAGCTGCAGCAGATCTATGCCCGGCGGGGCGTCAATCTGGTGCGCGTCGGCGATGGCTGGGCGTTCCGCACCGCCGGCGACCTGGCCTTCCTGATGAGCCGCGATACGGTGCAGCAGCGCAAGCTGTCGCGGGCGGCGCTCGAAGTGCTGGCGATCATCGCTTATCACCAGCCGGTGACGCGCGCCGAGATCGAGGACATCCGGGGTGTCGAGACCTCGAAAGGCACGCTCGACACGCTGCTCGAAACGGAATGGGTGCGCATGCGCGGCCGCCGCAAGACGCCCGGCCGTCCGGTCACCTACGGCACCACCGAAACCTTCCTCGACCATTTCGCGCTCGAGGAAATCCGTGATCTCCCCGGCATGGAAGAACTGAAGGGCGCCGGCCTGCTTTCGGGTCGGATGCCGTCTAATTTCTCCATACCGCAGCCGCCGGCCGACCCGGATGCGCTGGCCGAGGACGAGGATCCGTTGACCGACATCGATCTCGAGGAACTCGGCCTGCTGACGCCGCGCGTCACGGAAGATTGACCGCGAAATCTGTTTCAAAAGCAGTCGGCAGACTGTACATGCGCGGATTCGTAGCGGGCCATCGCACTGAAAATGCGTGACAACCGCCACCCTTTCATAAACTCTGTCGCTGTTGTGTTTGAATCCCAACGCGAAAACGCATAGATCATCGCCAGGGAAAACGTTCGAGAGAGATTAGCTATGGGTTCATTTTCGATTTGGCACTGGATGATCGTGCTGGTGATCGTGCTGCTGGTGTTCGGCCGCGGCAAGATTCCGGAACTGATGGGCGACATGGCCAAGGGCATCAAGAGCTTCAAGAAGGGCATGGCGGATGACGACGTCGCCGAAGACAAGCGCACCGTCGAACACCGTGCCGACGAGACCGTTTCGGCCGTGAAGGAAAAAGCCAGCAAGAGCTGAGCCAGAAAGTTCTAGTCGGAACAGATTGCCATGTTTGAAGTCGGCTGGACCGAAATGCTGGTGATCGCGATCGTCATGATCGTGGTCGTCGGGCCGAAGGATTTGCCTAACATGCTGCGCACCTTCGGTCGCACGACGGCGAAGCTGCGCGCCATGGCCGCCGATTTTCAGAAGCAGTTCAACGAAGCGCTGAAGGAAGCAGAGCTCGACGACGTCAAGAAGTCGGTCGACGAGCTCAGGGGCCTCAGCCCCGTTGCCGAGATCAAGAAGCAGCTCAATCCCTTCGAGCAGGCGGCAGCCGATGTGCGCGCCGGCGTCGACGCGGCGATGAAGCCAAAGCCGGCCCCTGATCCGGCAACGCCGGCACCCTCTACACCCGTGGCGGCCGAGCCGTTGAAGAACGGCGCGACGACCATGCCTGGCGGCGCGGAGGTCGCGCCGGCGACTTTCCCGGCAATGACCGATGAATCGGTAGTAACGCCGTCAACGAGTGCGGCGCCGAAGGCGACCAAGGCTGCGCCGGCAAAGGCAGTGCCGGTTGCAAAAGCGTCGGCCAAGGTTTCGGCTGTGAAAGCTACCGCGCCAGCGAAAGCGGCGGCCGCGCCAAAGGCACCGGCGAAGACCGCTGCGGCCGCAAAGCCTGAAGCGGCGAAGACCGTGAAGCCAGCCGTGGCCAAAGCGACTGCTGCCAAAACCGCGGCAAAGGCCGAACCGAAACCTGCGCCAGTGAAGAAGCCGGCAGCCAAAAAGACGGCGGGAGCCGCCAAGTGAGCGTTTCGGACAAGGAAAAGGACGAGATCGAAAAATCGTCCGCTCCACTGATGGAGCATCTCATCGAGTTGCGTCGGCGGCTGATCTGGTCGCTCGGTGGCTTCTTCGTCGCCTTCCTGGTCTGCTTCTTCTTCGCCAAGAAGCTGTTCAACCTTCTAGTCGTCCCGTTCAAATGGGCGACGAAATGGGCGGGGCTCGATCCGCACAAGGTCGAACTGATCTACACCGCGCCGCAGGAATTCTTCTTCACGCAGGTCAAGCTCGCCATGTTCGGCGGCATGGTGATCGCCTTTCCGCTGATCGCCACGCAGATCTACAAGTTCATCGCGCCCGGCCTCTACAAGAACGAGCGCAACGCCTTCCTGCCGTTCCTGATCGCGTCGCCCATTCTGTTCCTGATGGGCGCCTCGCTGGTCTATTTCTTCTTCACGCCGATGGTGATGTGGTTCTTCCTCGCCATGCAGCAGGCCGGCACCGACGATCAGGTGCAAATCTCACTCCTGCCGAAAGTGTCGGAGTATCTCAGCCTCATCATGACGCTGATTTTTTCCTTCGGCCTGGTGTTCCAGTTGCCGGTGGTGACCAGCCTCATGACACGCGTCGGCATGCTGTCGTCCAAGGCGCTGGCGGAAAAGCGCAAATGGGCGATCGTCATCGCCTTCATCGTTGCCGCCGTGCTGACACCGCCGGATCCGATGAGCCAGATCGGCTTGGCCATTCCGACCATCCTTCTCTACGAGGTCTCGATCTGGGCCGCGCGGTGGATCGAGCGAGATCAGGAAAAGCAGCGGGTGGCGCGCGAGAAGCAGGAAGCCGGCGAGACCGTGGCGGATAAAGCGCCGGACGAGCCTCCAGCGCCGGCTGCTTCGTAAGACAACAGGCAGCGCCGGAAATAGACAGTCGCTGCCCGCTCTATCTTGCATCAATCAAGGATGCGGTTTACGCCCTCTCGCATAGCTGAGGACGGATAAACCATGCTTGACATCAAATGGATTCGCGACAACCCGAAGGCCCTTGTCGAAGCGCTGGCCAAGCGCTCGTGGTCGGCGGCTGAGGCGCAGTCCACGGTTGATGAATTGATCGCCAGGGACGAGGCGCGGCGCGAGCATGTCACCGAGTTGCAGACCAGGCAGGAGCGCCGCAACGCCGCCTCGAAGGAGATCGGCAACGCCATGCGTTCGGGCGATGCGGCCCTTGCCGAAAGGCTGAAGGCCGAAGTCGGCGAGATCAAGACCTTCATCCAGAATGGCGAGGCGCGCGAACGCGAGCTCGACAAGGCGCTGAACGACGCGCTTGCCGTGCTGCCCAATGTGCCGTTCGACGACGTGCCGGTTGGCAAGGATGAGCACGACAATGTGGTCAAGCACATCGTCGGCAAGCCGCCGACGCGCCCGAACTGGGTGAAGGAGCATTTCGAGATCGGCGAAGCGCTCGGCATGATGGATTTCGAGCGCGCGGCAAAACTGTCGGGCTCACGCTTCACCGTGCTGAAGGGCGGGCTGGCGCGGATGGAGCGCGCGATCGGCCAGTTCATGCTCGACCTGCACACCAATGAGCACGGCTATGAGGAAATCATTCCGCCGCTGATGGTGCGCGACGAGGTGCTGTTCGGCACCAACCAGTTGCCGAAGTTCGAGGAGGATCTGTTCTTCACGCCGCACGGGGATGGCCGGCTTGGCCTGATCCCCACCGCCGAAGTGCCGCTCACCAATCTGGTGCGCGAGGAAATCACCGCGCATGAAAAGCTGCCGCTGCGCTATACGGCGCTGACGCCGTGCTTCCGCTCCGAAGCAGGTTCGGCCGGGCGCGACACGCGCGGCATGCTGCGCCAGCACCAGTTCTACAAGGTCGAGCTGGTCTCGATCACCGACCAGGACTCCTCGCTTGCCGAACATGAGCGGATGACGCAATGCGCCGAGGAAGTGCTGAAGCGGCTCGAATTGCCGTTCCGGACCATGGTGCTGTGCACCGGCGACATGGGTTTTGGCGCACGCAAGACCTATGACATCGAGGTCTGGTTGCCCGGCCAGAACGCCTATCGCGAAATCTCGTCCTGCTCCGTCTGCGGCGATTTCCAGGCGCGCCGCATGGACGCCCGCTACAAGGACAAGGACGGCAAGGGCAACCGCTTCGTCCATACGCTGAACGGTTCGGGCACCGCTGTCGGCCGCGCGCTCATAGCTGTCATCGAAAATTACCAGAATGAGGATGGCAGCGTAACCATTCCTGAAGTGCTGCGGCCTTACATGGGCGGTCTGGAAAAGATCGAATCGAAATAATGCGCATTCTTCTGACCAATGACGACGGCATCCATGCCGAGGGCCTGGCGTCGCTCGAACGCGTTGCCCGCACGCTCTCCGACGATGTCTGGGTGGTGGCGCCGGAGCAGGACCAGTCCGGTTATGCGCATTCGCTGTCGATCTCGGAGCCACTGCGGCTGCGCAAGATCGGCGAGAAGCATTTTGCCGTTCGCGGCACGCCGACCGATTGCGTCATCATGGGCGTGAAGAAGATCCTGCCCGGCGCGCCCGACCTGATCCTGTCAGGCATCAATTCGGGCGCCAACATCGCAGACGACGTGACCTATTCGGGAACCGTCGCAGGCGCCATGGAAGGCGCGCTGCTCGGCATCCGCTCGATCGCGCTCAGCCAGGGCTACAGCACTGTCGGCGAGGATCGCGTGGTTCCCTATGAGACCACCGAGGCGCTGGCGCCGGCGCTGCTGAAGAAGCTTGTCGCGACGCCGCTGCCCGATGGCGTGCTGCTCAACGTCAATTTTCCGAACTGCCTTCCCGAGGAAGTCGCAGGCACCGTGGTCACCTCGCAGGGCAAGCTCGTGCACAGCCTTTGGGTCGACGAGCGGCGTGACGGGCGCGGCCTGCCTTACTATTGGCTGCGTTTCGGCCGCGAGCCGGTCGAGGGCAAGCAAGGCACCGATCTCTACGCACTGCGCAACCGCCTGGTGTCGGTGACGCCTTTGCAGCTCGACCTCACCGCGCATGAGATCCGTGACCAATTGAGCAAGGCGCTTGCATGAACCAGGGCTTTCCAATCGACGATCGCGAAGGATTTGCGGCTTTCCTTTTGCGCCTGCGCGGCAGGGGAACGGTGCCGAAGGCCCTGATCGCGGCTTTCGAAGCGACGCCGCGGCGTGGCTTCCTGGCGGCGCAGTTCCATCAGATCGCCTGGTCGGACCGCATGCTGCCGATCGAATGCGGCGAGGCGATCGAAGGGGCGGACATGCAAGCGGCGGTGATCGCCGCACTCGCCATCGAAGCGGGAAACCGCGTGCTCGAGATCGGCACCGGCTCTGCCTATACCGCGGCGGTGATGTCGCGGCTGGCGGCGCGGGTCGTCACCGTCGACCGCTACAAGACGCTTGTCGAACAGGCGAGGCAACGTTTCGAGGCGCTCGGCATCGGCAATGTCATTGTCCGCCAGGCCGACGGCTCCGGCGGTTTGCCCAATGAAGGGCCATTCGACCGCATCGTTGCCTGGGCCGCCTTCGACAGCCTGCCGCGCTTCCTGCTCGATCAGCTATCGAGCGGCGGCATCGTCATCGCGCCGATCGGGCCGGAGGAGGGCGAGCAGGTGCTGGCCAAGCTGACCAAGGTCGGCAGCCGTTTCGAGCGCGAAGATATCGGCCTGGTGCGCTTGCAGCCGATCTTGCGCAGCGTCGCCGCGGTGATCTAGGCGCATGAGATTCAGGTGAGGCCGGCCTGCAAATGGCTGATATCTGCGCTTCGAGCGCTAGCGTACTGAAGTACGCTCCGCTCCGGTTCTCGGTATCAACCATTTTCGACTCGGCTTGACCTGAATCTCAACCCGCCTCCAGTCCACTCGAAAATGTTTTAAGAAAATTTTCGTCGGATTCTAATGGGTTAACCGACCAGTAACATTAACGCGCTTTAATCCTGTCCAGTTGGTTCAGCGTTTGTGCGGGTTAGTGCGATGCAATTCAGTGTTTTGAAGGCAAATAGTCGCAATCTGGCGCGGGGCTGCGCTGTTCTCATGATTGCAGGCGCGGCGGCAGGGTGCAGTTCCCAGGCTTCGCGGTTCAACAGTGTCGATGACGTTTTCACCTCTTCGACCAATAATCAGCGCGCCATCATCAACAAGCAGGATGCCGTACAGCCCTATCCGGGCGACGTCTCGGCCGCTCCGCTCGATGGCAGCCATACGCAGTCGGTGAGCCGCTCCAGCCTCGATCCGGTCTCCAGCCGGCCGTTACCGCCGCCCGCCACAGCCCAGGCGCAACCCGAGCCGGCGCTCGCGCCTGCCGCCAATCCGGTGCGTGTCGCATCGGCGCCGGCCATGGTCCGGCCGGCTCCTCATGTCGACAGGACGACAACCGGCACCGTCGCGCCGGCCGCGAAGCCGTTCAAGGAAGCGCAGCCCGATGCGCCGAAGGTGGCGGAGGCGGGCAGGCCGCACGCGACCGAAATCGTCGTCAGGGACGGTGAGACCATTTCCGGCCTGGCAGCGCATTACAAGGTGCCGGCCGATGTCATCATGAAGGTGAATGGCCTCAGCCCGACCAAGGGGCTGAAGAGCGGCCAGAAGATCGTCATCCCGGCCTATGCCTATTCGAGCAAGGCCGAGCCGAAGGTCGCCGATGCAAAGCCGGCGAAGGACGGGAAGCATAACCTGCCGGCCACCGCGCCGGACAAGGTCGCGGTGCTGCCGCAGCAGCCGAAGCTCAAAGAAGGCAAGGCTGCCGCTCAGGTCGACACGTCGGCCGCCGCAAGCCAGCCCAAGGAGCCAAAGCCGACGCAAGTGGCCAAGGCAACCAGTGCGGCTGGCACCTATACGGTCCAGTCGGGTGACACGATGTCCTCGATCGCCAGGAAGACTGGCGTCGGCGTCGTTGCGCTGAAGCAGGCCAACGGCATGAAGGATGGCTTGCTCAAGATCGGCCAGACCTTGAAGGTGCCGGCCGGCGGAACCGCGACTGTCGCCAGCGCCAAGCCGGCGAAGGTCGATCCGGTGACGACGGCAACCACGCAGCCCGCGGCAAAGACGACGCCGTCGGAAACGCTGGCATCCTACACGCCGCCGAAGAAGGATGCGAAGGTCATCCAGCAGGCCGAGGACGACGACGCGGTGGCGCCGGATGCCACGGGCATAGGCAAGATGCGTTGGCCAGTGCGCGGCCGGGTGATCTCCGGTTTCGGATCCGGCAAGGACGGCGTCGACATCGCCGTGCCCTCGGGCACGCCGATCAAGGCGGCCGAGAACGGCGTCGTCATCTACGCCGGCGACGGCCTCAAGGAATTCGGCAACACGGTGCTGGTGCGCCACGAGAACGGCCTCGTCACGGTCTACGGCCACGCCAGTTCGATCGAGGTGCAGCGCGGCCAGAAGGTCAAGCGCGGACAGGAAATTGCGCTGTCTGGCATGAGCGGTACGACGGACTCGCCGAAGCTGCACTTCGAGGTGCGCAAGAACTCGGCCCCGGTCGATCCCTCGACCTATCTCGAATAGAAGAAAAAAAGCAATTTTGCGGGCCGTCTGACCTCCAGTCCAGCCCGCCGGCTCAGCCCGCCCCGCAAGGAGCGGGCTTTTTCAGTTGCTGCCCAACACCTATTCCCTCAAGGCTCAAAGATGATCACGCAGCGTGTCGGCTATCATCGTCTCAAGGCTGCTCGCCTTGACGCCGAGAAGCGTGTTGCGACGTCGCGTCGAACGTGCGCGCATTCTGCTGCGGCAAGGCGATCTCAACACAAGCGAGGTGGCGGAATTGACGGGCTTCGCGCACCAGTCACACCTGGCGCATTGGATGCGCCGCGAGATCGGCCAAACGCCGCGTGACTTGCGACGGGCGCAGCCGCCCAAATGACCGTGTCGCTTGATCGCGTCGGCGACGCGATCAAGCGTCAATCCTTCAGCGGTTTGCCGAGCCGGCCTGCCAGGTCCTGCGTGAACTGCCAGGCGACGCGGCCGGAGCGGCTGCCGCGGGTCGTTGCCCATTCCAGCGCCTCGGCGCGCAACTGCTCGGCGTCGACGTCGAGGCCGTGATGGCTGGCATAGCCGTTGATCATGTCGAGATACTCGTCCTGCGAGCATTTGTGGAAGCCGAGCCACAGGCCAAAACGATCGGACAGCGAGACCTTTTCCTCGACCGCCTCGGACGGGTTGATGGCGGTCGAGCGTTCATTGTCGATCATGTCGCGCGGCAACAGATGGCGGCGGTTCGAGGTGGCGTAGAAGATGACGTTGGCCGGGCGGCCTTCGACGCCGCCTTCGAGCGCTGCCTTCAGCGACTTGTAGGACGTGTCGTCATGGTCGAAGGACAGATCATCGCAAAACAGGATGAAGCGGAAGGGAGCCGCCTTCAGCAAGCCCATCAGCTTTGGCAGCGTGTCGATGTCTTCGCGGTGGATCTCGATCAGCTTGAGCGGCAGGTCGGACTTGGACCGGTCGGACTTGGATTGGTCCGACTTGGCTTTGGCATTGATTTCCGCGTGCACGGCCTTGACCAGCGACGATTTGCCCATGCCGCGCGCGCCCCACAAGAGCACGTTGTTGGCAGGGTGGCCAGCGGCGAAGCGCTCGGTGTTGTCGACCAGGATGTCGCGGACGCGGTCGACGCCGCGGATCAGGCCGATGTCGACGCGGTTGACCTTGCGCACCGGCTCCAGATAGCCGGGATCGGCCTGCCAGACGAAGCAGTCGGCCTCGCCGAGGTCGGTTTGGGGTACCGGCGGCGGGGCGAGGCGGCTGACGGCCTCGATCAGCCTGTCGAGTTTCTTGTTGAGGGCGTCGATGCTGCTGTCGGTCATTTCAGGTCTTTTGCTTCGTTTCCTGGGGCAGGTGGAAGTGATCTTTTCGAATCCGTCGGGTTCGAAACTGGTTCCAACCTTTTGTTCGAGCGTGATCTTTTCGGAAAACCGGCTCGCGCTTTTTGCGATCATGCTCTAACACGGCTCAACAGGCCGGAAAAGCAGCCGATTTGCCGGGCCGCGCAGTTGCATTGACAACTTTACCGACTATATTCCGGCCAAATTTCAAGGGGGCCGTTCGCGGCCGTTTTCAAAATTCAGGAGTACCTCGATGTTCGTGACACCGGCATACGCCCAAGGCATCGGCGGCGCCTCTCCCGATATGTTCATCAGCATTTTGCCGTTTGTCCTGATTTTCGTGATCATGTATTTTCTGATCATCCGCCCGCAGCGCACGCAGCTGAAGAAGCGCGGCGAGATGCTGGCGGCGGTCCGTCGCGGCGACACGGTCGTCACCGGCGGCGGTTTCGTCGGCAAGGTGACGAAGGTGATCGACGACAATGAGCTCGAGATCGACCTCGGCGGCGGCACCAAGGTGACGGCGCTGCGCTCGACGATCGCCGATGTGCGCGTCAAGGGCGAACCGGTGGCCAACCAGAACGCCAAGAAATAACCCAATTCCAGGCGGAGCGATCCGCGGACACGCTCTGACGGACGACGCCATATGCTGTATTTTTCGCGCTTCAAGATGATCCTGATCTGGGTGGCCGTGGCCATCACAGTGATCCTCGCCGCGCCCAATCTGTTCCCTGCCAGCACGCTGGCCCAACTTCCGAACTGGGTTCCGAAGCGGCAGATGACGCTCGGCCTCGATTTGCAGGGCGGCTCGCACATCTTGCTGGAGATGAACCAGAACGACCTGATCAAGGATCGGCTGGAGACGACGCGCGATGAAATCCGCACATTGCTGCGTGACGCCAAGATCGGCTATACCGGTCTTGCCGGCAACGGGCGGACCTTGCAGGTGCGCATAACCGATCCCGCCCAGCTCGATGCCGCCAAGAAGGCCTTGAAAACCTTGACCGACCCAGTTGCCGCCGGCCTGTTCACCGGCGGCTCCATCCAGGAAATGTCGCTGGATGAATCCGAGCCCGGCCTGCTCAAATTCACTGTGACCGACGCCGGCATCAAATACCGCACGTCGACCGCGTTGGCACAGTCGATCGAGGTGGTCGAGCGCCGCGTCAACGAGCTCGGCACCACCGAACCGATCGTTCAGCGGCAGGGCGACGACCGCATCCTTGTCCAGGTGCCTGGCCTGCAGGATCCACAGCGGCTGAAGGAAATCCTCGGCCAGACCGCGAAGCTGACGTTCCAGATGGTCGACCAGTCGATGCCGGTGCAGGACGCCCTCAAGGGGCGGCCGCCCGCGGGCTCGTCGGTGCTCTACTCCCAGGACGATCCGCCGGTTCCGTATCTGATCGAGAACCGCGTCATCGTGTCGGGCGAAAACCTCGTCGACGCGCAGGCAACGTACAATTCGCAGAACAACGAGCCGGTGGTTTCATTCCGCTTCGATTCGAAGGGTGCCGCGCGCTTCGGCCAGGCGACCGCGCAGAATGTCGGCAAGCTGTTCGCCATCATCCTCGACAACCAGGTGATTTCGGCGCCGCAGATCCGCGAGCCGATCCTCGGCGGCACCGGCCAGATCTCCGGCAATTTCACCGCCCAGAGCGCCAACGATCTCGCCGTGCTGCTGCGCGCCGGCGCGCTGCCCGCGACGCTGACTGTGATCGAGGAGCGTACCGTGGGTCCGGGCCTCGGCCAGGATTCGATCCATGCCGGCAAGGTCGCCGGCATCATCGGTTCGATCCTCGTCGTCGCCTTCATGTTCGTCGCGTACGGCTTCCTGGGCTTCCTCGCCAACATCGCGCTCGCGGTCCACGTGGCGATGATCGTCGGCGTACTCTCCTTGCTCGGCGCGACACTGACCTTGCCCGGCATTGCCGGTATCGTGCTGACCATCGGCATGGCGGTCGATTCCAACGTGCTGATCTACGAACGCATCCGCGAGGAGCGACGTGCCGGCCGCTCCGTGATCCAGGCGATCGACACCGGTTTCACCAAGGCGCTGGCGACGATCGTCGATTCCAACGTCACCTCGCTGATTGCTACCGTGGTGCTGTTCTATCTCGGCACTGGCCCGGTGAAGGGCTTTGCCATCACCTACGCCATCGGCATTCTGACCACGGTCTTCACCGCTTTCACCTTCACCCGTCTGCTGGTGTCGATCTGGCTGCGTCGGGCTCGCCCGAAGGAGTTGCCGAAGGCACCGGTGACCTTCGTTCCGCCCGGCACGAAAATCCCCTTCATGGGCATCCGTCGGTGGACGTTCGCGCTGTCGAGCACGTTGTCGATACTGTCGGTCGTGCTGTTCATGAGCGTCGGCATCAATTACGGCATCGACTTCAAGGGCGGCTCGCTGATCGAGGTGCAGTCCAAGAGCGGCGACGCCAATCTTGGCGATATCCGCAACCGGTTGACGGAGCTGAACATCGGCGAAGTGCAGGTGCAGCAGTTCGGTGCGCCGAACGACGTGTTGATCCGCGTCGGCACGCAAGATGCGGGTGAGAATGCCGAGCAGACGGTGATCGACAAGGTCCGCGGCGAGTTGCAGGACCAGTATGATTTCCGCCGCGTCGAAGTGGTGGGGCCGACGGTTTCCGGCGAATTGGCCAAGCAAGGCACCATCGCCATGATCGTCGCGCTGGTCGGCATCCTGGTCTATGTCTGGTTCCGTTTCGAATGGCAGTTCGCGGTTGGCGCCATCGTCGCGACGGTGCACGATGTGGTCATGACGCTCGGCTTCTTCGTCATCACCGGGCTGGAGTTCAACCAGTCGTCGCTGGCGGCGATCCTGACCATCATCGGCTATTCGCTGAACGACACGATCGTGGTCTATGACCGCGTTCGAGAGGATCTGCGAAAATACAAGCGGATGCCGTTGCCGCAGCTGCTGAACAACGCCATCAACGAAACGCTGTCGAGGACGACGCTGACCTCCGTCACGACCAGCTTGGCGCTGCTGGCGCTGGTGCTGTTCGGAGGCGAAGTCATCCGCTCCTTCACGCTGGCGATGCTGTTCGGCGTTGTCTTCGGCACCTACTCGTCGATCTTTATCGCGGCGCCGCTGCTGATCCTGTTCAAGCTGCGGCCGCAGGCTTCGGCTGACGAGGAGAAGCCGGTCAACGGCGGCAAGGCGGTCGCGACCTGACGCGCGGCGCCGAAGGGGTGACAAAGTGGTGACCGGCAAAGGCATCGTCATCCGCGAGGCGCATTTCCCGGGCCGCGCACCGATCGAGGCCTACGGCAATGGCGGCTTCCGCTTTGCCGACATGTCGCATCGCGGCTCGCTCCTATGCCTGCCGTCAGGAATCCATGGCTGGGAGCCGGCCAATCCGCTAGCGCTGACAGTCGCGGATTTCGACAGGCTGCTGGCCGAGGCGGACAAGGTCGAGATCCTGCTGGTCGGCATGGGCAGGGATTTGAGGCCATTGCCGGCGGCGCTGCGGGCGGCGCTGAAGAATGCAGGCATAGCCTCCGATCCGATGTCGACGGGGGCTGCCGTGCGGACCTACAACGTGCTCCTGGCCGAGGACCGCGCCGTGGCCGCCGCGCTTATCGCCGTCGACTGACATGTCCCAGAACACCGAGATCGTCATGGACACGGTGCGCGCCGCCGACCACGACCGCTATCTCACCGCGCTCTATGCGCCGG
Source organism: Mesorhizobium sp. LNHC232B00 (assembly GCF_000502435.1). Classification (NCBI taxonomy): domain Bacteria; kingdom Pseudomonadati; phylum Pseudomonadota; class Alphaproteobacteria; order Hyphomicrobiales; family Phyllobacteriaceae; genus Mesorhizobium; species Mesorhizobium sp. LNHC232B00. The sequence goes on from NZ_AYWP01000001.1 coordinate 272,606, forward strand.
CCGACAAGCGCGACGCGCTGTTTTCGCTCTATGCCTTCAATGCCGAGATCGCCGGTATCCGCGATCGCATCCACGAGCCGTTGCCCGGCGTGGTGCGGCTGCAATGGTGGCGGGACGTGATCGCCGCCGGCGGCGAGGCGGGTGCGGGTCATCCGGTTGCCGAAGCCTTGAATGCCACCGTCGCAGCGTTCAAATTGCCGAAACTTGCCTTCGAGAACATGCTCGAAGCCCGCATCTTCGATCTTTACGACGACCCGATGCCGTCGCGCACCGATCTGGAAGGTTATTGCGGCGAGACGGCAGCAGCACTCATCCAGCTTGCCGCGATGGTGCTCGATCCCGGCGAGGCGCCAAGGTTCGCCGAACTGGCGGGCAGGGCAGGCTGTGCGCAGGCAATGACCGGCCTGTTGCTTCTGCTGCCGCTGCACCGCAAGCGAGGGCAGTGTTTTGTCCCGGCGGACATCCTGGCGGCGGGGGGCTCATCGCCGGAGGAGTTTGTCGCTGGCGATGGCGGGCCTGGTGCGCAGCGCGCGGTGGCGGCGATGATGGCGCTGGCGCACGAGCATCTTTCCGCCTTCGAGCGAGGCGCCGTAGCGCTGCCGGCATCGTTGCGTGCGGCGTTTCTGCCGTTGGCGCTGTCGCGCGCTTATCTCGGCAAGATGGAACGGGCGCGCCAATCACCGCTCGATGGCGTCGTACGGTTGTCCGCCTTGCGCCGGCATTGGCTGCTGCTGCGTCGTGCAAGCAAGGGCTGGCCGGCACTTTGACGTAAACGTCAACCGTGTTAAGGATTCGGCCGGGCCGAGAACTGTCGCCGAAGACGACAGCTGCCGGAGGAAATCCATCCATGAGCTTGCCTGTGCTGGTCGTCCTTGTCGTGTTCGGCATTGCGCTGTCGGTCGCCGCCGTGCATTTCACCGGCGGCAGCAGGACGGCAATGCTTGCCGGCGCAGATCAGGCGCTGAGCCGTTTCGCCGAGGATTTTCCCGACGAAGTGGCCGCGAAAGTCCAGCTGACGGCGGATGCCAGGACGGCATTCCTGGATATCGGGCGCGGGCGCATCGGCATCGTGCACGGCGTCGGCGACTGCTTTTTGACCCGCATCGTCACGGCTGCTGCGGACGTCTCCGTGTCCAATTCCGACGAAACGAACACGATTCTGATGCGCCTGGCGGACTTTACCTGGAAGGGCGGCAGCTTCCGCTTTGCCAGTGCCGGTGATGCTCAAGCCTTGCTGAATGCTCTCGGCGCGCACCAATCAAATTCCACTGCGGAGGCTGCTTGATGGACGACTACAATTTTCCGCAGGTCACCCAGTTGGCGATTCCGTTCTTTGTCGCCGCCATCCTGATCGAGCTCTGGCTGGTGCGCACCGGTCGTGCCAAGGGAGCGTTCGAGACGCGCGACACACTGACCAGTCTGATGATGGGCACCGGCAATGTCGTCGCCGGACTGCTGCTTGGCGTCGTCTCCTACCGGGCGCTGCTGTGGCTGTGGCAGTTCCGCGCCTTCAACCTCGGCCTGTCGGTCTGGATGTTCCTGGCCGCGTTCCTGCTCGATGATCTGCGCTACTACGTCTATCACCGCATCGCGCACCGGGCGCGCTGGGTGTGGGCCGAGCACGTCAACCATCACTCCAGCCAGCACTACAATTTGTCGACCGCGCTCAGGCAAAGCTGGACCGGCCTGTTCACCTTCATGTTCGTGCTGCAGGCGCCGCTGGTGCTGCTCGGCTTCCATCCGGCGGTAATTGCCTTCACCTTCGGCTTCAACCTCGTCTGGCAGTTCTGGATCCACACAGAGACCATCGGCAAGATGTGGGGCTGGTTCGAATTCGTCTTCAACACGCCCTCGCACCACCGCGTCCACCATGCCACCAATCCGCGCTATCTCGACGCCAACTATGCCGGCACGCTGATCGTCTGGGACCGCATGTTTGGCACCTTCGTCGAGGAACTGGAAGAGGACCGGCCGCGCTACGGCATCGTCAAGAATCTCGGCACCTTCAACCCGCTGAAAGTGGCGTTCCACGAATGGATCGGCATGTTCAGGGACGCTTTTGCGCCAGGTCTTTCGATTGGCGATCGCATCAACTATCTGATCAAGCCGCCAGGCTGGAGCCATGACGGTTCGCGCGATACGTCGGAGAACCTGAAGGCCGCCTATGTCAGGCGAAATCCAAGCGAGGCGGGGAAGCCGGGGTTGCCGATGGCGGCAGGGGAGCCGGCCGAGTAGCGCTACGAAGGCTCGCGCGAACCACCATCGCGCATTAGTGTTTCGTAGTCACGGCCGCCGTAGAAGATGTTGACGATGCGGACGATATCGCTCTCGATCACATAAATGATGACGGCGGAGTGCTCGAACGGGACGGTTCGCAATCCCGGCGCGATATCTTTGCGCGAGCGGCCGCCGCGAGGTGCGTTGCCGATGTTCTGGCAGCGGTCTTCGATACGCAGCACGAATCTCAGCGCTAGGTCGGGATTTCCGCTTGCCTCGACTATGTGTCTGAAAATGTTGGTGAGATCGTTGCTGGCGCTTTCGCGATACTCGACTTCAAGCCGCCGAATCATCAGCGCGGCTCGAATGTTGATCAGCGAATTTCCTAAGCCGTTCGCGAACCTCTTCTGCGGAAAGGTTTGGCCTCGTATCCTCGATCGACGCCTTCACCCGCGCCCGGATCGAGGCCAAGCGCTCGGCGTGTTCTTCCTCTTCGCGCTGCAAGGCGCGTAGCGCCGCGCGGATAACTTCGCTCGCCGAGCCGAAGGAGCCGTCCTCGACTTTCTCGCGGATCATGCGAGCCATGGCTGGCGTGACGGTGACGGACAATTTTTCGGCGGATTCCACAATATGGCTCCTTGCGGATGAAGTAGGATACTATCCTACTTCATCGTTCGGGTCCAATCTGGTGGTCTGCTATTCCGCAGCTTGCGTCTGTGCCGGCAAGCCTAGCCACTCCCTGCAATCGCCCAGGGCGCGCGAGGTAATCGCGTGGCGCTTGGCAACGGTCTTGTCCTTGCCGCGCAGGCGTTTGCCTTCGATCTTCACCGCTTCGACCGGCGGGAACAGGCCGAAATTGACGTTCATCGGCTGGAATGACCGCTTGCCCGGCTCATCGTCGGACACGATGTGGCCGCCGGTGATGTGGTTGAGCAGGGCGCCGAACGCTGTCGTCAGCGGCGGCAGCGACGGCGCATGGCCGAGCCGTTTAGCGGCGGCGAAGCGGCCGGCGAGCAGGCCGATGGCGGCGCTCTCGACATAGCCTTCGCAGCCGGTTATCTGGCCGGCGAAACGAAGGCCAGGCCGCGACTTCAACTGAAGTGACGCGTCGAGCAAGGTAGGCGAGTTGATGTAGGTGTTGCGGTGCAGGCCGCCCAGCCGTGCGAAATCGGCGTTTTCGAGCCCCGGAATGGTGCGGAACACGCGCACCTGCTCGGCATGCCTGAGCTTGGTCTGGAAGCCGACCATGTTGTAGAGCGTGCCCAGTGCATTGTCCTGGCGCAGCTGCACCACGGCGTAGGCCTTGACGGTCGGGTGGTGGGCATTGGTCAGGCCCATCGGCTTCATCGGTCCGTAGCGCAGCGTCTCGACGCCACGCTCGGCCATGATCTCGATCGGCAGGCAGCCATCGAAATAGGGCGTGCCTTCCCATTGCTTGAACTCGGTCTTCTGGCCGTCGACCAGCGCTTGCACGAAGGCGAGGTACTGGTCCTTGTCCATCGGACAGTTGATGTAGTCCTTGCCGGTGCCGCCCGGGCCGACCTTGTCGTAGCGCGACTGGAACCAGCAAATGTCCATGTCGATCGTGTCGAAATGGATGATCGGCGCGATGGCGTCGAAGAAGGCGAGCGCATCGGCGCCGGTCGCGTCCGCGATCGACTGGGCAAGCGACGGTGCGGTCAGCGGGCCAGTGGCGATGATTGCCTGGTCCCAATCCGCCGGCGGCAAGCCCGGCACTTCCTCGCGCTTGATGGTGATCAGCGGGTGCGCTTCGAGCTTTTTCGTCACCGCCTCGGAGAAACCGTCGCGGTCGACGGCCAGCGCGCCGCCTGCCGGCACCTGGTTGGCGTCGCCGGCGCTCATGATCAGCGAACCGGCCAGCCGCATCTCGGCATGCAGCAGGCCGACGGCGTTGTTCTCGGCATCGTCGGAGCGGAAGGAATTGGAACAGACGAGTTCGGCCAACCCATCGGTCTTGTGCGCGTCGGTGCCGCGAACGGGACGCATTTCATGCAGGATGACCGGTACGCCGGCTTGCGCCGCCTGCCATGCGGCTTCGGAACCGGCGAGACCGCCGCCGATGATATGGATGGGATTTTTGCTCATGAGCGCCGGAATAATCGCTTGATGCGGCGATTGCAATTGCCGTGCCTGGTGTTGGGCAAACTGCGGACAGGCGAAACCAGACGCTGAATACAACAACACCCGCCGGGGGAGGAGGTCCGGCGGGTGTCGTTTTGGGGGTCGATCCTCGGGAGGAGGTGAAGATCGACCGTATTCGTCATTGCCGGGGAGGAGGTCGGCTTTGACGAAATCTCTTTTGCTATCTTTTGAAAGGGGCAAAACCCTTTGGAGCGAAAATTCATTTCGCTCCGGGGAAACAACGCCCGCCGCGGGAGGAGGTGCGGCGGGCGCCGTTTGGTTGGCCAACCCTCGGGAGGAGGTGAAGGTCGGGCCTATTCGTCATCGCCGGGGAGGAGGTCGGCTTTGACGAAATCTCTTTCGCGTTTTGAAAAGGGGCGAAACCCTTTGGAGCAAAATTCATTTCGCTCCGGGGAAACAACGCCCGCCGCGGGAGGAGGTGCGGCGGGCGCCGTTTTGGTGGTCAACCCTCGGGAGGAGGATAAGGGCTGACCGTTCGCTGGAGGTCGGGGAGGAGGTCGACCCCAGCGAAATTCCTGTTAGATCGCGCGGCGGGCGACGATCTTGATTTCGTCGCGGACGATACCGAGATCATGCAGCTGGCGGTTCGAAAGGCGACCCAGCTCGGTAACCGTCTCGCGATAAACGCGCCAGTTACGATAGTTGCGGATCAGGTTCATTGTCGTTCTCTTTTTCAAAACTGGTTCGGACCATTCGCGGTCCGAAGAATTAGACCGCCTTGCGAGCGACGTAAGGAATGTCGCTGCGGCTGATGCCGAGGTCGGTCAGTTCACGGTTGCTCAGGCGGCTCAGCTCGGACACGGTGTCCCTGTAGCGGCGCCAGTTGCGATAGTTGCGGATCAAGTTCATGGTAGTTCTCGTTTCGTCTTTCTTGCGGATCATTCCGTTTGTGTACGAACCATAAATAGGGGGACCCATATCGATTTAAAAGCGCTATGGCTGCATGGCAGCAATGCAAATTGTGCAATGCAACATTAACGCGCCTTCACGGACCTGACACAAAGAAGCCAGAATCAGAAAGTGCCGCTGCGTCAAAGGTTTGACCGGGCCGGCTCAAAAAAAGACCAAACTTGGGGGAGAAGCGGGATGGCAGGTTATTCGTCACGAGTAAGGTCGGATATCGCGCGGTGGCGGCAGGCGGGCCTGATCGACGCGGCGACAGCCGATACATTAACGCGTGACGTCGAGGCCAACGAGCGCAATTCGCTCAGTTTCGGTTCGATCCTGGCAATGATGGCCGCCTTGCTGTTCGGCGCCGCCATCCTGATCTTCGTCGCCGCCAACTGGGACGCGATCCCGCGGCTGGCGCGGGTCGTAGCCCTTTTCGCCATCATCCTTGGCGGTTATATCGGCGGCGCCGTGCTGAAGACGCGCGACCATGCGGCAATCGGTGAGGCCCTGTGGATCGTGGCCGCCGCCGCTTTCGGCGGTTCGATCGCGCTGATTGGCCAGATGTATCATCTCTTGGGCGACGAGGCTTCCGCCCTGATCACGTGGGGCGCCGGCACGGCGCTGGCGGCGGTGGTATTGCGGTCGAACCCGCTGACGGTTGCCGCGGTCGGCATCGCCGATGCCTGGCTGTTCCTGAGAGGGTTCGACTATTTCTATCGCAATGAATTTCCGCACGCCTTCGTCATCATGGCGGCCGTGCTGTTTGCCATCTCGTTCTGGACCCGCAGCCAGCCGGCACGCCATTTGATCGTCCTGTCGTTGCTCTTCTATCTCGTGCTGTTGGCGATGAACCACGCGACGCTGCCGGTGGCGATCCCTCTGGTCATTGTCTCTGCCGCGCTTTTCGCGGCTGCCGTGTTCGCACCGGAGCCGGTCGACAGGATCGTCCAGCTTGGCGGCCGCTTGCCCTTGCACGCACTGCTCGGCTTCCTCACCGGCCTGGCATTCATCCAGTTCGAACTGGCCGACGAGAGCACCTACAATAGCGGCTTTGCCATCGCTTCCGTCGTCGCGCTGGCCGGCATCGTCGCGGCGATCGTGCTGGCAGGACGGGAGAGCCGTGGCCTGCGCTGGCTTGCCTATCTCGGTTTCGCCTTCGAACTCGCCATCATCTATGTGGTGACCTTGCAGTCGATGCTCGACACTGCCGGCTTCTTCCTTGCCGCCGCCGTGCTGCTCGGCATCCTCGCGGTCGTCATCATCCGCGTCGAAAAACGCATGAAGGGTCCAGTCACCACGGGAGCGACGGCATGATGACCGGAAAGCGACTGATCATTTCGGCGCTGGTGCTGGCGCTCGTCCAGATAGGGTTCCTGAGCTGGATCATCGCCGGTCGAGCGGCGATCCTGCGCAACGGCAAGGACGTGCTGTTGAAGATCGAACCCGTCGATCCGCGCGACCTGCTGCGCGGCGACTATATTATCCTCGGCTACGAGATTTCGCGCATCCCGGTGAAGATGATCGCCAACATTCCAGCCGGCAAATTCTCCAGCGACGAAACGCCGATCGTGGTCCGCCTGAAGAAGGGGGCCGACGGCTATTGGACGGCGACCACCGCCTGGTTCGGCAAGGCGCCGACGCCGGCGGGTACCGACGAGGCGGATATATCAGGACGTGTCACCGAGGGCTGGGATCTTCGCGGGGAGAGCGCGACGATCGCACCGGACTACGGCATCGAGCGCTTCTACCTGCCCGAAGGCGAAGGGATGGCGATCCAGAGCGACATGCGCGTGCGCTCCTTCGGGATCAGGCTTGCCCTTGCCAGCGACGGCAAGGCGCAGATCAAGGCGCTGGTCGATGGCGACAAGACGCTGTTCGAGGAGCCACTGTATTAGAGATAGAGCCTCAGGGTGGCCTGCCACCCGAAGCTCGCTGGAGCGAAGGGTGGTGCGGGTAGAGGGACTCGAACCCCCACGATCTCTCGCCAGAACCTAAATCTGGTGCGTCTACCAGTTCCGCCATACCCGCATTGCCCGGCAATCTCATGTAGCCATCATTCTGTCAATGTCGGGGCGGAAATGTTGGGTCAGGATCAAAGAATGTTGGTTATTGGCCGAAATGCGAAGACTGTTGAAAATTAGCCTCGCGTGTGACAAAAGGCGTGTCAAATGTGACGGGACGCGACGATCCGCTTCTACAGAATGTGATAAGAAGTAGGAAAAACAAGAACTTATTCACATTTTGGAACGCAGTTTGGGAAAGTTTGAGCCGTATTTTCGGTCAAACCGCCAGGTTCCGTACCAAAAGCCATTCCCGGCAAGACTATACCGGCAGGCTGTGAACGGCAGGGAGCCGTTTGGCAGCCTCATTGGTGAAAACAAAGGTTTTACGATGCAGGTCACCGAAACACTCAACTCCGGTCTCAAGCGCGAGATCAAGATCACCGTGCCGGCTGGTGACATGGAAGCCAAGCTGATGGCGCGGCTGTCGGACGCCCGCAACAAGGTCCGCATCAACGGCTTCCGGCCGGGCAAGGTGCCGGTGCAGCACCTGCGCAAGGTCTATGGCAAGTCGTTCATGGCCGAAGTGGTCAACGAGATCCTCAACGATTCGACCCGGTCGATCATCACGGGCCGCGGCGAGAAGGCGGCCATGCAGCCCGAGGTCATCATGACCGAGGACGAGAAGGAAGCCGAGAAGATCCTGGCCGGTGGCGCCGACTTCGAATTCCGCCTCAACTACGAGGTCATTCCGGCGATCGAGATCAAGGATTTCTCCGACATCAAGGTAACGCGTCAGGTGTACGACGTGCCTGAAACGGAGATCGACGAGCAGGTCAAGCGGGTCGCCGAATCGGCGCGCAGCTATGAGCCGAAGACCGGCAAGGCCGCCGAGGGCGACCGCGTGAGCATCGACTATGTCGGCAAGATCGACGGCGAGGCCTTTGCCGGCGGCGCCGGCAACGATCAGCCGCTGGTGCTGGGCTCCAAGGAATTCATTCCCGGCTTCGAGGATCAGCTTGTCGGCACCAAGGCCGGCGACGAAAAGCAGGTTACGGTGACCTTCCCCGAAAACTACCAGGCGGCGCATCTGGCCGGCAAGGAAGCCACCTTCGACGTCACCGTCAAGGAAGTGTCGAAGCCCGGCGAACTCGAAATCAACGACGAGACCGCCAAGAATCTTGGCCTGGAATCGCTGGAGCGCCTGCGCGAGATCGTGCGCGGTCAGATCGAGAACCAGTTCGGCTCGATGACGCGCCAGAAGGTCAAGCGCCAGTTGCTCGACCAGCTCGACGCGGCTTATTCGTTCGAGGCCCCGTCGAAGCTCGTCGAGGCCGAGTTCAACAACATCTGGGCGCAGGTCAACCGCGATCTGGAAGCGGCCGGCCGCACCTTCGCCGACGAAGAGACGACCGAGGAAGAGGCTCGCGTCGAGTATATGCGTCTTGCCGAGCGCCGCGTGCGCCTTGGCCTGGTGCTGGCCGAGATCGGCGAGAAGGCCGGCGTCACGGTATCGGACGAAGAGCTGCAGCGCGGCCTGTTCGAGCAGGTTCGCCGCTTCCCGGCCAACCAGCAGCAGGAAGCCTTCGAGTTCTACCGCAACAACCCCGAGGCGCTGAATGCGCTGCGGGCGCCGATGTTCGAGGAGAAGGTCGTAGACCATCTGCTCGGCCAGATCTCGGTCACCGACGTCAAGGTCAGCAAGGAAGAGCTGATGGCCGATGACGAGGAAGCGGAAACCACGACCAAGGCCAAGCCGGCCAAGAAAGCCGCGGCCAAGAAGGCTGAAGACAAGAAGGCCGACGCCAAGTCTGGCGATGAGGCGGGAGAGCCGAAGAAGAAGGCTGCGCCTAAGAAGAAGGCGGCCGCCAACGACGCCGAATAAGTCTCGGCACTTGATGAAATTGACGAAGGCCGCCTCCCGAGGCGGCCTTTTTCGTTGCGAAACTGCAACAGGCGGCCGGCTTCTCAGGCCGTGGCACTTGGCGATACCAAGCGTTGATCACTATCTGCGCTTCTGCTGCAAATTCCTGGAGGGGGCGTTGAGCCTATTCTTCGAAACGGGGCGTGCTGTCGTCCTGACGCTCATCCTGGCCTTCGCCTGCAATCTTGCCCCCGCCGACGCGATTGCCGGCGACTGGCGCTTCGGCACGGCTGACGATGGGCTGGTCACGGCTTCGCTCCATGCCACCAACAAGCTGATCACCGGCGGTGGCGCCTTGAGCTACAGCCCGGTCCTGACCATAGCCTGCCGGGCAGGCGAACCGCGCTGGACCGAATGGCTGCAATTGAACGACGCGGTTTCGGCCAGCCGCAAGATCACGATGTCGGTTGCCGTCGACGGCGACAAGTTCGACGAGAGTTGGTCGGTCGGGTCGCGCGGCAGGATGCTGGTGCTTGACGGCGCCGATGCGATCAAGCGCCTCGTTTCCGCAAGCCGGCTGTCGCTTTCCTGGCGGTTCGGACTGTTGTCAGGGCGCGGCCAGGCGGATTTCGACCTTGCGGGGTTTGAAGAGGCGGTCGAGCAGATCGCCGGGAACTGCCATATCGATCCGCCGTAACTATCGTCCTCGACCCTGGGCGAAAGCCGAGCAGGCTTCGCAGTCCTATTTCAGCAGACCGACCAGGACGTCGAAGGCCGCGTCGATGTCGGCGCGGATCGCCTGGCGGACGGCTTCGACATCGCAATTGCGCAAGGCCGCGAACATCTCCTGGTGGTGCTCGTTGGCGGTCGAGTAGTTTCCGGAATCATGCAGCATGTTGAAGTAGGGGCTGATCTGCAGCCACAGGTTCTCGATGATGTTGAGGATGTTCTCGGAGCCCGCCGCCCGGTAGATGGAGAAATGAAAGGCGTAGTTGGCGCGCAGATAGGATTTGACGTCTCCCGCCGCGTTGGCCAGTTCGAGCGCATTGAGGTGCAGGCCAAGCTGCGCGATGCCCTGGTCGTCCATGCGTTCGGCCGCCCATGCGGCGGCGATCGCTTCGATCTCGAAGCGGACATTCCTGAGATCGATGAGGCGCGCGCGGCTGAGTGCGGGAATTCCGATCGAGCGGCCTGAAACAACCATCAAGGCGTTGGCCGCCGTCAGCCGCCGCAACGCCTCCCTAACCGGCATCGGACTGACCCCGAAGGCGTCGGCCAGGCTTTGCACGGTCACCATCTCGCCAGGCACGATGCTGCCGTCGAGGATCAATTCGGTGACATGGCGATAGACCCTGTCCTGCAGGGTTTCCCTGGACAGGGGCACGATCTCGACACCAGGCTTCCTGAACGCCGCTCCGGCCATCTCCCCATCAACCTTTCCGCGCAAGGCCGCGCCACAACCCGTTCCCGGAATGCAGGGTTCCGGCAGCGGCGTCAAGCGTCCGCGACTGTCGCCTAACCGTCAAGACTTTTCATCATTGATCTTTGATCAAATCGTGGTACGGTTTTCAATATCGGATGGCGAGGGCTAGCTTTCGTGCCCTCGGGAGGCATTCGGTCATTCGGATCGGGAGGAATTTCACATGGGTATCGGATTGAAAGTCCGGCGGCTCACGCTGCTGGCAGGCATGGCTATGTGTGCTTTTGGCATGTCCGCGGCTGACGCGGCCCAGAAGCACAAGATCTTTCTCAGCATGAGTTACATCGGCAATGACTGGCAGGCAGAGGCAGCCAACATGGTCAAGGCCATCGCGGCCCACAAAAGCCTGGCCGACAAGGTCGACCTCCAGGTCCAGGTCGCAGGACCCAATGCGCAACGCCAGATCCAGCAGATCAACGCCATGGTGCAGAGCGGCGCAGAGGCGATCGTCGTGTATCCGATCTCGCCGACGGCGCTCAACCAGGTCGTCAAGAATGCCTGCGACAAGGGCGTGAAGGTCTTTGCCTATGACGCCGAGATCACCGAGCCTTGTGCCTACAATGTCCATATCGACCAGCTGGAAGCGGGCAGGGTGACCGCCGAATGGCTCGTCAAGAAGCTCAACGGCAAGGGCAACATCATCGCTATCACCGGTGTTCCCGGAACATCCGTGGACGACCAGCGCACCAAGGCCGCCAAGGAAGTCTTCGCCAAATATCCCGACATCAAGATCGTCGGCGAGGCTGTCGGCATGTGGAGCCAGGCGGTCGCTCGAACCGAACTGTCCAAGATCCTCGCCACGCGCAGTTGGGGCGACATCAACGGCCTGTGGATGCAGGTCGGCTGCTTCACCGCCAACTCCATGCAGCTCGAGGCCGGTAAGAAGGACAGCGAACTCCTGCCTTGCGCCGGCGAGGGCTCGAATGGCGGCCGCATCCAGATGCTGCCGGAGGGAACCGAAGTCGAAGGTGCCGCTACTCCCTATGCACCGGCGGGCGCGCAACGCATTTCCTATGCCTCGCCGCCCTATTCCGGCGCGTTGGCGTTGAAGCTTGCCGTCGAGGCGATCGAAGGCAAGGACGTGCCGAAGACGACGATCCTGCCGTTGCCGGTCGTCACCAACGAGACGATCAAGCTTTGCAACGAGGGCACCTGGGCGGAGATGAAGGCCGGCTGCAACGTCTTCAAGCCGTCACTGGTTTCCAATCCCGGCTGGTTCGCTTCGATCTTTTCGGACCAGACGCCCGAGATCGGCCTCAACGCCGCCCTCGTCGGACAGCCCGAGAACTAGCCTCCCAAGGCAAACCCTGACGATGCGCGGACATCTTGTCCGTGCATCGTCGATCCGCGCTAATGCGTGTCGCCCAGAAATGCGCAGCCCGGCGATCGAGGACATGACAGAACACCCAGCGCTTCCCGCCATCGAGATCGACGGCATCGGCAAGGCCTTCGGGCCAACGGTGGCGCTGGATGGCGTGTCGTTCCGCATTGCGCCCGGCAGCGTCCATGCGCTGCTGGGCGAGAACGGAGCCGGCAAGTCGACGCTGGTGAAACTGCTTTCGGGACTTGTGCGGCCGAGTGCCGGTCATATCAGGGTCTTCGGCAAGGAGATCGGCTACGTCGCACCGCGCGCGGCACACGCGCTGGGCGTGCAGACGGCGTTCCAGGAGATGACGCTGGTGCGCGACCTCTCGGTCCTCGACAACATGCTGATGCCTTATGCTCCGGTCGGCATCTCCGGCCTGATCCGGCGCGCGGCGGCGCGCAAGGCGGTCCGTCGCCATATCGACGAGCTCGGCTTTTCCGTCGATCTCGATGCCGAGGTGGGCGAGCTCGAGCTTTCCGTGCGCCAGAAGATCGAGATCGCGCGCGCCGTCTACCGCAAGCCGCGCATCCTGCTGCTCGATGAGCCGACCTCGACGCTCGCCGGTCGCGATGTCGAGTGGCTGGGCGACATCATCGCCAGGCTGAAGGCGGCAGGCACCACCATCGTCTTCATCACCCATCGCATGCGCGAGGTCCGCGCTTTTTGCGACACGCTGACGATCCTGAGGAATGGCCGCCACATCGTCACCGCGCCGGTTGCCGATGTCTCGGACGCCGACGTCATCGAAAAGATCATCGGCCGCAGCATCGAACAGACCTTTCCGCCCAAGCCCGATGGCGCCCAGGCTTTCGGTCCGCCGGTCCTGGGCGTGCGTGACTTGAAGGTCGGGCGCAAGCTCGACGGCGCGAGCTTCGATCTGCGCCGCGGCGAGATCCTCGGCATTGCCGGGCTGCAGGGTATGGGCCAGCAGGATCTGTTCCTGGCCTGCTTCGGCATGGCCGAAATCACCCGCGGCGACGTCCTTGTCGATGGCCGAAAGGTCTGGCTCGGCTCTCCGGCGGATGCCTTGCTGCCCAATATGGCCATCGGCCTGGTGCCGGAGGACCGCAAATCCGAAGGCCTGTTCCTGAAACTGCCGGGTAGCCAGAACGCCACGCTGCCGGTGGTGTCGCGCTTCACACGCTTCGGCCTTGTCGATGTTGTGGCCGAGACGCGCGCCGTCGAGGCGGCGTTCGCAACCGTCGAGGTCGACCGACGGGCGCTGTGGACGCGGGCCGGGGCTTTTTCCGGCGGCAACCAGCAGAAGATCGCCATCGCCAAATGGCTGGTGGCGCAGAGCCGCATCCTGCTGCTGTTCGACCCCACGCGCGGCATCGATGTCGGCACCAAGCACGAGCTCTACGTGATGATGCGAAACTACGTCGCCGCCGGCGGCTCGATTCTGCTGCACTCGACCGAGATTCCCGAACTGGTCCACCAGTGCGACCGGGTTCTGGTTCTCTATGACGGGCGCATCGCGGCCGAGCTGGAAGGCGACGCCATCGCCGAGCCTGCCATCATGCGGCCGGCGCTTGGACATGCCGGGGATGTAGCCGCATGAGCAGCGTCTCCTCCTCTGCTTCCGCCGGATTCGGGCTGCGCCGTGCGCTGATACGCAATCGTGGGGCGCTGATCGCCGCGGGCGTCCTTGCGATCCTGCTTTTCATCGTCGACTGGATCAGCGCCGGGCCGCTGACCTATTTCGACGTGTCGTTCCTGTCCAGCGGCGGCGCGACCTCGGCGCTCGCGGCGATCGGCCAGACGATCGTGATCCTGTCGGGCGGCTTCGACCTGTCCGCCGGAGCGGTGATATCACTGGTCAATGCCGTGCTGGCGTCGAGCATGGATCCGATGGCGCCAGGCGCAAGCATTCTCTTGTGGACGGCCGTCGGCATCGGCGTCGGCATGGCGGTCGGTGCCTTCAATGGCTTCTTCATCGCGGTGCTGCGCATGCAGCCCATCGTGGTGACGCTGTCCACCATGTTCATTCTGCAAGGCGTGACGCTGCTGGTGATGGACAAGCCCGGCGGCTTCGTGTCGCCCGATCTCGGCACCTTCTATTTGGGCGACGCGATCACCGGCTGGCTGCCAATGCCGCTGGTGGTGATCGGCGTCGTCCTGCTCGCCTGGTTCTGGCTGAAGGGAACCCGTTTCGGCACGGCGCTCTATGCGGTCGGCAGCGATGCGGATTCGGCTGCCGCAGTCGGCATCAACGTCGTCCTGGTGCGCTTTGCCGTCTATGTGATCGCCGGCGGCTGCTACGGCCTTGCCGGCGTCTTCATCAGCGCGCAGACCGGCAGCGGCGACCCGCTGGTCGGCAATCCGCTGCTTCTGTCTATGTTCGCGGCGGTGGTTGTCGGCGGCACGCGCCTGGGCGGCGGGCAGGGTGGTCCGGTGGGCACCGTCTTCGGCGCCTACATCCTGATGATGGTGGTGAACATCCTGCTGGTGCTCAATGTATCGGCCTATTATTCGACCATCGCCGAAGGCACCATCCTGGTGCTGGCGGCCCTTGCCGGATCCCTGTCTCACGCATCGGTGCTTGCCGTGCAGCTACGCGCGGCGCGCGCCCGGCTGGCCGCCTGGCGAGCGGGTATTCTGCCCTCGCAGCTTGAACCGATCGACCGGCGGCTCAAGATTGCCGGACCCTCGCATGGCAAACCCGACACGGTGTCTCCGCGTCCCACCTTCCATGTTCGCAACGCGGAGACGCTGCGCTACGCGCTGCCCGCCTATATCTGCCTGCTTATCATCGTGGTCGTCACCCAGATCTGGCTCGGCCGTGCCATCCTCAATCCCGGTTACTGGAATTCACTGCTGGTGCTGTCGTCCTTTCTCGCCGTGCTGGCGCTCGGACAGGGAACGGTCATCCTGACCGGCGGCCTCGATCTCTCCGTTCCGTGGACGATCGGTATTTCCGGCATCATCCTGGCCGGCATGGTCAACGGTTCCGATGCGGCACTCCTCTACGCCTTGCCGGTCGTGCTGGTGATGGCCTGCGCCATCGGCTTCGCCAACGGCTTCGGCATCGTCTATCTCGGCATCTCGCCGATCGTCATGACGCTTGCCACCAACGGCATTCTGCAGGGCTTCGCGCTACTCTATTCGCAGGGCACGCCGGCCGGGTTTTCCTCGCCCATGCTGCGCTGGTTCATGACCGCCAAGCTCGGTTTCGTGACCCCGGTGGTCCTGCTGATGATCGTCTTCGTGGTGGTGGCGGTGCTGTTGCTTGGACGCACGCCGTTCGGGCGCCGAGTCTACGGCATCGGCAATGGGCTGCGCGCGGCGCGCCTGTCCGGCATCGGCGTCGAGCGCACGTTGATCCTGGTCTATATGCTGTCGGCAGTCTGCGCCGCTGTCGTTGGCATCATGCTGACCGGCTTCTCCGGCCAGGCGAGCCTTGGCATGGGCGACGACTATCTCTTGCCGTCGATCGCCGTCGTGGTGGTGGGCGGTGCGCTGATCACCGGCGGGCGCGGCCATTATCTCGGCATGCTCGGAGGCGTGCTGCTTTTGACGGCGCTGCAGATGCTGCTGGCCGGTACCACGCTGCCCTACGCCACGAGGGCAATTCTCTACGGACTGGTCGTTCTGGGCGCCGTCATGGCGTTGCGCGAGCGGCAGTTGCAATGAAAAGGATGGAACGATGAGCGCAAAGGCACCTCAAACGGCGGACGAATTCTTGGCCGGGCTGAAAGGACAGCGCGTGCTGGTGACGGCGGGCGCCGGCGGCATTGGCTTTGCCATCGCCGACACGCTCTCGCGGCTTGGCGCGCGTGTCGTCGTCTGCGACGTTTCCGACGAGGCACTGGCTGCCGCGCCTGGCAAGATCGACCTGGTCGCGGCGGTCAAGGCCGATGTCTCGCGCGACGATGACGTCGATCGGCTGTTCGAGGCGGTTGAGAAAAAACTCGGCGGGCTGGACGCACTGATCAACAATGCCGGCATCGCCGGGCCGACCGGTGGTGTCGACGAGATCGAGCCGGACGACTGGCGGCGCTGCATCGACATCTGTCTCACCGGCCAGTTCCTGTGTGCGCGGCGCGCCGTGCCGCTGATCAAGGCGGCGGGGGGCGGCTCGATCGTGTCGATGTCATCGGCGGCTGGCCGCCACGGCTATGCCTTTCGCACGCCCTATTCGGCGGCCAAGTTCGGCGTCATCGGTTTCACCCAAAGCCTCGCCAAGGAGCTTGGGCCGCACGGCATCAGGGTCAACGCCATCCTGCCGGGCATCATCGAAGGGCCACGCATCGAGGGCGTCATCTCGGCGCGCGCCAGGCAGGTCGGCATCAGCCACGAGGAGATGACCGGGCGCTACCTGCAGAACATTTCGCTGCGCCGCATGACCAGCCCTTATGACGTCGCGTCGATGGTCGCGTTCCTGCTGTCGGACGCCGGCATCAACATTTCCGGGCAGTCGCTCGGCGTCGACGGCAACGTCGAAACGCTCTAGGGAGGGCCGATCCATGGCAAAGGTTGCGATTGTCGGCAGCGGTTTCATCGGGCGGGCCTGGGCGATCAGCTTCGCCCGCGCCGGCCATGACGTGCGGATGTGGGACCAGTCGCCCGCCGCGACGGGTGGTGCCCGCGACTACATTGAAGGCGTGCTCGGCGATCTTTCCTCGAACGACCTGCTGCGCGGGCAGTCCGTCGACACGGTGCTTGGCCGCATCGCCATCGCGGCCGAACTGGAGGAGGCGCTGGCCGGGGCAATCCATGTCCAGGAGAACACGCCTGAAAACCTCGATGTGAAGCGGGAAGTGTTCTCCCTGATCGACAGTCTGGCCGGCCCGCAAACGGTGATAGCCAGCTCCACCTCGGCGCTGTTGCCGTCGAAGTTCACCGACCATCTGCAGGGACGGCACCGCTGCCTGGTGGTGCATCCGATCAATCCGCCCTACCTCATTCCGGCGGCCGAGGTGGTGCCGGCGCCATGGACGTCGGTCGAGACGCTGGAAAGAACCCGCGCCTTCCTCATCGATGCCGGCCATGCGCCGCTGGTGATGAAGCGCGAGCTCGACGGCTTCATCATGAACCGCCTGCAGGGTGCCTTGCTTGAGGAAGCCTTCCGGCTCGTCGCCGACGGCTATGCCAGCGTCGAGGATGTCGACATCGGCATCCGCGACGGGTTGGCGCTGCGCTGGTCGTTCATGGGACCGTTCGAGACCATCGACCTCAACGCGCCCGGCGGCGTGCGCGATTATGTCGATCGCTACCAGGGCATCTATTCCAACATTTTTCCGCAGATGCTGCGCCGGGTCGACTGGGCGGGCGAGGTCATGGCAACCGTGGAGGCCGAGCGCAGCAAGCGACTGCCCAGGGAAAATCTGGGCGGGCGGCAGGTCTGGCGGGACCGCCGGCTGATGGCGCTGGCGGCACACAAGAAGAAATCGGATCAGGAGTTCGGACAATGAAGGAAACCAGCCGCAAGCCCGGCGCAACGGCAGCCAGGGGCAAGGTCATCATCACCTGCGCGGTGACCGGGGCGATCCACACGCCGACCATGTCGCCCTACCTGCCGATCACGCCGGACCAGATCGCGTCGGAGGCGATCGCCGCGGCCGAGGCCGGTGCCGCGATCCTGCATCTGCACGCGCGAGACCCGGAAACCGGCAAGCCCGACCAGACGCCCGAGGCCTTTGCCCGCTTCCTGCCACGCGTCAAGCAAGGCACCAATGCCGCCATCAACATCACCACCGGCGGCAGTCCGTACATGAAGGTCGAGGAGCGCGTGCGCCCGGCCGCCCAGTTCAAGCCGGAAGTCGCTTCGCTCAACATGGGCTCGATCAATTTCGGGCTCTATCACCTCGCCGACAAATACGAGACCTTCAAGTTCGACTGGGAAAAGCCGCATCTGGAGGCGACGCGCGACCTGGTCTTCCGCAACTCGTTCAAGGACATCGAGTACATTCTGGCCACCTGCTACGACAACGGCACGCGCTTCGAGTTCGAGTGCTACGACATTGCCCATCTCTACAACCTCGCCCATTTCGCCGATCGCGGGTTGGTGAAGCCGCCGTTCTTCGTGCAGTCGGTGTTCGGCCTGCTCGGTGGCATCGGCACCCATCCGGAAGACGTCGCCCATATGAAGCGCACCGCCGACCGGCTGTTTGGCGACCGGTTCCGCTGGTCGGTGCTCGGCGCGGGCGCCAGCCAACTGCGCATCGCCGCGCAATCGGCCGCACTCGGCGGCAACATCCGGGTCGGGCTGGAGGACAGCCTGTGGGCCGGCAAGGGCAAGCTCGCCAAGTCGAACGCCGAACAGGTCGTGCTGGCGCGCAAGATCATCGAAGGGCTCGGCATGGAGGTGGCGACGCCGGATGAAGCGCGCGAAATCTTGTCCCTGAAGGGTGGCGACAAGGTTGCCTTCTGAGGCCGGACCAATCACCGCGCGGGCGTCAATAGAGAGGAGGACAGCATGAAGATCGAAGTCGTGGTGGATGTGAAGACCACCTTGGGAGAGGGGCCGCTTTGGGACGTCGAACAGGAGCGCCTTTACTGGATCGACAGTTTCGACGGGCGGGTGTTCCGAGCGACCGCCGACGGGCGTGAAATCCGCTCCTGGGACGTGCCGATGAAGATCGGTTCAATGGCGCTGCGCAAGGACGGCGGTGGCGCCGTCGTCTCGCTGCAGCGCGGCTTCCATCTGCTCGATTTCGCCACCGGCGAGGTGACGCTGATCCATGATCCGGAGCCGGACAAGCCGATGAACCGGCTGAACGACGGCAAGGTCGACCGGCGCGGGCGCTTCTTCGCCGGCTCGATGGATACGATGGAGGAGGGACCTTCAGGCGGGCTCTACCGGCTCGATCCGGATTTTTCCGTCACCCGGATCGATACCGGCATCATCTGCTCCAACGGCCCGTGCTGGAGCCCCGACGACCGCACCTTCTACTTCGCCGACACCTGGACCGGCGAGATCTGGGCCTACGACTACGACATCGCCACCGGCGCGGCCACGAACCGCCGCACCTTTACCCGCGTCGACACCAGCCGGGGCGGTGCGGCCGATGGCTCGACCGTCGACGCCGAGGGCTATCTGTGGAATGCCCTGGTCTATGACGGAAGGCTGGTGCGTTACGCGCCGGACGGCACTGTCGACCGCATCGTCGACATGCCGGTGAAGAAGATCACCAGCGTCATGTTCGGCGGGCCGAAGCTCGACACGCTCTACGTCACCTCGATGGCCAAGCCGCCGCTGCCGCGCTTTCCTGGCGACGGTGTCCTGCGCGGCAGCCTCTTCGCCATCACCGGCCTCGGTGTTACGGGCGTGGCGGAGCCGCGGTTTGGCGGGTGAAGTTCGGCGCACGACGGATCGCCCAAGCCGCCACGGATAGCCGCTCTTTACCTTCAGCAACCAGCAATGCCGCCGGCAAACCGGCGGCATTGTGACTGGCGGCTCCTGCCGTTTTCGATCGTTATGCCTTAAGGCGTCGTTTCCGCTTCGATCTTGGCGGCCGTCTGGTCGATCTTGTCGGCAAGGACTCCTTGGGCCCAAGTCGTGACCTCGGCGTCTATGGGCTTGTTGGCCATGTTTGCCAGCGCAGCGTCGAGTGATGCCTGATCGGTGCCGACGGTGGCCGTGGTAGCTGCTGCCTCAGCTTCGGCGGCGGCCGCGTTGGCGTCGGCGACAACGGCCGTCTGAGCCGTGATCTGCTCATTCAAGGCCTGGATCTGTGTGGCGTTGGCGACAGGGTCGACCTGCGCTGCCGTCAGCTGCGTATTCAGGTCATCCAGTTTGGCCTGGGCCGCTGCCGCTGTGGCTGCCGCCGTCTCCGCCGCGGCTTGCGCGACCTTGGCTTTCGCGGATTGCGTCACGAATGCCTGAACACCGGCGAACTTCTTGCTCTTGGAGTTCATATAGGCGTTAATGTTGCGCTGCAGAGAGTTCAGCCGGCCAAGCTTGGCGTGGATGTTCTTGTCCTTGGTCACCGACGAGACCTGCGTGCTCGTGTCGACCGTCGTGTCCTTTTGCGCCTTGGCTGCCTGCCCCGGGGCCGACGACGACTTGCCATGCGTAGCGCCGCTGTTGCCGTGTGAGGCGCCGGCATTGCCACCGCCGTTGCCGTTGCCACCGCCATTGCCACCGCCGTTACCGCCGCCATTGCCACCACCGTGCCCGTTGCCACCGGCGAGCGCCGGAGTTGCCAGGAGCGCCAGTGAGGCAAGGGCCGCAAATAAAGTTTTTCGGGTTGTCATGGTAATCTCCTCGAGGAATCGCCATCCGCCCGACAGCTAAGAAAGGCTCGTATGAGAAATCGCTAATTCTACAGAGTAAACTTTAGTCAAATGCCGTATCAATACGCGAGCCCGCAGCCCGCAGACGCGGTAACGGTTTGATAATACAAAGAAATCGGCGCCATAAAGCTGATGCAGTACTGAAGTCCCATGTCGGCGGGACCTTGGTCCTAGTTGCCAACCGCGGCACTGCTACGCCAAGCGCGAACGCCTGGTTTCGTCTTGGCGAAGACGATTTCACAACATGTGTTTTGTTGCCCTAGATCAGCAACAAACCCTTCATGCTGGCGTATCCCTTTCGCCCGATGATGAGGTGATCGTGCACGGAAATTCCGAGGGGCTTAGCCGTATCGATGATCTGCTTGGTCATCTCGATGTCCGCGCGCGATGGCGTTGGGTCGCCTGACGGGTGATTGTGGATCAGCAGACCAATGGAGAAATAGTTATGTTTGTCAGATACTTGAGTGACAATGACAGGGTGCAGGGGCCTTTAAATGGGATATGTGCCGACTGACGAGTCGTGATCGTTCATGCTTGGGCACGGCTGTATTTTCTCAGCACCCCAACGTGACGATCGATCATGGATTCCGAACGCTCATTTTTCTCGCTGGCGCCATGGCCGATCTAGCGCCCAAGATGCTCCTTCAGGGCGCATTTCTCTCACTCCTATCGACTGGGTCGTTTCGCTCTTTTGATATGCCGGCGATAAGTTCGTCCGCTCGTGACAGGAACAGCGTGAGGGTCGGCGATGTTGCATAGGTGTAGCCGATAACCAGTTCGATTGTTGGCGCTTCGCCCTCCAGCGGATGGCTAACGATTACCACGGCAGCAGGCTGTTGGCGCAGGCATTGGCAACAACCCACGATTGGACGCAACGAGCGACATGGTCATCGTAAGGTTGTCCACTCCATGATCCTGTTTGTTGTCGAGCCCGCAGCGGCCATAGCTTTTAGTCACGCTGTGAAGCACTGTGGCCTTGTTCGAACCACCGATGAAAATCTCGCCGGCCAATTCCTGCGGGTGAATTGCTCGCGGCTGGTGAGGCGATGGTCGCTCGGCATCAGAACGATATCTGGACGATCAGCGATCCGTGGTCTGCCCCTCGTACCACGGCCATTGGTGACACTATGATATATCTTGCAAGCTCAAAGGCAGCAAATCATTCAAGCTGTCGGTAATGGATTGATCTGAAAGTCCGCCTCATTGGTGTTCGCAGGAAGCACGGAACGTCCAATTTGCTCTATTGCAGCTGCAACGGGGTGAGGATGAAAGAATCGCTCACAGGTAGATGACAAGTAATATCCATGTTTTCCAATTACTTTACAAGCAATTCTATCTTCAATCAGTGCACCCAAGCGCTTCGCCACCTCAGAGATATTTGTTGGATCGGTTATCTCGATGAAGTTCTTGCCGTCGACAAGACTTTCTGCAAATGGTTGCTTTCGCGCAACTTCACTTGAGCAGACCAAACAGGTGCCAGTGGCCAAAACCTCGCGCGGCACTCGGGGAGCATGGAACTCAATCGGAAAGTTTCTCTCAAGAAAGCATACAACGTCGCTCGACGTAATCAGATCTGGCACATGCCACGGTGCAACCAACGGCAGAAATGTTGTGCGTTTTAGCAACGACGGATGAGCCGCGATCTCGCTATAGTAGCGTTGCAAGACCTCGCGCCACCCACCGGCCACGGTTAGAAAGTTGAACCTTAGCCCATCCTGCGCCAAGGCAGCAAGTCCAGAAACGAGATCGAAACTTCCCTTGACCGTTCCCACCTTCCCATACGTGGCGATAGTCGGAATGCTCCAATCGATGGGAGGCTCATTTGCATTAGTGAGCTGTTCGAGGAGCGCGGGCTCGAGTCCAATTGGCGTGACCCATTCCCGAAACTGCTTCCGATACATCTCGATGGTGGGCCGCCCTTGCCGGCTTGGACGAGAGAACATCGTCTCGACGCGAGCAATTGGCAGTTCGAACAGTTTACTCTCTTGTATTCCCAAATCACTTAGCTTGGCCCTAACGCTGGGAGAGTGTCCAGAGGTCAGAACACCGGACGCATGCTCGAGCATCCATTCGTATGCGCTTTTCAGATTGTGGTGTTGTGCGAGCCTACCGATATCACTTCCTGCGTGACACACGATATACGGAAGGTTCAACGCGCGAGCTACTTGAGCGGCAACGAGCCCATACGGTTCGAAATACCATCCAACGACAATATCAGGTCGAAAGTCACGCCCGATCGAAAGTCCAAGCCCGAACAGCTTCGACCCGTATGGATTTGCAAATGGAATGTAGGCCCGCTCTGAAATCTCTTCGACGTGGAAAACGCTAATCCGCGAGGTCGTCGATTCCATCTCGCTATCGTCATCGAGGATGCACTGTCTGAAACTCGCTTCGACCTCCCGCGCATTGGTAAGCAGATACACGACGTGGCCGCGCTCAGCGAGAGTTCGCGCAGTTGAATAAACGCGTCGACTTACCCCTCCCTCGATCGGTGGGTACTTTCCTACAATTAGTATCCGCATTTGCGAGTCAATCGAAGGGAATCATATTTAGAGACCTATGCGATGCATCGACAGCCACAGCTGCACACGCATCCCGCGGCGGCATACGCTAAGGTTTCAGTAGGCATCGGCCTGGGCCAAAGGTGTGCAGGAGGCACTTCACCAAAAACAGTTTCGTAGTCAGCAAGAAACTTCTTGTATCCGTCAACAATGTTCGCGCCATCCTCTCTAGGGGCAGGAGGCTCGCTATCCGAGTCGACAAGTTCGCCCGGGATATGGTGGATAAACTGGCCTGCTACCACGTTGCAAAAATCCGCATACTGGCGAGTGAATACTACAAACGTATGCCAGAACTCGTCGATTGGCCCTCGCATCCCGTAGAAGCCATCAGAATTCGAAGCGCAAAGCGCAAGGTACCGCTTCAGTTCTCTTTCATGCTCCACTGCAACATCAAATGGAAGGCCCTGCTCGTTGGCATATCGAGCGGTAACCTCCTGCATTGGGAAACGTAGCGCTCTTGCGATAGCCGAGTTTGTCATATCGAAAACCCACCAAGCAACGGCGAATAGGGCCGTCTCTCTATTGCGTGTAGAATAGTCAACTCTCAAAGATCGCACTTGTCAAATCCTCGAACGAAAGGCCGTCGATACGACCGCAGCGTTCTTGGAATATTACGATCAGCGCGCCGATCCAAAACTTTTCCGCAGGATCGAGACTGAGTTCGTGGAGCGCCGGGTGCCGAAATCGAGAAACTGAAGTTTTCGCTTTCACAAATTCGCTTAGCCACCGCCGACATCTGTTCGTTGCCATAAACGCTGGTGAAGTTCGGCGGGCGAGCAGTTGCTTCGCTAACACTTGGTGCTGCTGAAGTACCGTTGCAAGTGCCAACCGCAACAGCGTCTTTGGCCTCTGAAGCACGCTATGTATCCGAGGCGGAATTTCGGCTGCTATTGAGATCAAATCCGTGTCCAAGTATGGGACGCGGCACTCAATTCCGTGGGCCATGGGCCCATGATCGCATCCCAGCAAATGAGAATTTACGAGCTGATCGCGCTGAAAAAGTTGAATCAGATCTAGCCAGATATCCGTAAGCGGCAATTTGGACCAATTGTTTACTCTACTCAGTAATTCCGAAGACTCAACAATTTCGTTCGGCACCTTTTCAAGCTTAGCATTTACGCCGGAAACATATTCGCGAAAGTTGGCAAATATGGAATACCCTAGGAATATCTCATCGGCGCCTTCCCCCATAAGAAGCACCTTCGCATCCGGCCATCTCAGTCGAACGGCCTTGGCAATCTGGTATCCGGAATAGCTTGATGAAATGGTACCTTGAGCCAATACCATTGCGGCAAAGTTATGTTTGAATTCGTCGATCGATAGATTGTATACGAAATGTGTCATATTTGTTGCCGCGGCAAAAAGGGCGCTGTACTTAACGTCGTCGGTGTCGGGGCGGTCGGCGATAGTGATCGCGCTTACCTGTGAAGGAAAGTCTTGCGCTGCGAGCGCTGTCATAAGCGTCGAATCGATTCCCCCGGACAAGGACATCACTACGGGAAAATGGGAGGAATGGCGGACTCGCTTTGCGACGGCTGCTCGTAGATATTCTGTGGTCTGTTGTACCGCGTTCCCAATCGGGTCAAGGCTAGCGAGGAGTCTCGATTGTTTGAGGGGCCGCGCAGCGTCGCGAATGGAGGGTGGCCTGCTAGCGGATAGAGTAACATGGCTGCCTGGCGGGCACTGCCGGATGGTCCGGAAGCAAGTTCTGTTTTCTGACCAGAAGCCAAGGACCATTCGTTCTTGCACGACAATTGGATCGAGTTCGCACGAGAACCCCGGAATTGCAAAAAAGGCAGATACTGCCGAGGAGAACGCCCACCCGCCGTCATTTAGCGGGGCGTAATATAAAGGCTTTACGCCTACTGGGTCACGAAAGAGGTGACAAGATTTGCTACTTTGCTGAAGAACAACAATAGAAAAGTCTCCATCTATTAACTTAGTGAAATCTGAACCAAAACGAATATATAGCACCAATAATAAATCAGCCTCACAAGATTGCCGATCAATGTCGTATTGCCTGAGTAGAAGGTCGAAGTTGTATATCTCGCCGTTGAAGGCTAACACAATGTCTCCGTTGGAACTTATGACCGGCTGCTTTCCATTCTCCAAGCTCATAATCGCGAGACGCGTGAAGCCAAGGGCGAACCAGTCCTTCGTCATCATTTGGACGTCGTCCGGGCCTCGCGAACGGATTAAGGAGACTGGCGAAATGAGTTCGGACGCTCGAATGTTCTGGGCGACAATACCAAAAAGCCCACACATCTGCCCTGATCCCCCAAAATAGTGTCCGTTGTCACGACGGCGGCAGAGCCCTAAATGAGACGGAATTGTACATAGGACACAATTTGACCCTAGAAGAAAGTGCTCGATATTGTTGAACATATCTAGGCTGGCGGGATCCCGCCATCATGTAGACCTGCGCGTCGTCCGCTCAGTTTGAGCTATAAGGAGAGGTTTCTCTATAGCCTTGTTGTCTCGGCCTGCCGATGTAACTGGCTCTGGGCTAGCATCAGCACCAAGCGAAAGGACCTGGCTAAGGGCTCGACGTCCTTTGTAGCGACAAGCTGAAAGCTTAGCCTCTTCATTTCGCGAGCCGGGTCGGCTCGGCGCTGCCACGAAGTGGCTCGCCTTCACCGCGAATGCGATCTGTTGCGTGAGGTCAGACCCTCCCCAACGACGGTTCGATAAGAGATTCAAACAAGCTGCATACACCGGCGACGTCGGGAGCTTGACCCTCGTTTGTATCGACTACTTCTACCCCGTTCTCGCGAAGTACGTTCAGATTCCTTTGTAAGAGGTTATTGGACCACATCATGGAATTCATTGACGGGACAACCATGCGGGGCTTGTGGTGACCTGTCAGAAAAGTCGTTGACGCGACATCCGTCGCCAAACCGCACGCTGTCCTGCCAATGAAATCCGCACTTGCAGGATACACCAGAATGCCAAGCGCGTGACTGGCAAGCCAAATGTGATCGGGACGTCCGAACAGCGGCTCGGAGTTGTCCGTCACCACCGCGGTGGCTTCCCCTGCGTAGCGGATGGCGTCCGTCGTAACGAACCTCCTAGCACCTTTCGTAAGAACCACGAAAGTCGCCAAACCGATACGCTCCCTCAACAAACTGGCAAGCCCTGCTGCATTGCACGCTGCAAGTGAGCCAGAAACAATCAGCACTATACAAGCACGGTCATCCAACAATCCGGGCACAGTCAATTCCTCAAGAGACTGTCCGCGGACAGCCTCAATTCTAATAAAGATTGCGCATCGCGATCGGCTCACTAAACGGCGGTAACTTCGATCACTTCGATTCTTCCAAATTGGTCGATGTCGAATCCCCCTCGCTTCAGTCTACTGGCGAGAACCTTGTCGAGACGGGTAGTTGGAGGGATCTTTCCATCTCCGAATTTCCTGTCGGCGCTGATCGCCAATTCAGCCAGATCGATTCCGTTAGCTGAGAGAAAGTTCTTAACGCGAGGTGGAAGATCACAATCACCGAAGATCGCCTCGATAATTTCGCCGGTGACTTCTTCATCGACGTCGTCGATGAAGATCTTAGGCACTTGTAGACGTACGTAGATCACCTCAGACGGATATTTCATTTTGGCCGCTTGATCGTATTTGAAGTCGATGTGCACGGACCCCCCACGGAGGGCCGACAGTTTCCGATCGGCCAAGAGCTTTCTGGTCTTAGGACCAGGAATGAACTCACGATCACCAGGCGCGGGACATATGCCGAGTGATGGCTCAGCATATGCGGCCGCAAGACTGTTCGCGCTTATTCCTCTACGCTCCAAATTGGCAATGAGTTCTGGGCGAAGCAGATCAGGGCCAAGCAGGAACTGAACTGCCGCTTCCTCAAACTTTTGTCGGTCGCCGTCTGGAACCGCTTTAGGTACAAGAATTTCTATGGCGATGGCTGCGTTCAAGTCTACATATTGTACGCTCATTTGGAGCTCCTCTCTTGCTGCACATCAGTTTATTTTTTGAACATTGCCTCGCGTGAGACTAGTCCTCCGGCTTCTCGACCATGTGTTCCTCAGAAGTTCTAAGGACAAAGACTTTTGAGTCGTCTTCTGAAAGCGCAGCGCGGGACCCAGACAGTTCATGCCGGGAGGCTTTGGCGCCTCTTGCGATGGACTCCACTGAAACTAAGTCAAACGTGAAGTTTACCGATCTTTCTCGTAAACTGTTTTCTGACTCAAGAGACCTACTCAGGTGCGGTATCGCAACGGGCTGTTTGAAAAAGGAGACTCTCTGGCGACAGCAAGCAAGGAAGGTCAGCCAACCACCAATCCCAACTGTGTGGATCTCCGCATGTTGCGGGTATCTGTCTTTGATCGAATTTTCCATTTGCCACACCACAGTCGCAACTCGTTCGGGGGGCATACCGTCCTTGTTTCTGTTGCGGTAGGAAAATCTTGGTTGGATTAACCCACGTTCAGCTATCAATTCGATATTTGCTAGTTTTGGATTATACATGAGGGGAGAGCCAGCCGAAACATTGAACCTGTGCAAAGTTACAAAAGAAATCTTCTCTGCATTGTCCAGGTAAAACCTGATGGTGCGCCAAGCGTCCTCTTCAGTTTCGGTCGGGAAGCCAATTATACTCATCAGGCTGACTTTGATGTCTAGGTCATAGCAATCACCTAAGATCCTCTTTACAATCTCAAGATCGTTGCGTTTGTTCATGGCCGCAAGCGTGCTCTCGTTAACGGATTCTAGCCCGAAGCGAAGGTGCTTGCAGCCGCTTTCAGCCATTTGGGTCAAGCGAGCTGTGTCGAAATTGCGGTCGAGCAGGACCTCGGCATTCCAGAGGATATTGAGCTTGGCTTTTGAGATAGCCGTTGCCAGCTCGGCAAGCCCTTTGGGGTGGTATGCGTCAATGCAAAAATCGAAGTACCTTGTACCGACCACAGCGCTGAGCGCCTCAATGTCAGCTACTACATTTTCCACCGCGCGGAATCGGTACGGCTCCTCAGATTGGTTTGAGATATTGCAAAACGTGCACTTTCCCCAATAGCAACCCTTAGAAATCGGTAGGGCAACTATGGGATGAGGCGCTACATAGGTAGCGTGGTCGATGCCGTCGAACTCCAGCATGGGTATCGGCAGATCATCCAATTTGGTACGCGCAATTCTATGGCTCTTTTGAATGCTTCCATTTGCAACGAAATGGAGGTTCGGGATTTTGGCCTGTTCGTCTGCAGTACCATTTTCACCGAGTTCTGCGAGCGATAGAAGAGCGTCTTCACCATCCCCTAGGACAAGATAGTCGAAGAAATCGAACCACCGTCTCTCTGACGTGAACGATTGCGCCATCCGCGTCATATAGCTCCCGCCGAAAACGATGCGGCGCAATGGAAACATTTCACGCCACTTCCTGGCAATGCAGAGGGCCGGTAAAAGTTGGTCCGGGTAAGTGACTGAGAGACCTAAAAGCTTGGCGTCGGGCAATGGGGTCGAATCAACGAAATCTAAGAGAAGGTTGGCCTCCTGGCTCGTCACCGCTCTCTGAAGGTTCTCCCAGCTATCGTATACTCCGTCCACCCGGAATTCCTGAAAGCTGAAGTGTTGTCCAGGATGAGCTGCCGTAATTGCCCGTCCGGCGTCCTTCAACGTGCGTAAGGCCCTCGCTAGTCGTATTGGTTCATCAAGAATGGCCGGATCACGCAGTTCCTCTATGATACTTCCGATCTCCCGGCCGACCCTATCCAGAAGCAGTGTTAGGCGGACCTTTGTTGCCAAACTTTTAGCCTCGCTCTGTGTAAGAGCATCTAGCCGGCCATCTTGCTCCGCACTCGAGCGAACCTTGTCACGGAGCGCCAACAGGTATTTAGACGAATGATAGTGATGAAAGCACTCAATCGCCAGATCGCGTTGGGTCGCCGTGACTCCTTTTGATCGCAGGTAAGCGGTCAGCACACATATGGCTGGATGCACCTGCGCGAAGTTGCCAACCGGTGGGGAAACCAAGAGTACATCAGAGGGCATGTTTCGCATCCGTCTGACGTAGAATCCCAGCGGCCATTCTCCAGCGAGCCGCGAGATTCCCCCACCCCATCCATGCTGGAGGTGCTTGCGCCACCGCTGAGTCGAAAATGGGCTGAATCCGGGCGAGCATGTCTCCAAGTGGCGTTTCGGAGTGATGATCCCATTCATGGATATCTTCGGCGGAAATCACGACTCTGCCTTCGCTTCGCGAGACAACGATCGGGACAACTTGAGCATTGTGACGGCGTGCCGCTCGGAATATTCCGCTCGGGACGACTCCAGCACGTGTGAAAATTTTTGCAATCACCACCTCTGAGCCAGGATAGGCATAATCTATGTTGCAAACGACTACTTGGCTGGAACGAAAGGCCTCAAGGATTGCACGCCCTGGTCGATCATCCAGGAAGACGAAACTCCACGCCGGGTCCGCTTTTGTCAAAATCTGGGGTATGCCAGGGTGCTGGCGGTGCAAAATAAGTTTGTAAGAAACGTTGTCAGGCAGGTTTGCGAACAGAATATGCAGAGGGACTGATGTCTGGATGGTGGGGGCAAGTATCGGCCGGCCGCTGCTGAGTGCCCGGCGAAGGCCGTCGAGACGGAGAACAAGCCCCGTCTCAATTCGGCGTTTAATGGATTTCCGAGGAGCATCCATCATGTCGGCCATCTCTAAGAAAAAACCGATGACGTATTGAAGGTGCCGCCTTTCGAAGTCGCTTGTGTCGTCAAGTAGCAGAGCGTAGCGCGCCCCTATTGTAGCGGATTGAAAATATCCGCTATCGAGGATGTTATAGCGCCTTCGCAGAAAGGTATCTGCCAAATCAACGAAGAGTCGTCTCGATATCACGCTACGGGCAAGCTGTGCCGGCGGGCTCAGAAGCATTGGGTAAAGCCAGTTCTCCCAACTCTCGCCCGTTACTTTCATGCGCTGACCGCCTTCATCGGCGAGCGGCGCCGACTACTCAGGTAGTAGTCGCGTAGCTTCGAACTAGGGTTCGCAAGGCTCTCAAACATAGCCGGAAAGATCGCTTTGCGCACAGAGCATTCGAAGTCGTCTACAGCCTTTACCGTTCCATGCTGGATAACGGCTTTCGCCATGCACGTTCCTGCGCAGTAGTGAAACCATGGGCAGGTAGCACATTCAGCTTCATGCAGTAGCCAATCTTGTCGTTCCGACAATGCTCTCCCATTTGCTGAGACCTGTGCCGCCGCAACCTCATCGCCGAGCGTCCCAATCACGAAAGATGGATGGTAGGTAGCATCGCAGGCCATTATCGTTTTGTCCGCGGCGGCTACAAGGAACTCCCTCCCTGCACCACATGGAAACTTTAGGCACATGTTTGACCGCCGGACTGAAAAAACATTGTCTAGTAGTTCTAGAATATTGTTGTACCTAAATCCGAACCAGCGCCCAGCTGCGCAATCGTCCAAAGCTCGAAGCAGAAATGTGATGTAGGCGTTCAAGTCTGGAGCAAGTTGCGATGCATTCCGCGCGCGGCCTTCCATATCAAAAATTGCCGTTTTCCAAGATGTAACACCGAGATTTCTTAAGTAATCAGCCACTTGCGACAGTTTGTCCACATTAGTGGAAGTTACGGTAGTTATATAACCAACCTTGGACCGCATGAAATCCGGAAAGAGGTCAAATAGCTTTTCGAACTGGGCAGAGGTGCCTCTCCCTAGGTGATCAATGCGGTTCTGGTCATTGAGCTCGGAGGGGCCGTCGATTGACATCCCCACTTCCACGGAATTTTGCTGCAGAAATGAAATCACATCCTCATCCAGGAATGAGCCGTTTGTCTGGATGGAGAATCGAACCGTAGCGCCGCGTGCTGCGCAGACTTCGTTGGCGAAGCCCAGTATCGCCTTCAACTCTTTGAACCGCAGCAATGGTTCACCACCATGAAAGATGATGTTCAGATGCTTATGGTTGTTCGCCATCTGTTCTATTACTGGTGCAACGTCGCCAAGCTCCAGGCTCTCTCGAAACCGCCTACGATCATAGTCATAACAGTATGTGCACGCCCAATTGCATGCACCAGTCAGCTTGACTAGGAGTGTGCTTGGAAAGGGAGGTGTTTCGTCGGAAGAAGACTGGAGGGCGGATGTTTGAGCCCCCGTCATGCCCGATGAAATGCCCGTAGCACCGCCCACCTCCAATAGCCCAGCTGCATAGAGGCGCGTGGCAATCTCCTTCAACTCCACAGCCGTAGTCGATTGAAGTAGCGCTCCCACGGTCGTCTCGACCATCTCAGCCAAAAGGTCCCTTCCGTCATCAGGAAGCAAAGCCCATCCAGGAGAGTCCTCCGCCAGCAATAGGGTATGGCTTTCAAGAAGGACGCGACGATGACGCCTCAGCCTAACCGCAGAACCAATAGGAACGGCATTCAAATTGAGGGGGCGACCGACCGAATAGTTCACGCCAATACCTCCCCAATTCGGGCTGGAAGGGTCCTCCTGGGAGCGTCGTTCGAAGGTGTTCGGCGCCGCTTAGCAGCAGGTCGACTTTTCCCACATAACGGGGATGTCAGGCAGTGTCGCGTCGAGATTGGCGTCAAATGTCAAAATTTGAGCACTGGGTTTTTTAGTTCCAGAGGTCTGAGACGTTTGCGTTGCCGCCAAATTCTCCCTCAACTCCCCTGCCAAGCGCATTTTCCCGACTTCGGAATTCTGCTTTGCAAACACACCTTTGGACATAAGACTGCCCTCCACAAGCGGAATATCCACCAATATGTTTCAAGGGAAGTGACATGTCAATACTTTCGGTCTGTTCAGGATTGAACGTATCGGAATGTGAGTACTTCTTGGTTGGTATTGATCGTGGGAAGGTCTTGGAAACGATCGCGTCCTGCGGATACCATCATGCAAGCCTTCGCCGGAGGCCGGCAACACACTCGCTTAGCTTCAGAGGCATTGGTCTAGTCACGATGAACTCGGATCTCGCCGCTGTAGTCCTGATGGCTGACAGCGATCTGCTTCCAAGCGGGTGAACCATCACGGTGCAGTGGGCGGAGTACGGTGAAACACCCGCGCCCGTATCTGCAGTCCAATCTGCAACAGCGCTGAGGTCATGGACACTTAGCTCAGAGCTGTCGATATCGACATAGGGCACGCCAGAGCCTCGCGTTTGGCGGAGAGGGTTTCCTGCTGAATGGAGAACGCATCGGGGGGCCTGCCGTTGCTGGCTTCGTGCATGTATACGCGCAGCCCACGATAGGGGAGCAACTCCGCATAAGCTTGGGGGAGGTGCTTCCTCTCGACGACGGTCTTTGCTTTGTAGGGGGACAGCGCGTGCGTCGGCCGGAACATCCATTGACCGCTATGCCGTTAAGCGCACTCAAGGTTATCGCGATTCCGTGGAACGCGCCGGAAAGCTTTGAGTACGTGTTCTCCGGCTTAGTGATGTCGGCCACATATCAACGCCGTCACCTCGTGTCCTGTCTTGCACTTAGGGCGACACCGATTCACAATTCCAATCTTACGTTCGCCCAGTTCGCCTCGACAAGCTGCAAGAGAACCTCATGACAGATACGAGCGTTGAAGCGACGATGCCCGGATACGGCCCAAAGTATGCACGTGACGTAGCTGACACGTGCAGGAGGATCGCCGCTCTGACGAACAACGATGCAACAAGATGGGAGGTGCCGGCAAAATACCAAACGGTTGCCCGCTCAAATGCTGATCACGCAGCTCTGGAGCGCCACGATGTAGACCGAGCTACCGCCGCATTAGGCACTGTCGACAACCCCAAGTTCGTGGATGCCGATGGCGTAGCGTTCAGCTTCTGGTCGGGTCTCAGGTTCGGGCCTTTAATTGCAAAAGAATAGGCGTTCGTCTGCAACGGAGACGGCCGCACGATGCGCCTGCTTGCGGAGTGGCTGCATCCATTCGGCAACGAGATTGCCCATGGTTTGGAAGGGTAATGATCGTTGGCGGCGGTAGTCGAGCAGGTGGAGCTTCGACTATTCGTCGGACAGAGCGAGCGCGGCAATCGCTCCATCGTGGTCATCAGCAGGTATACAATTATGCTCGTCGCATTTGCCTGTCGCGGGATCAGTCTTGCAGAAATATCCTCTCTGATTGATGATCATGAAGCAAAGATAGCCATGCCTCTTGTCTTCCTTCAAATCAGCGGCAAGCAACTCCAAAAGTGGCTTCGGAGTGCGTCGGCGCGGACTTTCCTTTTTGCTAGACTTTTCTGGGTCTGATTTCGAAGGGCTACTCATGGCGTGATCCTTCCTAGGTCATGGATGGAAGAGTTGATCTGTGAGGCCAAACTGGATACCTGCGCCGCCGGACCCAGCAGGTTGGGGTTCTTGTCGTCCGGCGGACCGAGCGTAAGCACCATCTGCTGATATCGGTCCCGTGAGCTGGCAAACAACGGATTGGAACCCGCTGAAAACTCGACAAGCTTCCACGATGGAGCGACGCCGCCTGACCATACGATGTCGAATTTCATGTCGTGGGAAATAGCGGTCGTTTTCGGAAAAGTGGGATGAGCTTTCATGTCGCTCTCAGGGCCTTCTGACACAGCCACGTTCAACGCGGCTTCAAGCCATTCGCCGATCTTGAGGTCGTTCTGAATAAAAACTGTCCCTTTTTCTCGTCTGCCAATTCCGCAGTTGCCATCTCTCGGTTTATCACCGATGAAGTCCTTGATTTTGTAGTTCAGCGTCACCTTGTCGATACGTGTTGCTTCGTTCTTGTGGCTTGCATTCAGTCCTAAGGTGAACGTGTCTCCCGCAGCAAGAGGATGAAGTTTCGAGATAAAACTCGCCGTGGGATTGATGGTCGTTTGCTCATCCACGTAGAATGTAAGCTGGAGTTGAGCAAGCCAACCAAAGAAGAAGTCGTAGTTCTGCCTACCCTCAGGATGTTTTTTGGACTCGTTGTATACGACGTTGACTTCTCTACTTAGTTCGCATGCAATCTGAGCTGCCACCGCCGACTCCATGGCCCCGGCATCCCCAGCACTGCCCCAAAATTCCTGAATTTCGGGAGTGTATGTTCCGCAGGAAGTCAGGACGAGAGAGGCCGAAATGACGACCGAGCACGTAAAAGGATGGCGAGCCAAGGAGTAACCTCGCAGTAGAATCACGCTATTTGTTAGACAAGGTTATTGCAGTGGACGCGTTTAGTGCGAGGGCTGAGTTCTTTTCCACAGGCATATTACAATGGAACTAACGGGAACGGCCGAGACATAGCGTGTCAGAGCGACAACCGAATTAACATGCCGCGACTACGTTGGCTCGCGTATTCAGAGGAGTCTGAGCGGGAAGATGGCGGCCCGTTTCCAGCATTTATTTTACCATCAGAATTCGAAATAGGTTACTTGCCTTTTAGCGCGAACGGCCCAACCTAGAGCGCAGGCGTTGCATCCCTCGGCTTTGCGCAATAAGGGATCGGTATTGGATGCTCCTCCGTCACTAATCACGCTCACTCACCGCCGTTCATGCTGAATCGCTTTGACGCACGGCACGCCACTGTGTTCTTTTGATCCCACGTCTCGAGTTCCTCAATTGGATACAACACAGCTTTGCCAAGCTTGACGTACGCCGGTCCAATCCTCTTGGCTCGCCAATTTCGCAGCGTTCCAAGAGAGATGCTGCCGCGATAGCGTTCCGACACTTCCTCAGCTGTCAAAAACTTCCTGTTGTCCATCAAGCTCTCCAAATGTCCGACGTCGGGAACATGTGAGCAGGCTCAAGCACGCTCCCAAACCCTTGGTCATCCAGTTGCGCAGCCATGAGTGGGTATGCGCATCGGAAATAAAAGCCGCTGAGTGAGGGAGTAGAAGCAGGGGATATGTCCGGATAGAAATCGGATCAACTGCCAACAAAGTGTGCAAAGTCGGTCGACCCGGGCCAGCCGGAAAATGAGGTGGCCGATCTCCGGTACCGTCGCCTCGACCCGTTAGTGCTTGGGGTTGACGTCAGAGTTTACGAATTGGAATGAGGCGACGCTTGTCGGCGAGTTTGAGCCAGCCGAGAGGCTGAGCGGGGGCGCGCAAGAAACGCGAGGCGAACTACTCTCAAAATCTCATCCCCATGTCGCAATGTAGGAGTGATGGGTTAATCAGAGGATGAACGCACGGTGACCACGGCACGAGTTGGAAGCCGAGGCCGTCGTCGCTCATCGCGAAGCGGCCAGGTGCCAGTATCAGGCGCTGGCGATAGGTGCCTGAGACGTGTTCGCCAGCGGTAGCCGCAGGCAGTGACCAGCTACTAGAGTCACCACCAAACCGGCACTGCCGCAGATTGAGTGAGCGACAATTGAAGCAATCGTCTATTGTCGCCCCGCTAGGAAAAAAGGCCGGCGCCCTCGCTGGGAGGTTGCCCGAATGGCGCCGGCCGGACGGTCCTTTTCAGGTCCGCCGCTCCCCAGACATAGCTGAGTCTTTCCGTTGCGTCAGGTGGTGGCGGACTACGCTTTGGCTTTCCGCTTGGCAGGTGCCTTCTTGGCTGGTGCGATGGGTTCCGCCTTGCGGCCAAGCCCGATGGACTTCGCCAATTGCGAGCGCTGAGCGGCGTAATTCGGAGCTGTCATAGGGTAGTCGTGCGGCAAGTTCCATTTGGCGCGATAGGCGTCCGGTGTCAGGCCGAAGTCCGTGCTAAGATGCCGCTTTAGGGATTTGAACTTCTTGCCGTCTTCGAGGCAGATAATGAAGTCCGGCGTCACCGACCTCTTCGGGTTTACCGCGGGAGTTTGCGGCTCAACGACAGGCGGGATCGGCGTGCCAAGTCCAGACAGCGAAGCATGAACCGATGCTATCATGTCCGGCAAGCCAGACACCGGCAATGGATTGTTGCTGACATACGCTGAGACAATGTCGGCGGTTAGCTCAGCTAGTTCGGCAGAGCGGGTATCGGATTCGTTGGTCATTGGTGGTCCTTTTGTCTGATTTATCCCGTCTCTATGGGTTGATGATCAACGACGCAACCGCCCTCCTATGGCGATCAATGCGTCGCATCCCACACGTTAGTCCCCACATAGAGCGACGGTTTGTTGCGGGCGCAACGAAAATTTCACGACCCTAGATTAACCATGATGGCGAGCTAGGAGCACCGTCCTATGGCTGACACCTCGATTGAGTGGACTGACGCGACATGGAACCCCGTGGCGGGCTGCACTATACTGACTGCTGGCTGCACTAACTGCTATGCGATGCGTATGGCCGCTCGGTTGGAAGCCATGGGCGTACAGAAGTATCACGGCCTCACCCGCAAGACGGGCCGTCGAGCTAAATGGACGGGTATGGTCGTGACCGATCCGAAGTCGCTGACGATCCCGGCGAGATGGTCCAAGCCGCGTCGGGTCTTTGTCAACTCGATGTCGGATCTTTTCCATATCGACGTGCCTGCCGACTTCATCCGTCAAGTCTGGACAGTGATGCAGGAAACGCCGCGACATACTTACCAAATTTTGACCAAGCGTCCTGAGGTCATGGCGAGCGTCCTGACACGCGGCGACTTCCCTGTTTTGCCCAATGTGTGGCTCGGGACCAGTGTCGAAGATAGCCGCGTGCTCGACCGCCTCGACGACTTGCGCCGCGTGCCTGCTGCAATCCGCTTCGTCTCTCTCGAGCCGCTGATCGGTTCTGTCGCGGGCGCCAATCTCAAGGCAATTCAATGGGCTATCGTCGGCGGCGAATCTGGGCCGGGCGCCCGTGACATGGACCCGCGCTGGGTCGATGAGATCGAGACCATGTGCCGCCGCAGCGGAACGGCATTCTTCTTCAAGCAGTGGGGTGGCCGCAACAAGAAGGCGACAGGCCGAACGCTGAACGGCCGAACCTACGACGAGATGCCGACGGCGGCGACAATTTAGAAAAGCGAGCCCTGCTTGGACTTGTTGGAAGCCACTTTCCAAAAGGCGTGGGCAAGTTGGTGCCGAGCGACCAATGTCAACCAGTATAGGTGTTGACCTCGGCTTCCCGTTATAAGCTCCATGTCTGTAGAAGCGCCGATTCCCAAATTCGCTACCTTCTGCTTCCAGAAGCTAAACACATCACGTCGAATAGCCGGTTGCGACTGTCTCAGATCCACAGCCGATCTCCAGCCGGGCGCAAACGTGTCGAATGCGGACTGCTGCGCCTTCACGTTGATACCGAGGTTGCGTTGAAGGTCCATCTTGCTCACGTGCACCAAAATGTCGATGTACCTGAGTTTTGCCAGTTCCTGCATCACGCCGAAGTCGAATGACGCCAGATTGTAGGGATCGAGAAATGCGAAGTGCAGGCCTTGAGGTTTAAGCCTCGACATGGCCGCATGGATCGAGATCGCTGCATCTCCACGAACTTCTATCACGGGCGCCTTAAGCCGCCGGAGGCGTTGCGCGGCTAGATCGCGGCGCTCGTCATCTGCATCGGCGATGATCACCTCAGAGAAAGGCGTTCCCCCGTTGACGCTGGCATT
Organism: Mesorhizobium sp. LNHC232B00; assembly: GCF_000502435.1. Taxonomy (NCBI): domain Bacteria; kingdom Pseudomonadati; phylum Pseudomonadota; class Alphaproteobacteria; order Hyphomicrobiales; family Phyllobacteriaceae; genus Mesorhizobium; species Mesorhizobium sp. LNHC232B00. The sequence goes on from NZ_AYWP01000001.1 coordinate 309,792, forward strand.
CCAGGCCGCAACGCAGCTGCCGTCGATAAACTCGCCCGTTCGCCGAACCTTTGCGCGTCCAGCGCCGCAGAAGAGATCGATGTAGGTAGCGCCCGCTTTCCCCGGATCGAGCCATTTAGAACGGACGCCTCTGGAAATGTCGACATAGCGCGACAGTGATTGATGTTTGTCTTTCGCCCATGCGCCGACTTCTTCGACCGAGAGGCCGTCATCACCTTCTACAAGTTCCCCCATCGAAACCCCTTCCCGTCGGCGACCCTATCCCAGCTTCATCGTCAAGTCTCGAATCTACATTGCCAAGACATATGGATTACATGTTAACTCCCCGTCTTCCGGGCCGAGGGGAGGCAAAATGCCATCAGCTTATCATATCGTGCATTATAGACACTTTATTGGGACCAACCATGAAGGTAAGAAACTCGAGCATCTTTGTCGGTCTGTTTTAGACCAGCAGAATCCGCAGGGTGCGTCTTTGTGGGAACGTGTTGTGGATCGTGTGCAGACGCTGGATACCGATGGCGCGCGACAGCTCGTTCTAAATAAAGTCGCAGATCTTTCTAGTGCAGTGTTTGGCGAAGTTTGTCTTGTCGACACAAAGGGGCTCCAGGCGCTGCTGCAGTCTCAACGCTCGACTGTAGAGCTATCCGATAAGACGAAAGCAGAAGTTTTCAACCTGGACGAGAGGGTGGCGCCTGCGGGATCGCAATTTCTAAGGGGGATGGCATATTGGCTCGCTGTTGGCGATCACCTTTTCTTCGTTAAAACGAGCGGAATGACGTCCGATTTGCTACGGGGTCATTTCGAATGGCTGATTAAAAGTCATCCGAACGGGCTGGCACCTGCTGGGAACTTCACTTTACAATCGGAATTCGACCGATCTCAACTATCGGGTGATATCGGCGATATCAGAAATCTCCGGGTTAAGGGAAGCACGGTCCCAAGCTTCAGAGTCGATACTATCGATGCCCCAACCGAAGGGTCAGTCATCCGCCGAACGCTTCGCTCTGTCGGGGATCGGTTTGTGCAATTCCAACAGGCGCTACCTATCGTTGAGGCGCTGTTAGGTCCCGCTAAAACCGAGTCCTTAGTGGCAAGTCTAGGACCAGATGAGTATCTAACGGTTGATGCCTCGGTGAAGGTCCAAGGTAAACGGACGGAGGAATCGAAGGCGAATCTGAAGAAGCTAGCAAACGATTTAGCCGACATAACGGACGGCACCGTCCAGGTCGAAGGTCGTGACGGGAAACTCTCAGATGGTGATGCGATTCTTCGCACGAACATGCCCTTCGATCTGCCCCACGCCGGTTCGAACCTCTTGGATTTCAACAATGTGTCCGATCAGCTCCAGGAGGTGTATTCACGGTTTGTTCGTGATGGTAAGATACTGGCATGACGTTTAGGCTGTTGACGCTCATAGCTGTCGGTCTCGCGGCCGGATTGGCCGCGTGGCGGGTGGACCTTCAAGACTTGTTTCTGGGTTTTCAGCCAACGACCGTGGCGCTTTCGATAATGGCTGCCGCCGTCCTCGTGCGCCTTAATCGAGGTATGCCGACACTGGACTGGAAGAGCCTTGAACCGAAAGGGCGAAAAAACCTGACCGCAAAAATTGTTAAGCTACAGCAGGAGTATCTATCGATCCTGCTGATTAACGTGGTGTTGGTCGGGACCCTTATCTACCTCGTCGTGGTGACTCCATCAGTAGCCGCCCTTTGGCCAGAAAAAGTGCGCCGCCTTATGTCAGGCTCATTGGCTGGTGGCATGGTGTTGGCCCTTGCGCGAATGGGTCTCGTGGTCTGGCGGGATTACGACATTGTAAGGTTACAAAAGGTCTTGATTGACGGGTCAGCTGACAAAGAGTTCCAAGCGGCGCAAGAGGAAGCAGCGGAAAAGCGGCGGTCAGCCATGAGAGGGTTGCGTCAAGTAGATCGACCTCCCGTAGTTGAATGGGACGCTTCTTCAACGGAAGGACGATAGCATCGCAACAACCCCTCCGCCGCCCGTTGACCTATGCTGGTTGAGCCAGCACTCCATGCTTGGCCCGCTGCCACGATCTCTCCGGCCGCGGGCTTTTTCTGCTCGCATGTATGGCCAAGCACCTTGGCGCGGTCGAGCGGCGCCGATGTCAAGCCTCCGAAAAGCTTGATGGCGTCTACCGCGCCGCGGATCGCGAGAAGCGTGATAGGATGGATATACAGGTCCAATCGCGCGGCGCCGCCAGCGAAGCCGGCCTCGATGCAATGAGCTGACAATCGGGGGAAGCCTACGCCTAACGGGTCTTCTGCGTCCGAAGCCTCAGGATCGTGAAACCCGCCTTCGTAGCGCCACTCCCTTAGTGCTACGGGAAGGTCAGATTTTTCTCGGCTCTACGGAAGGATGTTTCGCGCCGCGCGCCGGGCCGGCCGAGCTCTTTCCTATTTCCTACGTTTCGACCTGCCAGGCCAAGGCAGCTCGCCGTCAAGCTCGCGGAGGCCGTAGGTCTCCTCCTCCCATCGCTTCCGTTCAGCCGGCGGGGGCGGGAGATCTTCATCGTCGAACCAGAGCAGCGTCAGGGTCTGATCCCAGGCGGCGAGGTGGCGGACGTCTTCGTAGAGAGAACCTTCACGCTCCCAGCCCTCGAACCACTGATCCGGCTCGGCTTCCTCGGGGCCTGACACCGCTGCCCCCGCCCGCACCCGGGCGCTGTAGGAGTCGCTTGGCAAATCCATTCCGAGGCGAACCCAAGCCTTGGCGCCTCGCAGGGATGTGGAACGCGAGCAGTAGCGAACCTTGCCGCCCTCGGAGAGCACGAAGGCGCACAGTTCGCGCGAGAAGGTGGCGAAACGTGAGCCCGTCGACATCAAGGAAGCGTCGAATTCGTCGGCCAGGTCGCTGATCGCGGCGAAATTCATGTCAGCCGCATCGACTCTCGGCTTAAACAGCTTGAAGGGAAGTAGTAGCTCGGCCGCGAACACGTCGCAGGCGATCTCGCCGGGCGGCCTACGCGTGAAACTCCAGCTCGGCGACGTATGATCCGCCGCTATGCCAAGGGCTTCGTGAGCCACTTCGTGACAGATGCTAAAGCGCTGCCGACGGCTATTGTGGGCGCAGTTCACGCAAATGCGGTACTTGCCGTTCGACAACCGCACCGACCACGCGTCCTCATGTTCCTGAAGCACTTCCTGCTTCACGGTACCTCCGACTTGCGCGGCGTAGGCATTTACTGAGACCGGAAGCGCCAATGGACCGCACTTGGCGATGAAGTCGCGCGCCTTCATCGCAACGGAGAGTTCATCCATCTTCGTCCTCGCTCATGAACCGGCGGATGCGGGCAAGGGAGGTCGCGTAGTCGGGGCGGGCGCCACGGTTCACGACGGTGGTAAGCATGTGGAACTCCTCGAATGAAACTTGATCATCGGCCCTCGCGAACTCGGCGAGATCGGGGTCGACATTGGGGTGACTTGATAGAAACCGCAGGATTTTGACTTCCCGCTCGGACGGCGCCAGGGCGCCGAGCAGCTTGTTCACCACCTCGTCGGACGGCGCTTCCTTCGCACCCGTCTCGAGGCGGTAGATGTAGGCGTGGTCGACTTCGCTCCGCTGAGCTAACTCTCGCAGGCTAAGATCGCCGCGAAGCCCCTTCAGCCAAATTCCTAACGCAGACTCCGGCATCCGCCCTCCTTGACATTCGCCACAATATCTCCCATTCTGTTGTCCAGACAGACAACGCGCTCTGGATTGGTCTCGTGCCGAACAGGGCGTTTTTCAGAGCCTAGGTGTTGTCTGGCCGGACAGCAAGATGCCATCCGGCAGAGCGAAACGCAAGCACCGCGAAAGCGGAGAAAGTAGTAAAATGTCAGTCAATGTCGCTGCGCACCTGGTGCGTATCCATATCGACCGGGAGATTTTCGAGTCGCCCGACCCCACAACGGGCAAAGCGCTCTACGCGCTGGCCCAGATCCCGAACCACCGTGAGTTGTTCCGGGAAGTGGCGGGTGATCACGAGGACAAGCTCGTACCGCGCGACGACACCGTGATCGACCTGAAGAAGGACGATCACTTCTACAGCCAGAAGGCTGTGATAGTTGGCGTCAATGGCGAGCCCTTCGAAACCACTGAAACTCGTCTCTCGTTCGAGGAACTGGTGAAGATCGCATTCCCCATCCCGCCGACGGGAACGTGCATCGAATTCACCGTGACCTACCGTGATGGCCCTCCGGCGAACCCCAAGGGCACGCTTACGGCTGGCCACTCCGTGAAGATCAAAAACAGGATGAAGTTCGATGTCACGGCGACCGATCGATCGTAGCCCGCCGCTGAGGCGGCTTCGCGACGAGGGCTACAACGTCGACGTGGTCGCGGGATATCTCGTGATCCGTGACGTGCCCTTCGTTGACAGCAACCGGCAGGTAAAGCGCGGCGTCTTGTTCGCCCCACTGGAGGTGGTCAACGACGTCGCGAAGCCGCCCAAGGATCACCAGACCAAGTGGTCCGGCGATCACCCTTGCAACGAGGACGGCCGCAAGATCCAAGGGCTTGGCGACAGCGACTTGGGTGACGGCCTGAAGATCGACGGGATGCCGGTGCGCTGGAACTTTTCTTGTAAACCCAAGCCCGCCGACCGCTACGACGATTTCCACCACAAGATGGCGCACTACGTGGCCAAAATCTCAGGCCCGGCGCAAGTGATCGAACCGGGCGTGACGGCGCAAACCTTCAGGCCTTACGCGCCCGAAGAGGACGACAGTGTCTTTCTTTATGAGGACACTGCCAGTAGTCGCGCCGACATCGTGGCAATCGCGCTGAAGCTCAAGCCGCTGAAGGTCGGCATCGTCGGCCTGGGTGGTACGGGCTCCTATGTCCTGGACTATCTCGCCAAGACGCACGTCCGCGAAATCCACCTCTTCGACGACGACGGGTTCGTCCAGCACAACGCCTTCCGGGCGCCGGGCGCGCCTTCAGGCGAAGAACTGGATGAGGAGCTCTCCAAGGTCGAGTTTCACGCGCGTACTTACAGCAAGATGCGTCGCGGCATCGTCCCGCATAAGGTCAAGCTTACCCCTGAGAACCTTCACCTGCTGGAGGGCCTTGACTTCGTGTTCCTGTGCATGGAGGGGACCGGGAAGCGGCCGATCGTCGAAAAACTGGAGGCAATGAACATCCCGTTCGTGGATGTGGGCATGGGGCTGACGGTGCACAACGAGAGCCTGCGGGGCCAGATACGTACAACTACCAGCACACCGACCAAGCGCGAGCACGTCCACAACAGGAAACGCATCGCGTTCACGACGGCCGAAGAGGTCAACGAGTACGACAAAAACATTCAGGTGGTGGAACTCAACGCTCTGAATGCTGCCTTCGCAGTCATCAAGTTCAAGAAGCTTTTCAGTTTCTACGATGACGACACCCACGAACACTTCAGCATCTTCGTGCTCGTGGGCGCCGAGACGATCAACGAGGACTGCGAATGAAGAGACCCTTTCAGATCCGACACGAGTTCGTGGAATTCGTCCCGAAGGTCCGCGAGGCCGGTGTGCTCTATGTCTCGATCCCGTATGCAACCGCAGTCCATGATTGCTTCTGCGGTTGTGGCACCAAGGTGGTGACACCGATTAGCCCGGTAGGCTGGCAACTCACCTTCGACGGCGAGAGCGTCAGCCTCTCGCCGTCTGTCGGGAACTGGTCATTCGCCTGCCGGTCCCACTATTTCGTCCGTATGGACACAGTGGTCTGGGCAGGCGACATGTCGGAGAACGAGATTGCGTGGGGCCGGATGCGCGACAAGGCGGCGCGCGAAGGTCACTTCGATGGTCATGTCGAGCCGTTCGCTTCGCCGAAGGCCGAGGTCGCGAAAACCAAATCTAGAAGTTTCTGGTCGTGGATTACCGGCGGTCGTTAGCGCTGCCACGCCGTGAGGTTCGCACAGAGGTGCGTCTCAAAAAATACGCCTGGGCCGGGACGTCGACCTGAACATGCGCTCCCATATGGCCACCCAGCCCGGCTGAACTTTCAGAGTCGCACCTCAGCCGAAAACGCGTCGGTCCAGAGGCTGTATCCCAAGAGTGCACAACGGTCTCCGGTGAAATTTAGATTTTCGTAGAATAAAAAAGGCGGCAATGGAGTTGATAGTTGGCATTGTGCCTCCTATATCGTGCACGGCTAAGTGAGGGGGATGGCGTGATTTATTTCAATAAAGTTGCTGGATGGATGGGTTTTCCGCACCTAAGTGTGTCTGCCGGGATAACGCATTCTTTTACGATTGCTTATAAATTAAAAGACAAGACGGAAGAGAAATGGACCGCCCGGTTTATTCGATTCAAAGACAAAAAAAATAAAGCCGAGTGGGGGGCTGCAACGGTTCTATACGATGCTGTTCCGACTCTCATTAAGCATTTAGGTATTGATCCCAAGCGCGCCGCATTTATCCCTGCGCTTTCTTCCAAGGAAACGAAAGCCGACCCAAACCGGTCAATCCCGTGGATCGCGAAGGAATGCGCAAGGGTCGTGGGAGCGCAATATTCCGACGGCATTCTATCTAAGAATGTCCATCAGAAGATTCATGCGATCTATTCCGCTGAGGGTCGCTCCGCGGAGTTGGATAAGGCTAAGTATCAGTCGGCAAAAATAGATGCGGACCATGTCTTCGTTTTCGATGACTTCATCACGCGAGGTGATACGCTGTCTCGCATCGCGCTAGCGGTGCTTGCCGCCAATCCGAAATGTAAGGTGTATGGGATTGCGCTCGCGAAAGCGGAGAGTGTTGCTTACTGCCCGAATCCCGAAAACGATCATGTTCCTGCTAGGTTGGATACTCTATGGGGGCAGGGCGAACGGGAGCACGACGCGAAGTTCAAGAAGGATTAGAGCAATGGCTGCATCGCCCGTGTCATCGACATCAGTAGCGCTAGTCGCTTTGATGAAGCTTAAAGGTCTCGGCCGGCGAGGGGCCTTGCGCATCGTTTATGGGCCCATGCCTGGCAGTGACGCGAAAGACGTTGTGGTGGACAGGGCGGTGCGGGCGAAGGTATCGGAAAGCGCACTGTTAGAGGCATGGGATCGAGCGCAGGACGAGTTGGAGAAAACGCTAGATAGCGATACGAAGTTTTTCTCATTCCATGACGAAGGGTACCCTGAGCGCCTTCGTAATATCCCAGATCCTCCTGCCGTCTTGTATGTAAAGGGAGCCGTGGCAGGACTCCACGCTACGAAGTGCCTTGCCGTCGTGGGGACGCGTGAGCCAACTCCTTATGGTGAAGCTGTTGCTAGAAAGTCGGCAGCGGCGGCAGCAAGCGAGGGCTTCACTATCGTGAGTGGCTTAGCACATGGCTGCGATACTCTTGGTCACGAAGGCTGCTTGGATGCCGACGGTGTGGGGGTCGCAGTGATGGCTCACGGCTTGGACAAAGTTTATCCCGCCGCCAATCGGGGACTGGCAACTCGCTTAATTGAAAACGGCGGCTGTTTGGTCAGCGAGTATCCTCTTGGTGCTACCCCAATGCGGACAGCTTTCGCCGAGCGAGATCGTATCCAGAGTGGTCTCTCCGATGCAGTGCTAGTGGTGGAAACGGACGTGAAGGGTGGGACGATGCACACGGTCCGGTTCTGCCGAGAGCAGAAGCGTGCGCTGGCGTGCATTGATCATCCCGACAAGTGGAAGCACGAGGACAAGACGAAGGGCAATCAGATGATGATTGCTCAGCACTGGGCCCGCGCTATTTCAGATGGAGCTGCCTTGACGCAGTTCTTGCTGCACGTCGAGCAGATCGAACGCTCTCCAGCAAAAAGACCGGAGCGGTCATTGGACAACGATCCTCAAACTCGGTTGGGTTTTTGAGATGATCATTTTCGACTTCGATCAAACTCTTGTGGACACCTCGTCAGTTGAGCCCCTTCGCGCCGCTCGGGACTGGAAAGCGGTTATGGCCCACGCCCCGAAGCTACCCGTCTATGGCGGAATTACGGAGTTGCTTAACGAACTACATGCCGCTGGTCACAAATTGGGCATCGTTACTAAGAGCCCCGACATGGTGCCGAAGGCCTTCATAAAGGCACATGCCTGGCCGATAGGTATTGTCGTGGGCTATCATCACGTAAAAAACCGAAAGCCGCATCCTGAGGGTCTCTTGCTCGCGATGTCAAAAGCGGGAGCGAAACCGGAGAATACTTATCATGTCGGCGATCAGCCGCAGGATACCGAGGCTTCCCGTGGGGCCAACGTCGTCGCATTGGGCTCGGCATGGGGCTGCCTCGACGTGTCAGGTTTGGAAGCGTCGAAACCAGACGCTATTTTCTCATCTGTCGGCGAACTACGAGACTACCTCAAAAAAAAGCTGAACCTGAAATAACTCCCCAGTCGTAGACGTGGAGGGTAGAGAGGTTTTGTTCTCTCAGCCGGCCGCTTTGACATTCGACGTCAATTCGGCGGCGCGTCCAGCAGGCAAAGCGCAGCCTAGGCTCTGAGCCGCCGCCGTTCGTTGCGAACGTTTCTTGCAGTGGTGTCCTTTTCGGGCTGCATTGCGTTCGCTGAATTCCAGCGTATCCTGCTGTTGCGCACGTGAGTACAAGGTGGCGCCTGGCGCCTCGACCAGCCACCATTTTAAGAACCAGCGTCGGCATGGCGGCCGAAGATGCTGAGGAAAGAGACCGCCATTTCAAGAGGAAAGCTCGTCATGGATTCCCATGCCGGTATTGCGTCCCTGCCAGTCGCTGGGGCCGACCGCACTGTGCTTATTAATGCCGCCAACGCCGCGTTCGCGGCTGTCCTTGACCGGATTGAACCCAACAACGAGGCGCTAACCAGAAGCCTTTGGGATGCTGGTGACTACGTCGACAATCAACTGTTTACGGATCTGATCACCCCCGACAAGTTGCCGATACGACGCGACGAAGTTGCGTACCACATCGATGTCTTCTTGGTGCATCATGTCATTGGATTGGCAACCGAAGCCGACGGAGAGGCTGCCGAATCTCGGTCTTGAACCTCGCCGCCCGCAGCAAGCTGTGATTGCCGCGGCGTTTTAGGGGGCAGCGCCATCAATATCGTGACCTTTGCCGCCACCTCTTCGAGGGTGGCGGTAAGGCGGTTTATTTGCGAGGCGGTTGTCGCCAGTTCAGGGCCGTAACGGGTAACGAGATACTCCCGGTTCTGGCTTAAAGACTGAAGATGCGTGGCGGTTTTCGTGCGAAGGCGCAGCCCGGCTTCCAGCGCGTGTTCTGTTCGCGCCGACAGGTCGTGCTGCATTTTGCGGATCTGATTGGGATGGTGCCTGCAGTGGAGCAAGAGCGCGGTCAGATAGAGTTCGATCGCATGGATTGCCGACAATCTGAACGGCGCGCGTGTCAAAGGTTTGCCGGGTCGGCCTTGTTGAAGGAGCAAGTTTGCCGCCTTGCGGTATTCTTCCGCCAGCTCGTGAAGCTGCTGCGGGGATGCAAGCTCACCGGGATATTTGCGTTCTTCGATCGTCATTTGCGCGATCTGAAAATGCAAAGAGACAAACTTCGTGGAGTAACATCCATCGCGTCGCGCATCTCTTCACTTCGCTATTCCACATCGCTTCCAGCGATGTTCGCCTGCAGCCGGGCTGTCGGTCAGAAAGCTGTCGGCCGACTTACTATAGCGACGGCTCGTTAAGATGCGTTAAAATTTGTCCAGACCGCACTGGATCGATCCTGTCCGCCTCCGCGAGTGCCCAACGTTCCCATGCTTCCAGTGCCGAGGCATCGATTTCAGCCGAACCTTCATCGATGGCACGACGGACGCGCTCAACAAGCGCGCGAATGTCTTCAGCCCGGCGCAGCAGCTCCCCGCTGGTCCGCAGGTTTTGCAGGCGCTTTTGGTTGAGTTGAATTAGCCATTCCTGGCGCTGCTTTTCCCGTTCAATCCGCTCCCGCTCAACACGCTCCTCGGCTTCCCGCAGGCTAAGGCGAAACTTTTTCTCGCCCGCCACGATGATTGCAGCCGCGATCTCAGCGATCTTTGACTCAAGCTTAGCGTCACCGTCATCCTGCCAAGAAACCGTATTCTTGCGGTCGAAACCCGGATCGATCCGCAGGGCAAGCGTGGTTGATGCTGGCAGGTCTGGCGCCGGCCGCAGGTACCCGTGCTGACGCACGGTGCGGTGGCTGCCGACTATTCCTATCTCCAAACCAAGATAGGTGTCGCCGATGGCGGCTCGCGCGTAAATTTCTCCATCGCGCTCGTAGGCATCACCGTCGTGGCCACGCTTGCTGAGCGCCAAAAACAGCGCATTGAAGATTTTCAGCCGCCGCTTGCCTAGTGGATTGTCGAACTTGGGTTCGTCAAAGGTCCACTCGTGTCCTGCATTTTTGTCGCGGCGACGCTGCTCCTGCTTGAGCAGTTGAACGAGCCCTTTGTGAGGCCTGTCCAACGTCTGCGGGACAGAGACTTTGCCAATCGCCTTCAACTCTTGTGCGTGGAGTTTGTCGAGGTCTTCTGGAACCAGGGCGGACGCAAATGGCCCATTGGATGCAAGAGGGGCAGCAATCGACAGCACCTTTTTGAAGCGGGCGTCGACACTTGCTCGACCCAGTTCACCGGGGCGCCGAGGTGGCGCCTTGGGTAGTGATGGCACCCTCTTTCCGGCACGGATTTTGTTCCAATAGCCTTGCGGCGGCGACGCAACGCCACATCGCGTCAGCAGCTTCTTCAGCCCGACGTCGGACAGTTTGAGCTCCGCGGCCAAGTCCCGCATCGGTGCAGACCAGGCGAACGCAATCAGATCGTCGGGCAACACAAGAATGTCTTTCTGCCACACGGCGGCTTACCTCCATTTTGTTCAGCCAGGCTGCTTTTGGCACGCCTTCGCAGTGTCGATATGACAGGCTGGCCAGTGCCATCTAAGGTCAAATCTGGCAACTCCAACGTGCCCTCGATCGCGCAAGGAATACGCTTACATCATCATGGCGGCGGCAGATCGGCTGCAGCAGAAGCATCGCTCTCTTTGAGCATCAGCGGGGCGCTCTAGAAGCGATCTTCTTCCTTTCGTAGTTTCCTCGCGCAACAGGGGGCAGCCGGACATTGCCGCGTGGCAGAGCGAGGTTTGGTGCTATCGAGCGGGGTGGCGAAATACGACCGAAGACCGATGGCAAGATAAAAGGCAGCACATTGTGCTGCAGTCGGTTGGTTGTTTTTTCTGCGTTTTTCGGCGTGTTTCGCACGTTGCTACCTGACCGTGTAATGTGCCGTTTGCGTTCTAGCCATTGAATTGGTGGAGGAATTTGCACGTTGCGTGGCGTGGTCATTCGGCAAGAGCCGCAACTGGTCGCAGCAAAACGTCGTTTTGCCGGCGACGCCACAAATGCCCCAATCGGGGCTGACAACGGACGTTCCGCTTTCGGAAAGATTGCCAAGTCTACGGGTTGATCCAACCGACGAGAGGAGGGTCGGGCGGTTCCATGTCCGTTTTGATGGCCGTGCGCTCGATCATGATCGCGGCCCGCCTGTCGCGCAATGCTGTGACGAGTTCGGCTGTGTCGACCGCCACGCGCTCCAATCGCCTGATTAAGTGGTCGCAGGTGCCCAACAGCATTGGCGGACGCTCACGAACCAGGAACGTGAGCACTTTGACGAAATCGCCTTTCAATTTGGGAACATCCGCCCCCTCGGGTGGATCAAGGACAACCGACGCCATCTGGAGAGGCAAGAAGTCGTTCTGAAGCTTCTTCAGCACACCAACAAAGTCGCTCGGATCGGTCAGCCACCGGTCTAGATCGGATATATCGTCGAGGATGGCGGGCGAAGCCGCGACCATGCGATCGAGCCACCTCTCATGCACATCCGCGTCGATAGCGAGACGCAGCAGCGCCGCCCAGGCCTCTGGCATGAAATTGCCGGTCCAGCCCACTTTCAGCCGCAGCAATATGCCCAGCATGCGGTCGGCGCTTGCGGTGCCGAGGTCGGCAATGATGTGCGATACGCGCTTGCCGTCGCAAGCGTATGTGATGTGGTCCCAGGCGAGTTCGAACAGCGGGTGATCGGGGCGGCGCGCGATGGTTTCCAAAACCGGCTCCCAGATTTCCTCTCCGGCGTGATGCGTTCCGAGCCACCACAGGGGCTGTGGCCGGCCGCTATAGACGTGAACCGCCGCTTCGATAAGTATCGACGGTACCGTATCCAGCAATTGCGCGGGTGGCTGCGAGAGGTCGATCCCGCTGGGTAGAAGCCGTCTGAGGACCTCATCGGGCACTTCCGAACGCGTAATGGCGACGGCCTGGAGCCACCTGTCGTCGGTGAAGCCGCCGGTAAGACGCTCGAAGACGGTCGAGCGCTCGTCGGTTCGAAGAAGCTCCCAATGGGCGATCAGGTCGGCCATGAAAGTGACCTTTGCGCCAGTACCCGTGAAGGCTAGCAAGCGCACCACGCTGGCTTGACGGAGTTCAGGCTCCGCCGCGGTGGCCTGGAGCAGAATATCCGCGACTCCTAGCGAGAATTCGCTCGGGAGGAGACCGGCTCGTTCGTTCCGCTCTAGCCAGCCGATCCAGCCATCGCATAGCGCAACCAGGGACGGAGCCGATAGAGCTTTTAGCGCGCTGCGCGCAACAGCGAAAAGGCGTGCGTCGATGAAGGCGGCATTGTGCGGCAGCGTCGCCATGACGACCGGCATGAGCCGCTCGAAGATTTGCCAGGGCGGGTGCTCTCCAGTTTCCTCCTCACGATCGAAAAGTACGAGGTGGTCGAGCATCGCCGCTGCGCCCGCGGCATTGCTTGCTAGAGCTGCCAAACCGTCGAGGTGTCGGGTTCGTCGATTGGCATCGATTGTATTCCAGCCTGCTATCACGCCCTTTAGTGCAGCGAGTGCGCAGCTTGGATGATCGTCGGCGAAGATTCTGTCGAGGATGTCATCATCGTCCGTTCGGGGTTGGCTCAGCCAGAGCCTTGTCGCCGCGGCGCGCAAGGCAGCCTCGTCGTAGCTGAGCAGGCGGCCGGCCATCGTGGCCGTCATGGTCTCGGGCTCGGTGGCCAGAAAGCGCAGGACCGCGGCGGCGCGCTCGGGCATTATGACGCCTTCGGACGCATCAAGCAGATTCAATTCAGCGGCGACCTCGCGTCGGCGGACTGTCTGGAACGCCCGTTCGAAATAGTCGAACCCCGATCGTTCGCCATAAGGGAGATGCGCCTCTCCATCGCTCCATTCGAGGTTGTCCAGTGTGATCGAGGTGACTGATTTGATCCAGCCTGGCAACTCTTCTTGCTGTTCGGCTGGAAGATCGGACAGCCGGTTCAACAGGAAGCGAAAGCAAAGATCGCGTGTTGCAGGGAAGAACGAGCGAAGCCCGTCGATGGCCTCCGTAACGAGGGCGTCACGCTCTTTGGGATTGGCCTTGAGCCGGTCGAAGATCCAGCCGAGGTTGCGGGCAGTCGCACGGGAGGTTGTCGGGGACAAGCAGAACAGGCCGCGGCGGAGCGCGTGCCCGATGGCCTGGGCGACATGGTAGGTGGGCGCCTCAAGCAAAGTCTCTGCGGCCGCTCGGTAGAATGGGTGGGCGAAGCTGATGGCTGGCTTCCCGTCGATCGCGATCAGGCGCCGCCGTTCAAGCGCATCGAGGCCGGTCCGATCCGCGGCGGCGAGTTCGGGAGGTTGGTCGTAGGCGGGAGCAGCTGTTATTGGAACGGGTGGTCCACCGATTGTTAAAAACCGACCAGTCGCGCTGCTCTTGCCCGGCAGCCCCGGGCCCCCGCCGCCTCGGACATATGCAAGGTCTACCAGTCCGATCGGCTCCTGCGGGGCGGTCGCCACCGACAGGCTTACGCAGAGGTCTTCCAGCCCCTCGGCTGCCAGCTCCCGGCCGAGCTGAGCGGCGTCCTCGCGGGCGAGACGGGCGACATCGGCGATCGTCGCGGACGCGCCCAAGCGATGCGTATTGGCGGCCAGGTGCTCGAGACAGCCGGGTTCCAGCGTCAGCGCGCCGGCCATGAGCGGTTCGGCCACCCTCTCGCGTAGCATCGCATCGACCGCAAAGGTCGCCGCAAGCGACCGCCACAAGCTGACCAGGAAGGCTGGTTCTGGGTGGCCCATATCGCGCCAACGCCGATGTGCGGTCACGGTCTGGTCGAGCGAATTTGTCCGGTCGGTTGCGAGTAGTGGTTCGACCCCTTGCGCCACGAGGAGCTTGCGTTGAGGACGGGTACGACCGATTAGACTGGCAAGGCGCGCCAGGGACCGCGTCGCATCGGCCGACGTCTGCGAACCCCCGAGGGGATCGTCGAGAAGCGCTAGTCGCGGGGCCGTTCCTGGTTCGAGCAGAAAACGCTCGGCCGGGTCTACGTCTACAAATTCCTGCACTTCGTAACCGAGCGGCATAAATTCTGCGGCGATCCAACGCGCCGCGTAGGTCTTGCCGACCCGAGGTGTCCCTGACAGCAACAACACATTGTCGCGGGAGAGCGCCTCAACGAGGTCGGCCTCGTCACCTCGTGGAATGTAACTTCCCGGGCGGATCGGCGGAGGCGACGCACGCGTAAGTATGCTTCGCAAAAGGGGAAAAGCATCAGTCTTTTTCAACTTGGCTTCGCCGACCGCCGCGCGCAACTCCAGCAAAACTGCGATTGTGCGATCACTAGGAATGCCATGATCCCGTCGCAGGCGTTCCTCGCAGCGCGCCTGAAGCGCAGCGTCGTCTACCTGGTCGAACATGATCGTGCGACGGAGCGCCTCACGAACGCCCCCCCTGTCGACCGAGGCCGCGACGTTGGCATTATGCTTCTGTCGCCTTGCCTTAAGCTTGCCGTTGTCGCTGCCGGCGACATCAGCAACCGCGAAGGCTGCGATCAACGTCGTAGCGTCCGTGGCTTTGACCCGGGAATCTTTGTGAGGTTCGCCCTGCCACACGTTTTTCGAGAGATAGACCGAGCTCGCATCGTCTGCTCGGCCGCTCATAACAAATAACGCAATCCGGTCAGGGTCGCCTACGAGACGTTCGAGGAGCGTAGGGTCGGCACGTCGCGGTGGAGCGTGAGCGAGGCATGCGGCGACGTCGGCAATTGCAATCGCGCCACCTGCGCCCTTCACCTGGATCTCACACCGAACCATCCGACCGCCCATGGCGAATGTAAGCTCAGCATCCTCCCCGCCATCAGGTTCAACGAAAAGGGTGGCGCCGGGGTGCGCGCAGAACCGCAGCATCGTCTCGACGCAGACCAAGTCTTGAAAGGCAAACTTCTGGGGTGCGGTGACTGCGATCGTCATGACATCCTCTTTATCGCAAACGACCGCTTTGGGAATGGCCCAACGCCGCGGATATCGGCCAGAGTAAGGCGCAAAGCCGCCGCTCGCTCGCTACAGCGCTGTTGAGTGGCGCGCTCGCGACCGGCTCGGACGGTCTTAGCTACGATTCAGTTTGGTTCTGCTGCCAATCTCGTGATGGCTGCAGACGGGTCAAACCCCAGGATTTTCGCCAGATCGATGAACTCGACTACATCGACGCGGCGTTGGCCGCTTTCGAGTCGAGCGACAAACGACTGATATTCGCCTAGCCTTTCGGCGAGCTCGGTCTGTGTCAGTCCGCTAGCCTCACGCTTTTCAATCAACATGGCGATCAAGGACTGGTGACGTCGCGTTCCGAGCGTTTTCACCACAGATTTGCCTCATCCGGTTCCAGATGAGGGCTTCAATTATATCTGATTTCCAGTTATCTTAAATTCAGATACGACGTCACTTGTCGAGTTGGAGGAATCCATGATGGTGTCATCAACAGCGACAACAAATGACCCCGCTCTCGCTCTATGGATCGCATGGCATCGAGCCCAGCATACGTCTCTGGTGCTTTGCAGGGTCCAGCAGCGGTTAGAGACGAGAATTATCAAAAATACCGGAATTCAGGTATTGACCCCGGGCGAAGCCACAAAGCAGCCCACGCCAGTGGTCGCACCGGAAGGCGTCCGCCAATACGCTGTCGCTCAGGAGGCCGAAGTTCTAGCCATGACCGAGGCGCTCAAATTTCAAGATGCGCTCCCAGAGGTAGCAGCGCTGTCCCTAGCTGGCGTCTTGGCCAAGCTGGAAGTGATCGTCGGAGCCGACCGGGATATCGGCGATCCGACCGATTTCCCTTGGCCACACCTCGCTTCCGTTCTGCGAGATCTGAAAGCCATTGCGGGCGATTTGCCGCCACATGAGTCGGACCGCTCCACGACCCGCGCTGATATAGCGAGACACCTTAAGCAGGCAATCAGACTCGTGGAGGCTGTGGAGACAGAAAAGGCTTCCGAACACATACGCCAGAGTGCGACATCGTTCGCGGAAACATCCGTTTTTCCAAAACCGGCTGAAAAACCGGCTGAATTCCGAGAATCAAGCCGGTGTAGAGGCTCGCGATAGGTCAAAAAACTGAGGAAAATCAATTGGATGGAATGGCGCGCCCGAAGAGATTCGAACTCCTGACCCCCAGATTCGTAGTCTGGTTCCCAACGGTGAAGCTTGCCTCCGCCGGTGATGGCGGTGAGGAAAAGCAATCGCTAGCTCATGCAGCTTCCTTAAGCGTGGCTTTACGCTTCCTCTTCATGAGTATCTCGCGGACAAACTTATCCCACCGCGCCATGGCAGCACGTTTTTCCGGCATGTAATTCCAGCGATCGTAGCTCTTGGAACTGACGTCTTGCAGAGTATGGTTTTGCAATCGGTCTCGGATCNCTCGGATCTCCTTCGAGAGACCTGCCTTGCCGGCAAGCGTTTTCCAGGTTCGCCGGAGATCGCGGTTTGTCACGACGGGAATGACCTCGCGATCGCGCTGGCGCCACATGAATGAATAGAGCGTTCCATGGCTGACAGGCTTGGACGGGTCTGTTGCGGATGGGAAAAACCAACCAAATTTATTCGGCTTGATCGACCCGATAAGCTCGGCCGCGATCTTGGGCACGGGGATGGCGTGAGGCTTTCCATTCTTAGTCTTTGACCAATCGATGATACGCTCGGCCGCATCCCATTGATCGACGTGTAGCCGAGCGATCTCCCCGACGCGCTGGCCGGTCAGCATGAGAATTCTCACGGCACGCGTGTAAGGGGGGTGGACCGGCGCATCGGGAGATTCGAGCCAGCGATAGAGACGGATAAATTCCTCCTCGTCCAACCAACGCGTTCCAACGGTTTTCGGTTCGGTCGGAATACCTGCAGCCGGATTGTAGACGAGACGAAAGCGACGGACCGAGGTCGAGCGGTAGTCGTGCTCGGATTTCAGCCCCCAACTGTAGGCCGATCGAATATAGCTACGAACGTGATCGGCCATGGACCTTTTGCCCCGCTGGTAAATCGGGCGAATGATGTCCCTGATCTCATCAGGCTCGATGTCGCGGGCAGGGCGGTTGCGGCCGAGCGTATCGGCGATCTTGTTCAACCCCTTTTCGGCCTCCTTCCAGGACGGCTTTCCCTCCGCCTTTAGCGACGCGACGTAAGCCCCGAACAAATCCGCGATGGTGCCGGGTCGCGTGTCGCCCGCAATCTTGATGCTGCGTCCTTTCTGGATCATGTCGGCGAAGTCGCGTTTGAAAATCTCGCGGGCTTGGCTGAGGCCCATTGACGGATACGAGCCAAGCTTTTTCTTCAGACGCTTTTGGTCTCGCCATTGCTGGGCCATCCAGTCCGCAGTTACCCGGGTCGGCATTGGCTTTATCACGAGAACAAGGCGACCTGTTCCGTGGCCCTCTCCATCGACCAGATTATGCTGCTTTCCCGTCTCCTCGACCTGCTTCAAGGCGCGGCGAATTTCTCCATCGGTTAGGCTTGGCACTGGGGTCTCCCGTAGGCTTTCGAGTGGGATCGGCTGACGGGTAGTAGGGGTCTGTAGCTGGGTTAAAAACGGGCGTTGATCCCCCTAAAACCGACCCCAATATGCCATGATATCCGACTTTACGACAAGTCGAAAAAGCAATTCGCATCAATGATCTAGAGCGTGATCGCGCGTGATCGAAAAGGGGCGAGTGGGATGGTTGTGGACCAGGATGATCGCGGTCGCCGACAGTTCGAGCGCCCGCTTGACCACTTCCCTGGGGTAGACGGGCGTGTGATCGACCGTGCCCGTCTGTTGCACCTCGTCGGCGATCAGCGCGTTCTTCTTGTCGAGGAACAGGATGCGGAACTGCTCGCGCGCCTCGAAAGCCATGGCCGAACGGCAATAATCGAGAAGCTGCTGCCAGGAGGAGAGGACCTCGCGGCCGTGGATCTCACTGCGCGCCATGCGCTGCGCGGTCGCCGCGACGATTTTCAAGTCGAGCGCCACCGTGGGGCCAATGCCCTTGACCTCCTGCAACAGCCCGACGGGCGCGCCAAGCACTTCGGCCAGCGTGCCGAAGCGCGCCAGCAGCGCCTTGGCGGCCGGCTTGGTGTCGGCGCGCGGGATCAGCCGGAAGAGCAAAAGTTCCAGGAGCTCGTAATCGGGCAGGGCGTCGGGACCGGCCGAGGCAAAGCGCTCGCGCAAACGGTCGCGATGGCCGAGATAGTGCGGCTTCTCCTCGAGCGTCGGCCTGGCCTTCGCGACCGGCCGGACCGGCACCTCGGAGAAGAAACTCCGCTCATCGTCGTCGTTTGCCTTGCCCATCCGCCCCCGCATCCGGCAATCAATCGGGCAAAGCAGTCGCCCGAAATGTCAAGAATATCAGGCCGGCAGGCCGGGGCGGTCGAGTTTGTTCGGCGAGAGCGTGAAAATCTCGCACCCCGTGTCGGTCACCCCGATCGTGTGCTCGTACTGCGCCGAAAGCGAGCGGTCGCGTGTCACGGCCGTCCAGCCATCTGACAGGACCTTCACATGCGGGCGGCCGAGATTGATCATCGGCTCGATGGTGAAGATCATGCCGGGCCGCATTTCCACGCCTTCATTGGCGTTGCCGTAGTGCAAGATGTTCGGGGCGTCGTGGAAGAGCTGGCCGACGCCATGGCCGCAGAAATCACGCACCACCGAGCAGCGCTCCGCCTCGGCATAGGTCTGGATGGCGGCGCCGATGGCGCCGGTGCGTGCGCCCGGCCTGACCGCGGCGATGCCGCGCATCAGGCATTCATGGGTGACCTCGAGCAGGCGTTCGGCGGCGCGCTTGATGGTGCCGACCGGATACATGCGCGAGGAATCGCCGTGCCAGCCGTCGAGGATGTAGGTGACGTCGATGTTGACGATGTCGCCATCCTTCAACGGCTTGCTGTCGGGAATGCCATGGCAGACGACGTGGTTGATCGAGGTGCACGATGACTTGGTGTAGCCGCGATAGTTGAGTGTCGCCGGCAGTGCGCCGTGATCCATGCCGAATTCGAAGACGAAACGGTCGATCGTGTCCGTGGTGACGCCGGGAGCGACCATCGGCACCAATTCGTCCAGACAGCGCGCGGTGAGGTCGCATGCCCTGCGCATGCCGGCAAAACCTTCCTCGCCATAGAGGCGGATCTGGCCGGTGTTTCTGAGTGGTGCCGTGGCGGCGTCGAGATAGGTGACCATTTTGTCCGTATAGAGCTGGGGCGCTGCAAGAGTGCTGGCGTGAAGATGCCACCAGATTTGGCACTTGGGGGCGAAAGGTTCAAGGAAGAACTGCCTGATACGGCCCACGCCGCCGGGATATTCGTTTCGTTGGTGCGATCTCTTGCCGGTTTTGCACGGCTGCTTTGCTTTCTGGACATCATGCCCTTGGGTCGCCCGAGCGGGTCAGATCGCCCGAAGCGTCGCTGATGGCAGCCTGCTGGGCCACTTCCGCAGTGACGACACATTTGCATGACACAAAACCGTCAAGGCAACTTTTGACGACGAACGGCGTTGCTTGGGCGACGCCGGCTCGGGAGATGACGGATGGACAGATTGCAGTTCGAGGTGCCGGTGCGCATTGCGCAAGGCCCCGGCTTGCCCGTCGAGGAGATCTACAGTGTCGAGCAGGCGCTCGACTTTCTCCAGGACTGGCCAGCACGCCGGCAAGGACCGGTGTATCAGAAAGCCTTCAATGCCTGTTTTGGCGCCACGGTGGACGTGGTCAAGACCGAGGATGCCTGCCGGGCATTCATGGCGTTCTGCCGTGTCACCGGATTGATGGCTGGCGACATGCTGGCTCCGCGCAAGCGCGGCGGCGAGCCGAGGGCACTGCAGGCCTGAGAGCCATAGCGGCGGTCACAGGCGAACGGCAATAACCGCTTAAACACGCGGCCATGGGGCGCTGCACACTTATCATCCTGCAGCCAAACCCACGAAGACGCCTCGACGGCGTCGTTAAGCTTCCGTTTCCACCTTAACGGCTACGCCATTGCTGTTCAGCGATGGTTGATTCGTTGCGTCAGTTCAGGGTTCGGATGATGTCCTCAGAAAAAGTTCGTGCGTTCCCGATCGACCGTCAGGTATTCCTGGTCCGGGAAGTTGCCGCCAGGCTCGATAGCCTGCAAGGCGAAACTGCCGCCTCGTTCTGGAGGGCAAAAGCGGCGGAGTTGCTCGATCTCGTTGTCGGATCGGGAAGGGATAAAGCCGCAGCCACTGATGAAGTACGCAGGTTTTTCCTGGCCGTGCAAAGAGAACTGTTGGCCGGAGTGACGGCTCAGCCGGCGCCAGTTCTTTCCGCCTGAGGCAGGTCTACTATTTTCCTGGCGGGGATGAACCAACGGCGTCCCTACGCCATTGTTATCTGACGTGTCCTGCGCCGTGCTTTCCGTGGTATCGATCAGGGAAATTTTACCAAAGACGTCAACAACCTTTAAACTTCTTACCGCTACTACCAATTGCATGGCCTCGTGGCGGAGCGGCTACGCTAGAGACGGCAAATCTCGGAAGCCTCGGTTCGATCCCGAGGCGAGGCCTCCAATCTCCTAGAGCAAACAACTGGACGGCGGATTCGGCTGCAAGCTTGAAACGCGCACGGCTTGATCGAGGCGGCCTAGATCGTTAGCGACGTCCAAGAGTCGAATCCTAGCCCCACTCCGAAGGTTCGATGTTCACGGCTGCCGTTGAGATAGCGGGGCCGTCATGGCGATGGTGAACTGCCTTGCATACATCCGCTCTTTTACCGCCACGGGTTGATCGGGCTGCTGCGCGTTGGCAGCTTGAGAGGCTGTCGAGGCGAAGAGGATTGTCTGAGTCAGGAGAGCCGAATAGACAGCGACCTGGATCAGCACGGCAGCAAAAGCGATCTGTTTGAGCATGCCATAGAACGCGCTGGCCTGTATCGGGTTCCCGGCTCTCGCATTCGCCCGCTGCCGCTCGGTGGCGGCTTTTTCAATGGCTGGAGTTCGATCTGCCTTCGGCCAAATTGGTCAGTGAGAGGAGTCTTCCGGTTGCCCGCTATGCCTCGGATTCCGGTTTCACCGTGCCGACTGTAGCGTTCCCGAGGTCGTAAACAGCGCGAGAAGCAAAGTGCCCAGCGCGATTGCTAGGAGGAGATAGGCTAGCACCTCCAACAGCCTGTGCGTCCAGCGTGTTGGAAGGACCGGCGCCTGCGCCCACGCTGTCGACGGTGATACGGCACGCTCTGCTTTCCGGGCTCGTTTCCTATCCAGCCGTTGCTGAGCGAATTGCTGCCTGGTCTGTTCGGATGACCGGAGCGAGTTGTCCTGGAGCCACGCTTTGAATTTGCCAGAGTGGACGCTCACCCTGATAGCGGGAGAGCCTTGGCGGCGTTGCTCAGCTTCAGACGCTTTGAAATTCTCCCACCACTCCTCCCACGTCGGCGGCAGATCGCCGACTGCCGAAAGCTTGAGGATGAGAACGTAGTCTCGAGGGCTATAGACCGGAGCGGCCGGCCAACGGGTGGTGTCCGTCATCGCCTTGCCTCGCTCTATGAGGCGCTTAGAATGCCATGGTCATTTCAGGATGAAGTAGAGCGGAACGAGCATCGCGAATGCAGCGACACCCGTGAGAAACAGGTTTGTGGTCATGTCGTGTGGCCCCCCGGCCGTTTTCATAGACCATACAGCCACGCAATTTAGCTAAAATGCAAGCGACCTTGCTCCATCGCCCGCCTCGCTCTCTTGCCTATAAGTCGAGACTTATGCAATATCGCCTCGTTCCCAACTACGAGGCGCGGCGCGCGCGACAGCGAATTGACCGAGCGGCCCGGCAAGGGCTGGACACTTTGGCAGGAAGGCGTCCTGACCGAGTCTGCTAGTCCTCAGCGGGCAAGGAAGCATCCTTGACGGACGGTATCCTGGTAGCATTTGTCGGAAAATCCGGGATGACGCTGGCGAAGTTTGTCGACGATCTCGGGATGTGAAAATCTCTGGGCGAGTGCATCCTCGCCGGCTTGGAAGGCGTCTTGAAAAAGTGCGGGCGCCCGGCGGCGTGCGTCATCGTTTTGGACCTCTGAAAAGCGATCTCTTAGGACGCGTAAGTCCTCACCGAGGGGGCCGAACCGTTGATGAGAGCTGTTATGAGAAATAATTGCAAACGCCGCATCGAGCAGCTTGGCGTTTCGCGCTTCTGTCACGACCTTGGCTCGGGCAGCGGTGCGAAGTTGTTCGACGTCTTGCTCATCGATCATCGGATCTTGCCCACGGCGCACCCAAAGAGAGAATGCTTCTATTCGACGATGGTGTCCATACATCAGGGGGTGTCGTATCCGCTGGCCTTCCGCAAAGTTCAAGGCGAACGTGTCGAAGTGGCCGAAGCCAGCGGCGAATGGTCCGTTCGCGTGGTCGAGGAAGACCAGGAACTTACCCGTTCATTCGAGCTGGAGTCGAAAAGCAATGGCTACGCGATTTTTATAAGTCCGCCGAACTCGGGGTTTCAACAGGAAAAGACTGTACGGTTTTTACCAAGGAGTTGCCGACCCAACGGCATGCTCTAGCTCCGGCAGGTGGCAATTCCCTCAAGTTGCCGCAGTGGCCGGCGCTCTAGGCGGATTGCTTTCATCTGCAATCGCGCCGGCCGCTCTCCCAGAGCGTCATTTCGGTCGCTTCGGGAAGTTGATTATCTTGGCGCTTCATAAGGCCTAGATCGGAACTTTAGCGTTCTCTCATGGTTCTCCCTTCGATGTTGTCGAACCTAGGATCGGTAGAGCGATGGCTGTGTTGGCCTTTGATTTCATCCATTGCCCGAGTGTGACCCCGGACGAAATATTAGTCGGGGTTTTGTCCGTGGCAGCGTGCTTGCTGTTTTTCAATGTTTTTGCGACCAACCGTCCAAATCGATAGGCCGCAGGGGCGTCGTTGAGGAACATTAGCTATTTCGAAAGGTTGGGATCACGCGCCCGGATGACGCTGCTTGGCATCCGAGCAGGCTGGTGCGGCAAACATCAGCCGGCCCGCGTCATCGGTCCCTCCGTGGCGCGGGCTTTTTCTCGGGNTCCGAGCAGGCTGGTGCGGCAAACATCAGCCGGCCCGCGTCATCGGTCCCTCCGTGGCGCGGGCTTTTTCTCGGGTCAGGAGAGGCGGAGGGTCGTCTTGTTGTCTTGGCCGCCGAACAGTTGTCGCCACCGACGTAAAACGGCGCCAGCGCACGTTTGTCCCTAGTCTCTGTCCTGCGCCGCGCTTCCTGCCCGCGACGCCTGGCGTCAACACTCGCTGCTGCGATGGTTGAGGTGCAAGTCACGATCCCGACATTTCGCCGGCGACGCCCTCCTGATGCCCCTGCCGGTTAGGCCCGGTGNTGCCCTCGGCATCAATCGATATCATCGGGCCGCCCGCCCCAGATTTGACATCGCCATCAATCAGCGGTCGATCGAAGATGGTTCGAGAAGTTCCTTCCCGTTTGGCAGGCCTGACCAGCATCCGCATTGCGTTACCCCGTTATATCTGCCCTGTGCGCCGGGCGAAGGCTGCGAACATTCCGGAAAAGCCTGCCGCTCCACTATCGTTCCAGCCTGTTTGGCGCGTCAGACCTTTGCGCCATCGTCTAGGGACCTTAGCCCTACCTGCTTGCTTGTGCGGTCAATGCCATCGCCGAAACTGAAGCCGGTAGATCAAGCGGGATGACATCATGGCACATGTGCGCGAGAAGTTCGGTGCTGCACTCGCGCATTATCGCACTTACGATCTGATCATTACGTGCACAAAGATTTCCGAATCAGAAGCGGCGACTCGGCCGAAGTGAGAGCACAAATCTCACGACCAGACCGACAACGAGGCCCAGCGGACCGGTTATGAAGATGCCAAGCAGCGGACCCTGGTTGGCATCAGGCGTGAAAATGATTGGCCCGACGAACCCCGCCGACAAAGCCGATGATGCCCAGGATCACGCCCCAGCGAAACACGGTGGCGATCATGGGGAGGTCTTCCGCAGCCTGACCCCGGCGCCGCCGCCATTCTCAGGGATGAACTCGACGCCGGCCGCTTCTAAAGCCGCTTGCACCGCAGCCATTGAGTGGCCTGGCACCGTGGCCTCGGTCTTGATCCTGGTGACGGTGTTCCGGTGCACGCCAGATTTCTATTCGCCAAAATATTGGACAGGTGATGGGCCAATGCCGCTAAGTGCTTGAGATCTCTGGTACGCCCAAGGGGAATCGAACCCCTGTTACCGCCGTGAAAGGGCGGTGTCCTGACCGCTAGACGATGGGCGCGCTCAGATGAGAGCGGCTTATACTGGCGTTGCGCGCAACCGGCAACCCGTCAGGTGCCGCCTTGGACAACTTTTTTCCAGCCCGCCAAATCGGCGATTTCATCAGCATCGGCAAGGTGTTGATATCTGTCCGGCCGCCCGCCATGCCAAGGTCTCGGCGAAAGAACTTCGCCTGAGTGACCACTTTGCCGCTAGCCGTCGTCACCGCCGCTGCGGCGCCGGCAGCGCCAGTTCCAGTCGCGCTCGGGGCCGACGTCGATGTGGACCGATTCGGTGTGGCAGTAGGTGCCGACGCCGCCGCGGCCGGGCATCGTCCTGATGTAGCTCGCCAGCTCCCATTTGGAGACGCCGGGCACCTGGATGTCGGCGGCGGCGCAGTACATGTGCAGTGAATTCTTGGCGCCGTTGGCGCGACGGTTGCGGGCCGGGTCGCGATAGCCCGAGGTCACCATCATCTTGCGGCCGTAGTGGCCCTCGATCGTCTTCAGCACGCGCACCAGCGACGGCTTCAGGCAGGCGACGTCGACGCTTTCGTTCTGCTTCAGCAAACCATTGGGCGCGAGCCGCGCCATGCCGGCGGCGGACGCGACCTGGTAGGAGCCGCCCGACCCTTCGTCCTCGTTGAGATCGACGTCGCTTTCGTCGTCGATGCCGGATTTTCGCTTGATCTCGAACAGGGCGGTCTGGCGCACGCCGGGCAAGGCATCGCTGCCGGTGATGTGGCCGGCTTCATCCCCCGTGGAAGCCAATTGTATCGGTTTTGCCGTGGAATCGGCCGAGGCCAGCGTGATGATCGGCTTTGCCGCCGCCGGCGCCGGCTTGGCTTGTACGGCCGGCTGCTCGCCCGATCGCGCGTTGATCAGCGGAGCGGGCGCCGCCGAAGCGGGCGTGGCGCCGAACATCGAGGCCAGGAAGCCTTTTTTCTTGGGCGCCTCGGCTTGCGGCATTTCCCCGGCGGTCACATAGACGGGATTGTTCATCGCCGGTGCCGCGGCCGGCTTCGTCACGCCGGCATCGGCAGCGGCGATCTTCTGGGCGACAGCATCGGTCTGTTGCGCCGTCTGGGCGGGCTGCTGCAGGGCCTGCGGTGTTTGTCCCGCGATGGTTTCAACGCCGGCCGGCATCGTCAGCGGAAACGCGGCCTGGGGCTTGGCCACCGGCACGTAGGCGACCTTTTCCGGCAGCGCCGTATCGCTTTCGCTCATCACGGTCGTCTGCGTGGTCGCCATCTGAGACGACGAATCGACGCCGGCGGCCGGTTTGCCGGCAGAGGTGTTGATGTCCGATGCGGAGGCATTGTAGCCGGGCATTCCGACCGACATCGTCTGGTCGCCGGCCGATGTGCAGGAGGCCAGGAGCACCGAGCAGAGCGCTGCCACAATGGCGCGGCGTTCTCCCTTGGCGAGGCTCCATCCTGCTGATTTCAAAGTCAAATTCCCCCTCGATGTCCGGTCGGTATGTCCTTGGCGCGGAACCAAGATATCCGCGTCGAGGTGACCTTTGTCTCCGATCCGGAAACGAGACCTGTGTCAAATCCGCAAGCCTGGAGGTATTTTTGCAGAGATCGCCGAATTACGGCCGCTTGAAGGTTGACGACACCATTTCGCCCGCTTTTACCGGGCCGTCAACTCACCACACATTACAGTCCGTTACACACGCACCTTCACATAGGTGCCGGGAGCATCGCCCAAGGTTTTCATATGCTTGCCGGGTTTGCGGGCAGGCACGCGGGTGTTGTCCTTGGACTCTATCCAGCTTTGCCAATGCGGCCACCAGGAGCCCGGATGGTCGGTGGCGGCGGCGATCCACTGGTTGAAATCGCCCGTCGGCGGGCCGCCGGTCCAGTACTGATACTTGTTGGACGCGGGCGGATTGACGACACCGGCGATATGGCCGGAGCCCGCCATCACATACTCGACCTTGCCGCCGAAATATTTCGAACCGAGGAAGACGGACAGGGCAGGCGCGATGTGATCTTCCCGGGAGGCGAGGTTGTAGATCGGAATGGTGACATCGCCGAGCGAGACCGTGTGGCCCGCCAGTTCCATCGTGCCGCGCGAGAGGTTGTTCTCGAGATAGCAGTTGCGCAGGTAGAAGGAGTGATTGGCGGCCGCCATGCGGGTCGAGTCGGCATTCCAGTAGAGCAGGTCGAAGGGCAGGGGATCCTTGCCGCGCATGTAGTTGTTGACGACATAGGGCCAGATCAGGTCGCCGGAGCGCAGCATGTTGAAGGCGGTCGCCATCTTGGTACCGTCGAGATAGCCCTTTTCGTTCATCGACTTTTCCACCGCCGCGACCTGTTCCTCGTCGACGAACACTTTCAGGTCGCCGGCATAGGTGAAATCGACCTGCGTGGTGAAGAAGGTCGCCGACTTGATGCGGTCGTCACCTTCCTTGGCCATCAGCGCCAGGGCGGCAGCCAGCAGCGTGCCGCCGACGCAATAGCCGATCGCGTTGACGTCGCGCTCGCCGGTCGCCTTCTCGATCGTGTCGAGGCCGTATTGCAGGCCTTCCCAGATATAGGCTTCCCAGCTCTTGGCGACGTGGCGTTCGTCCGGATTGATCCAGGAGATGACGAAGACGGTGTGGCCCTGCTCGATCGCCCAGCGGATGAAGGATTTCTGCGGGTTGAGGTCGAGAATGTAGAACTTGTTGATCCAGGGCGGGCAGATCAGCAGCGGTCGTTTCAGCACCGTCTCGGTCGCCGGATCATACTGGATGATCTCGGCCACATCGCTGCGGCCGACCACCTTGCCGGGCGTGGTGGCGATGTTCCTGCCGATCTCGAAGGGCGAATAGTCTGCCTGGCGCAGCTTCAGGTCGCCCTTGCCGGCGGCGATGTCCTCGGCCAGCATCTTCATGCCGCGCACCAGGTTCTCGCCGTTCGAGGCAACGGTTTCGCGAAACAGTTCCGGGTTGGTCAGGATGAAATTCGACGGCGAGATGGCGTTGGATACCTGCTTGACGTAGAAGCTGGCCTTGTGGCGGGTGTGCTCGTCCAGACCTTCGGCGTGCTCGACCAGTTCGGACGCCCAGCGCGAGGTGACGAGATAGGCCTGCTTGAGAAAATCGAAGAAGGCGTTGCGGCCCCATTCCGGATCCTGGAAACGCTTGTCGCCGCGCTCCGGCTTGACGGCATCGTCGGCGCCCTCGGCGCTGGGGCTGACGCGCTGGATGGCGTTCGCCCAAACGGTCATGTAGCCGGCGAACAGTCGCGTCTGCGCTTCGAGCGCGCGCTGCGGGTCGGCAAGCCAGTACTCGCTGAGCTTGGAGAAGGTCTTGACCATGTCGACGACGGGTTCGGCGACGTGGTCGCGCACTTCGCCCCTTTCGCGCGGTTCGGCCCAGGCGGAAGCCGCCTTGCCGGCCTGCTCGACCATGCGCGCCATATTCAACGCGAAGCGTTCCGGATCCTTCACCAGATATTGCTCGACGGTCGAAGGCTCGTCATCTTCCGCTTTGCCCGAATCGGGTGTTTTGGACATGGTTCGCGGGGTTCCTCCCGAAGCGTTTTCTTGACATATTAACATGGGACATCCGGCAGGGTCCAATCTCGCTCTACCCCGGCTGCCAAGGAAACAATATGACGATTAAGATTGGCGAGACTGTTTTTTTTGACGCCGGACGCTTTTGCCGCATCGGCGCGGCGATCGTGCTGCTGGGCATTGCCGGGTGTTCGAGCACCAACACCAGCGGACCGGTGCCGCTGGCGACGGATGCGGGCCCGAAGGATACAGGCTCCTTTCCGAACCTGAACATCAAACCGCAAGTGGCGGCCCCACAGTTCACGGAAGCGGAGAGGAACGCCAAGCTTGCCGAACTGAAGGCCGATGAGAATGCGCAGGGCGCCAAAGCTGGCGCTGCCAACGTCTCCAATCAGGCGGCGCTGTCGGACCTGGCCAAGAAACACGGCCCCCAGACGTTGAAGCAGATCGAGGGCAAATGCGATCCCGCCCTCGACCCTACCTGCAAATGAGTATATAGCGCGCGCCCAACGCCTCGGATTTCCGGGGCCCTTCGATGTCTGGAACTGCCATGGAAGAATTTCACAAGGTCCGCCGGCTTCCGCCCTATGTCTTCGAGCAGGTCAACCGGCTCAAGGCCAGCGCCCGTTCGCGCGGCGCCGACATCATCGACCTCGGCATGGGCAATCCGGATCTGCCGACGCCAAAGGCCATCGTCGACAAATTGTGCGAGGTGGTGCGCGACCCGCGCACGCATCGTTATTCCTCCTCGCGCGGCATTCCGGGCCTGCGCCGCGCGCAGGCCGCCTACTATCAGCGCCGCTTCGGCGTGAAGCTCAACCCCGACACGCAAGTGGTGGCCACGCTCGGCTCGAAGGAAGGCTTCGCCAACATGGCGCAGGCGATCACCGCGCCCGGCGATGTGATCCTGTGTCCCAATCCGACCTATCCGATCCACGCCTTCGGCTTCATCATGTCGGGCGGCGTCATCCGCTCGCTGCAGGTCGAGCCTGACGACGGCTTCATCCCGGCGGTCGAGCGCGGCATCCGCCATTCGATTCCGAAACCGCTGGCGCTGATCCTCAACTATCCGTCGAACCCGACGGCGCTGGTCGCTTCGCTCGATTTCTACAAGGACGTGGTGGCGTTCGCGAAGAAGAACGACATCATCATCCTGTCCGACCTTGCCTATTCGGAGATTTATTTCGACGGCAATCCGCCGCCTTCGGTGCTGCAGGTTCCCGGCGCCATCGATATCTGCGTCGAGTTCACCTCGATGTCGAAGACCTTCTCGATGCCCGGCTGGCGCATGGGCTTTGCCGTCGGCAACGAGCGGCTGATCTCGGCACTGACGCGGGTGAAGTCCTATCTCGACTACGGCGCCTTCACGCCGATCCAGGTGGCGGCGGCGCACGCACTCAACGGCGACGGCGCCGATATCGCCGAAGTACGCGACATCTACCACAAGCGCCGCGACGTGATGGTCGATGCCTTCGGCCGTGCCGGCTGGACCATTCCGGCCCCGGCCGCCTCGATGTTCGCCTGGGCACCGATCCCGGAGCCGTTCCGCCATCTCGGCTCGCTCGAATTCTCCAAGCTGCTGATCGAGCACGCCGACGTGGCGGTGGCGCCCGGTGTCGGCTTTGGCGAACATGGCGACGATTTCGTGCGTGTCGCGCTGGTCGAGAACGAGCACCGGATCCGGCAGGCGGCGCGCAACATCAAGCGCTTCCTGTCGAGCAGTGCCAAGCAGCCCAACAATGTGGTTCCGCTTTCCGCCCACCGGTAAATACAATTCCGATCTGATTTGAGGGACGTCGCCTTCCATGGCTGAAGCATTGCGTGTTGGAATTGCCGGACTTGGCACGGTGGGCGCGTCCGTGGCGCGCGTGCTGCGCGACAAGGCGGCGGAACTGACCCGGCAATGCGGGCGCGACATCATCGTGTCAGCGGTTTCGGCGCGCGACCAGAAACGCGACCGCGGGGTCGATCTCGGTTCGGCAACTTGGTTCGACGATCCGGTCAAGATGGCGCAGACGGCCGAGATCGACGTGTTCGTCGAACTGATCGGCGGCGACGAAGGCCCGGCGCGATCGTCGGTGAAGGCCGCACTCGAAGCAGGCCGCCATGTCGTCACCGCCAACAAGGCGCTGCTCGCCAAGCATGGCGTGGCACTTGCCGAGATCGCCGAGAAGAAGGGCGTGCTGCTCAACTACGAGGCTGCGGTGGCCGGCGGCATTCCCGTCATCAAGACGATGCGCGAAGCGATGGCCGGCAATTCGGTCACCCGCGTGTTCGGCATCCTCAACGGCACCTGCAACTACATCCTGACCCGCATGGAGGCCGAGGGCATCTCGTTCGACGCCTGCCTGAAGGACGCGCAGCGGCTGGGCTATGCCGAAGCCGACCCGACCTTCGACATCGAGGGCCACGACACTGCTCACAAGCTGTCGATCCTGACCAGCCTTGCCTTCGGCACGAAGATCGCGGCCAACGACATCTACATGGAAGGGATTTCCAACATCACCCAGGCCGACATCCGCGCCGCCGGCGATCTCGGCTACCGGATCAAGCTGCTCGGCGTCGCCCAGCGGACCGAAAGCGGCATCGAGCAGCGCGTGCATCCGACCATGGTGCCGACCGCTTCGGTCATCGCGCAGGTGCACGGCGTCACCAATGCGGTGGCGATCGAGACCGACATCCTCGGCGAGCTGCTGCTTTCAGGGCCCGGCGCCGGCGGCAACGCCACCGCTTCGGCCGTCATCGGCGACATCGCCGACATCGCCAAGAGCCGGCCCGGCTTCCAGCACGGGCCCGTCTTCGGCAGGCCGGCGAAGGAGTTGAGGCCCTACAAGAAGGCACAGATGCGCAGCCATGCCGGCGGCTACTTCATCCGGCTGACCGTGCATGATCGCATTGGCGTGTTCGCCGCGATCGCCAAGCGCATGGCCGACAACGACATTTCGCTGGAATCGATCGTCCAGCAGGCGATCGGCGGCGAGGCGGTGGCGCAGAAGACGGTGATCCTGGTCACGCACGAGACGACAGAGGCGGCCGTGCGCAAGGCCGTCGACGGCATCACCAAGGACGGTCACCTGACCGACAAGCCGCAGGTCATCCGCATCGAGCGGGCTGGATAGCGCCGCGCCATCGCGCTTTGGCTGGTCGGGTGGCGGTCGGGATTGCCGGAACCAATCCTTGCCGGCGTCGTTCTCCTGAGGTCCCCAAACCGAAGGAACCGCAATGGCCGAAGCATCGAAATCCGATAGCCCTCAAATCGACGATGTCCAGAAGACGCTGGAAAAGCAGATCGCCGAACTGCGCAAGGAGATCACCAAGATCAACAAGAGCATCTCGGCGCGCGGTGCCGAAATGCTCGACGATGCCAGCGAGCAGGCTTCCGATTTCTACGATACGGCGGCATCCCGCGCATCACGGACGGCACAGCAGTTGCGCAGCCAGGCCCAGTCGGTTTCGGAAGTCGCGCGCGAAAATCCCGGCACGACGACCGCCGTGGTTGGCGTGATCGGCCTGCTCGGCTTTCTTGCCGGCCTGGCCGTCGGCCAGTCGATGAACGACACGTCGCGCCGCTGGTATTGACGGCGCCGGTACTCAGCCGGCGTTGCCGGCTCGTTTCCCTGCCTCAGGAAATCATTTCAAGGAGGGTACCATGGCTTCGTCCGCGCTGATCGGCATCCTGATCACGTTCCTCGTCATCATTCTCGTCCTCTATTTGGTGCAACGCCTGCCGCTCGACGCCAGGATGAGACAGATCGCCCAAATCATCGTCATCATCATAGGCATCGTTTCGCTGCTCAAATATCTCGCGGTTTTCTAGGCTGCGAAGGGCAGGATTTTCCCGTTTCATGCCGGCTTGGTCCCTGTCGACCGGGCCGGCATTTGTTTCAAAAACGCCGTTTAATCGATTGATACTGCTGGCTTTTCGATAAAATCGCCTGACCGGTCTTGCCGTTGTCATGCTCGTTTGACAAAACAGGCGCGCCTCTGGCGGGAGGCGGCCTATAAACGAGGATTTGCCGAAATGAACGTGGCCCAGAACATCGTCGCCGGCCTTGACCGGATACTCACCATGGAACTGGTACGCGTCACCGAGCGGGCCGCCGTCGCGGCCGCCAGGCTGCGCGGCCGTGGCGACGAGAAGGCGGCCGACCAGGTTGCCGTGGACGCCATGCGCCAGGAGCTCAACCGGCTCGCAATCAAGGGCACGGTGGTGATCGGCGAGGGCGAGCGGGACGAGGCGCCGATGCTCTATATCGGCGAGGAGGTCGGCACCGGCAAAGGTCCGGCGGTCGATATCGCGCTCGATCCGCTCGAGGGCACGACGATCTGCGCCAAGAACCTGCCGAACGCGCTCGCCGTCATCGCGATCGCCGAGAAGGGCAGCCTTTTGTTCGCGCCCGACGTCTATATGGACAAGATCGCCATCGGCCCGGGTTATGCCGAAGGCGTCATTGACATCGATGCCTCGCCGGCCGACAACATCGCCAGCCTCGCCAGGGCCAAGGGCGTCGCCGTCTCCGACATCACGGCCTGCATCCTCGACCGGCCCCGCCACGCCAAGCTGATCGACGCCGTGCGCGCCACCGGAGCCGCGATCCGGCTGATTGGCGACGGCGACGTCGCCGGCGTCATCCACACCACTGACGCGGAAGAAACCGGCATTGATATCTATCTCGGCATCGGGGGTGCGCCGGAAGGTGTTCTGGCCGCCGCGGCGCTGCGTTGCACCGGCGGCCAGATGCAGGGCCGGCTGATCCTCGACACACAGGAGAAGGTCGCACGCGCGGCCAAGATGGGCATTTCCGATCCGAAGCGCGTCTATCGGGCCGAAGACATGGCGCGCGGCGATGTGCTGTTCGCGGCCACGGGCGTCACCGACGGGAACATGCTGGCGGGAGTGAAGTTCGGCCGCACCACCATCACCACCCATACGATCGTGCTGCGCTCGTCGTCGCGGACCGTGCGCGAGATCAAGGCCCGGCACCAGGATTTGGATAAGTTCTAGACCAGCTTGCGAAGCCACGTCACAGTTGCTAGCCATTCAGGGGCCAGCCTGAAGCTGGCCGCAAGGATTTGACGATGAAGGCGTTCGACTGGCGTGCGGAGCCGATTTCGCGTGCCATTACGAAATCCTATCGCAACACCCAGAATGTGCGTCGCTGTCTCACCCGTGAATGCGGCGATGCGTTCAGGTTCGATCGACCTTTCACGGCCTGGCTCAAGGACGGTCGGGAAAAGACGATGGGGACGCAGCCGACGAATGGATCCGGCGCCAGGCTGAAAAGCGGAAAGCGTAGTTTTTCTTGAATTGTCCCGCGACGTCTGCCGCCGTGAAGCTTGGTTTTGCCCGCCTTCGGCCTATCCTGCACCGAACTATGAGTCGGCAAAGCGCATGATGGGCGAAAGGCGCCTTTTCCTCGATGTCAGGCAGTCGGCCACCGGTCTCGCCTGGGAGCACCGGCTGACCGAACGGCAGGACATGATCGCGCTTGCGATCGCGCAAGGCCATGGGGTGCCCGACATCGTCGCGCGCGTGCTGGCCGGGCGCGGCGTTACCGCCGATGAGACCGAGCGGTTTCTCGACCCGACAATCCGCGACCTGTTGCCGGATCCGGCATCGCTGACCGACATGGACAGGGCAGCGGCCCGCATCGCGGCGGCGGTGATGGCCAAGGAAAAGGTGGCGATCTTCGGTGACTACGATGTCGACGGCGCCGCCTCGTCCGCCTTGCTGAAGAGGTTCCTGGCGCATTTCTCGGTGCCGTCGGAAATCTACATCCCGGATCGCATTTTCGAGGGCTATGGCCCCAATCCCGATGCCATGCGCGAACTCGTCTCGCGCGGCGCGACGCTGATCGTCACCGTCGATTGCGGCACCAACAGCGCGGTCTCGGTCGATGCGGCCAATGCGGCTGGCGCCGATGTGGTGGTGCTCGATCACCATCAGGTTGGCGGCGCCTTGCCGGCGGCGATCGCCGTCGTCAATCCCAACCGCGACGATGACCTTTCCGGGCAGGGACATCTCTGCGCCGCCGGTGTCGTCTTCCTTGCCCTGGTGCAGACTGCAAGAGTCCTGCGCGGCCTGACCGACGCGCCGCCGCCGGACCTGCTTTCGCTGCTCGATCTCGCGGCACTTGCCACCGTGTGCGACGTGGTGCCGCTCACCGGCGTTAACCGCGCTTTCGTGGTCAAGGGGTTGCAGGTTGCGCGCCAGTTTCGGCATGGCGATCTGCATGTCGNACCGTGTGCGACGTGGTGCCGCTCACCGGCGTTAACCGCGCTTTCGTGGTCAAGGGGTTGCAGGTTGCGCGCCAGCAGAAGAATGAGGGGCTGGCGGCACTGGCGCGGGTCTCGCGCATCGGCGAACCAATCAGCACCTTTCATCTCGCCTATCTGATCG
Organism: Mesorhizobium sp. LNHC232B00; assembly: GCF_000502435.1. NCBI lineage: Bacteria > Pseudomonadati > Pseudomonadota > Alphaproteobacteria > Hyphomicrobiales > Phyllobacteriaceae > Mesorhizobium > Mesorhizobium sp. LNHC232B00. The sequence continues at coordinate 344,109 of NZ_AYWP01000001.1, forward strand.
GCCCGCGCATCAATGCCGGCGGACGCATCGGCGATGCGGCACTCGGCAGCCGGCTGCTTGCGACCGACGATCCGGTCGAGGCCCGCACCATCGCCGAGACGCTCGACCGACTCAACCAGGAGCGGCAGCTGATGGAGCAGGAGATGCTGGCGGCGGCCCGTGCCGAGGCCGATGCCGAGCTTGCCGGTGGCAGCGGTCCGGCCATCGTCGTTACCGCCAGCAACAACTGGCACCCCGGCATTGTCGGCCTGCTTGCCTCACGGCTCAAGGATCACGCGCGCCGGCCGGCTTTCGCCATCGCCTTCAATGCCGTGGGCGTCGGTACCGGTTCGGGTCGTTCGGTGTCGGGCTTCGACCTCGGCCGGCTTGTGCGCGAAGCCGCCACCGCCGGGCTGATCGTCAAGGGCGGCGGCCATGGCATGGCGGCCGGCATCACCGTGGAGCGCGCCAGGCTCGGCGAGCTCAGGGCGTTTTTCGAGGAGCGGGCGGCCGCCGACGTGTTTCGGCTGCAGGACGAGGAAAGCCTCGCGATCGACGGCGCGCTTGCCGCCGAAGGCGCGACGCTCGGCCTGCTCGATGCGCTGGAAAAGGCGGGGCCATTCGGCGCCGGCCACGTGGCGCCGGTTTTCGTGCTGCCGCGGCATCGGCTGGCCGACGCCAGGCCGGTCGGCACCAACCACATCCGCTGCGAATTGCAGTCCGACAGCGGCGGTCGCATCCAGGCGATCGCCTTTCGCGCCGTCGACACGGTGCTGGGAGAATTCCTGTTCAAGAACCGGGGCAAGACGGTGCACGTCGCCGGCTCGCTGTCGGGCAATCACTGGAACGGCAACCGCACGGTGCAATTCCGCATCATCGACGCTGCGCAAGCGTAGTCGCGCCCGAGGCCGTCGAATTCAGCTGGCCGGCGCATAACGCAGCAGCATCACGCCCTGGCTCAGGCTTTCCGTCCCAAGCGGTCTCAGCGTCAGCGACTGGCCGGACTGGAAGTATGGCTTGCCGCCGCCAAGCACGACGGGATGCATGTAGAGCCTGAATTCGTCGACGAGACCGGCACGTGACAGCGAGGCGGCAAGATCGGCGCCACCGAGNCACCGAGGATGACGAGCCCATCCGTCTCGGCCTTGAGAGACCTTACGGTGGTCTCCGCATCGCCATCCACCAACCGGGCGTTCGGTCCGACTTCTCGGAGCGTGGTCGAGAATACGATTTTTGGCGTCTCTCGCCACGCGCGGGCAAAATCCCGCTCGACCTCGGTGTCGCTGGTCTCGCGGTCAGGGCTGTCCCAGAAGCGCATCATCTCGTACATGCGCCGTCCGGCTAGGACGACCGAGGCCTGTCGCATCATGTCGTTGAAATGCTGGTGCAGCTCTGCCTCGGGAACGGGCAGAGCGATGTCCCCGTCCGGTCCGGCTATGTAGCCATCCAAGGATGTCAGCATGGAATAGACGATTTTGGCCATCGGCATGCCTCCGTTCCATCTCCTGTAAACGAGCATAACCAGTTGCGTTTTGCAATCGGTTTATCTCATGCAGGCAAAATGGAATCGACGTAGAGCCGGTCGGACGAAGCATCTCCCTGGACAAGAGATGGCAGCGGCGCCTTTCAAGCGATTGACGTATTCTAAGCCAAAACCGTCTGAAGCCGGGCCAGTTCGCCGATCTGCGCCATGGTCGCCTGGTAGCCGAGCTGGATCGCCTCGTCGGCACGGTGGAACTCGGTCAGGCCGATATGGCTAAGCTTGGGCTGCAGCGACATGTCGGGCGGATCGCCGGCGAGCCTGGCGCGCGAAATGCGGTCCTGGATGATGTTGAAAGCCTCGACCATGACGCCGGTGATGCCGAGGCGGCTTTGATGCGACTGGTGCTCCGGGTCCGAGTGGCCGAGACGCGGCGCGTCCTTTTCGACAACCAACTCGCCGGCGCTATGTTTGATCACGGCGGCACGGCCGAACAGGTCGTAGTGAAGATTGACCGCCACGACCAGCGGCTGCTCGTAGGCGCGGCAGACCGACACCGGGACCGGATTGACCAGCGCGCCGTCGACCAGTACGCGGCCGTTGCAATTCACCGGTTCGAACACGCCGGGCAGTGCATAGGAAGCACGCATGGCTGTGATCAGCGAGCCGCTCGACAGCCAGATTTCGTGGCCAGTGCGGATTTCGGAAGTGACGGCGACGAATGGCTTGGGCAGGTCCTCGAAGCGAACGCCCGCCACATGTTCGCGCAGGCGCGCATCGAGTTTCATGCCGCCGAACAGACCGCTGCCGCGCAAATTGAGATCGAGCAGGCCGAAGATGCGTCGCCTCGTAAGGCTGCGGGCGAACTCTTCCAGCTCGTCCAGTTTGCCGGCGAGATAACAGCCGCCGACCAGCGCGCCGATCGAGGTGCCGGCGATCATCGAAACTTCGATGCCGGCCTCATCAAGCGCGCGCAGCACGCCGATATGGGCCCAGCCTCTGGCGCAACCACCGCCAAGGGCGAGCGAAATGCCTGTTTTCCTGGGAGATTTGGTTTCGGATGCGCCACCGGGCGAGGACAGGCCGTTGGCCTCCCTGACATCTGGTCTGTTACGCAATGACGCCCACTCGAGCATCATGATCTCCCTTGTCCCATGTCCTTTGTAGCGGAAGGACGTTTGAGAATAGTGAACATGAGTGGTTTGTGAATATTGAATGGTTCACAGAGGCTTCCGATACGTTTCTTCCGCATCGAACAGCGGCTTGCTGCCATCGTCGGCAAGCGTCCCCTTGCCATCGACCAGCCCCACCGTCCGATAAAAACATGAACGCCGGCCCGTGTGACAGGTTGCGTCGTGGCCCAACACTTTGACGCGCAACCATATGGCGTCCTGGTCACAATCCGTGAGCATCTCGACGACATGCTGGAGATTGCCCGAGGTTTCGCCCTTTTTCCAAAGTGCGTTGCGCGACCGCGACCAGTAGTGCGCGATGCCCGTTTCCAACGTCAGCGCCAGCGCTTGCGCGTTCATGTGCGCGACCATCAAGATCATACCGTCGGCGGCGTCGGTGACGACGACGGTCACAAGGCCCGAGGCATCGAAGCGCGGTGAAAACACCGCGCCTTCTTCCAAGGCCTTCTTGTCTGACGGAGCTTTTGGAAATTCCAGTGCCGACATCGCCGATTTATTTCCTGGCCGGGTTATTTTCCTGTTTGACCATGATCTCTGGACAAACGTTTTCGTTTGTCCGCGACAACCGGCTTCCACTTTTCGGGATCATGGTCGGGCAATGCCGGTGACGGGGCTTATATCCCGCCGCCACGCACCATGGTGACAAAACGAACCTGCTCCTCGGGCGTGTCCTTGAAGACGCCGGTGAAGGTGGAGGTCAGCGTGGTGGAGCCCTGCTTGCGGATACCGCGCATGGCCATGCACATGTGCTCGGCCTCGATCATGACGGCGACGCCGCGAGGATTGAGCACATCCTGGATGACGCCGGCGATCTGCGCGGTCAGGGCTTCCTGCGTCTGCAGGCGATGGGCAAAGATATCGACGACGCGCGCGATCTTGGACAGGCCGACGACCTTGCCGTCCGGCAGATAGCCGACATGCGCCTTGCCGATGATCGGCACCATGTGATGCTCGCAATGCGAATGGAACTGGATGTCCTTGACGATGACGAGATCATCATAGCCGGCGACTTCCTCGAAAGTACGGCCGAGTTCCTCGGCGGGGCACATGTCGTAGCCGCCGAACATTTCGCGATAGGCCTTGGCCACGCGCTTGGGCGTGTCGACCAGTCCCTCGCGATCCGGATTGTCGCCGGTCCAGCGCAGCAATGTGCGCACGGCGGCTTCGACTTCGGCTTCGCTCGGCCGGTCGGTGACCGGCTTTTCCATGTAGGCGGACTGGGGCATGAGTTTCTTGATGACGGCATCCATAAAAAGGCGTCTCCCGTAGTTCCTCTCACAGGAGGAACGAGTTGAACGGACCACGACCTTTCGGTGTCGGAAACTCGCCCCGTTTCCAGCCCCGTAAGCGGCGTGAACTTCCCGGCACGGACATTGGCTTTCGCAGCCTTGTCGATACCGATCTGCCAGCATTATATAAGGTCGTGGCGAGCGAAAGGAAGACACGGCAGCGGCAATCGCTGTTCGCTTGGCGGCGACGGATTGGAAAATTATGATCAACGACGTCTACAATGCGAAAATTCTCGGTTTTGCTGGAAATATCGCGCGCATCGGCCGGCTCGATCACCCCGACGCGACCGCAAAAGCCCATTCCAAGCTGTGTGGGTCGACCGTTACCGTCGACCTCAAGATGCAAGATGGCGTGGTCACAGACTTCGCCCATGACGTGAAGGCGTGCGCGCTCGGCCAGGCCTCGTCCTCGATCATGGCGCAGCATGTCGTCGGCGCGAATGCCGAGGAATTGCGCGCGGTGCGCGAGAGCATGCTGAAGATGTTGAAGGAAAATGGCGAGCCGCCCGAGGGGCGCTTCGCCGACCTGAAGTATCTGGAACCGGTGCGCGACTACAAGGCACGCCATGCCTCGACCATGCTGACCTTTGACGCCGTGGTCGACGCCATCGGCCAGATCGAGAAGAAGCGCGCCGAAGAAGCGGCCTAGGCCTCGCTGGAAGCGCGCCTGCTTTCGGCGAATTCGCTTCTAACCCAGTCGGCGAAGGCCAAGGCCGGCTCCGAGAGACCGCGCAGACTTCTGGCCACCAGCCAATAGGCGCCTGACGCGACGTCGATGTCGAATGGCTTGATCAGTGCGCCGGATGCGACTTCTCCACCGATCTGCAAGAGATCGCCAAGCGCTACGCCATGTCCGAGCAAGGCGGCCTGCTTTGAAAGCGATGCGTCCGCCAGCATGGGGCCTCGCGCGGGTACGGCATCGGGCGGCACCCCGGCTGCCTCGAACCAGCGTGTCCATCCCTGGCGATTTTCCTCATGCAAAAGTGTGTAGTTGGCAAGGTCGATCGGCTTCTCAAGAGGAGGGCCTGAGGCAAGCAGAGCCGGCGACAGAACCGGGGAGTCGACCGTCGAGGCAAGCCGCTCGGCCTGGCTGCGGGGCCACGAGGAAGCGTGGGCGCTGAAGCGAAGGGCGAGTTCAGGCTGACCGCTGCGGAATTCGATCAGTCTGGGATCGACTTCGAGGGACACGTCGATATCGGGCCGTATCTGACGAAACCGGTTGAGCCGTGGGACCAGCCATACCGATGCCAGCGACGGCTCGACGCTGACACGAACCACGGACTGCGCCGGAATCGCGACCAATTCCGAAAGCAATTTGTCGATGCCGTCGAAACTCCTGACCAATTGGGAAAGCAGCCGCCGGCCTGCATCCGTCAGTTCGACGCGGCGGTGATGGCGTTCGAACAGGGGCTGGTGCAGGAAGGTTTCGAGTTCGCGAATCTGTCGGCTGATCGCCGCCTGCGAAACGAAAAGTTCTTCGGCCGCGCGGCTGAAGCTCAAAAGACGGCCGGCGGCTTCGAAACTCCTCAGTGCCGTCAGGGGAAGTCGACCGCGCTTCATTCGCATAATCTCATGTTATCCGAACCGGAAATTATACTCGTTTGAAGGCGAAGGCCAGCGGCGGTCTAATCCATGTCAAAGGAGACACGGGTCATGATCCAGTTGCTGAGCATCCTCGGCGATGTCATGCGGATCGCAACATTTCAGTGGCGCGACGAGAGGCAGCACCCAAAGCGATGTGAAGAGCCGGCCAGCCATGACCGGTGGACACATGCGGCCGACCGGCAGCCATTTCGCCGTTTCCGTTCGTGACAGCAAGGCGGTGGGATTGCGTTCTCCCGCGCATGCCCACATCTATCGCGTGGAAACGCGATACGGAGACAGCAGTGGGCGACCGGCACGGGCATGTGCATCCAGCGGAACAGCCGAGGCGCGGTCGCAACTGGCCCGGCCCGTGGCGCAAGACGCCTGGCCGTCTCCTCGGCACCTCGATCGTACGCCTCTACCAACTGACGCTGTCCGGCTTTGTCGGCAACTCCTGCCGTCATCTGCCGACCTGTTCGGAATACGCGCATGAGGCGATCGCCAGGCATGGCCTGTGGGCCGGCGGCTGGATGGGATTTTTCCGGGTGCTGCGCTGTGGGCCATTCGGTACGCATGGCGTCGACCTCGTGCCGGAAGCGCTGGCGGATCGCTATGTGTGGTTCCTGCCCTGGCGGTACTGGCGGATCGGCAAGAAACGCCGGCAGGGGTGATTGTGCCGATGCGCCAATGGGTCGTTTTTACGATCCGGTAGGGTTAACGCAAGCCTGCACAAAGACTGCGCATTTGAGACAAAATCGAGACAAGAGACCTCGTTAAGCCGCTCGCGAACACCCTTCTGGAGCGAGCATCCCATGCGCAATTTCGACCGTCTTCCGTTCATCCTTGCCGGCGTCCTGTTCCTGCTAGCCTGGCTGCTGGGATTTCCGATGCGCGCGCAGTCGGCGCCGCTTGGCGATGTGCAGTGCACGCTGATCGCCGATGCGGCAAGCGGCAAGACGCTTTATCAGGACGGGACCTGCGACCAGCGGTTCAGCCCGGCCTCGACATTCAAGGTGCCACTCTCGCTAATCGGCTACGATGCCGGGATCCTGAGCGACGAGCACACGCCGGCCTGGGACTACAAGCCTGAATTCAAGGCGGCGAAGCGGGATCAAAAGACCGTCGATCCGGTGATCTGGGAGCGGGACTCGATCATCTGGTACTCGCGGGAGATCACCCGCCGGCTCGGTAGTGAGAAATTTGCCGGCTATGTCTCGAAACTCGGTTACGGCAACAGCGACGTGTCCGGCAATCCCGGCAAGGACGATGGCTTGACCTATTCCTGGGTGAACTCCTCGCTCAAGATCACGCCGGTCGAGCAGGTCGATTTCCTGCGCAAGCTGCTTGCCCGCCAACTGCCGGTGTCGGCCAAGGCGTACGACATGACAGCGGCCATCATACCGACGTTCCAGGCCGGCGGCTGGACCGTGCAGGGCAAGACCGGCAGCACCAGGCTTGGCGGTGACGCGGACAAGGACAAGCGCTCGCTGGGCTGGTTCGTCGGCTGGGCGAAAAAGGACGGCCGCCAGATTGTCTTCGCGCGGTTGGTCGTCGATGCCACCCGCACCGACATGCCCAAGGGACTGCAGACCCGGGCCGCGTTCCTGAAGGATCTGCCGCTGCTGGTGAAATAGATTGGTCAGGTGCTCCGGCGCGCACGGATGATGTGGCCGCTGGAGTTGGCTGTCCTTTCCGTCGGGGTTCTGGAAAGGCGAGCGGCGATATCGCTGCTCTCGAGATCCTCGATCTCGTCGAAGCCGAGGCCATGGAGAGATTGTGCCAGCTCACCGGGAACGAAGAAGCTGATCCATGGCTCCCCGACAGCGGCAACGCGTGCCGCGTGGAAAGCCAAGGCAGCTTGCCCCGCCGCATCGCGGTTCTCAGCCGGTTCGCTGTAGTCGAACACCACCTCCGAGCCGGGAACACCGGCTATCCAGGACAGCGTCTTGAAGATCGCTTCCTTCGTCAGGTAGGGGACGACCCCCAGCCAGATGAAGAAGCTCGGTTCGGTCGACTGCAAACCGGCCGCGGTCAATTCCGCTGACAGGCTCTGCCGCTCGAAATCGACCGGCACGAATGTTGTGGCGGATGGTTCGGCAAGACCAGCATTGGCAATGCATTTGCGTTTCCAGGCCTGCGTCGCCGGGTGGTCGACTTCGAACACGTTGAGGTCCGGATACGGATTGCGCAGTGAAAACGTGTCGAGGCCGGCGCCAAGTACGACGAGTTGCCGGATGCCGCGACGAACCGCCGCCGCCAGCCAGTCCTCGGCGAACCGGGCGCGAGCGGTCACGAACAGGCGCATGCGCCGGCGGCGCTCGTCTTCCTGCTCAAGCTCCTGCGCCGTGGGGGCCGCTTCACCCAGTATCGCGATCGCGTAGGGATCGCGAAACAGCCCCGCCTGCGGTGAAAACTGATGCAGGGCCCTCATGCGTGCGACGCCAAGGGCGGTTCGGCTGGGTGTAGCGTCTTCCATGCTGATGATTCCAGTTGGTGTCGTGCCTTTTCGCAAGGCTCTGCGACATCTGTAGCGACGTTTCCTGACGGTTGCGCCAATTGCCGCTCTTTACCTGACGCGGCACTGCCTCTAAAACCCGCCCGCTGCCGGTTGTCCATGTGATTTGGCGCACCCGGCTTTACCCACGACCACCCGCGCTCGTTTGCGGGACTGGATAGGAGATACCCATGCTGAATTCCGTTTCCCTGACATTTCCCGATGGCTCCGTCCGCGATTACGACGCGGCGATGACCGGTGCGAGCCTTGCCGAATCGATCTCGAAGTCGCTGGCCAAGAAGGCCGTCGCCTACGCCATCGACGGCACCGTCCGCGACCTCTCCGACCCGCTCGGCAAGTCCGGCAAGGTCGAGATCATCACCCGCGAGGATCCCCGCGCGCTGGAATTGATCCGCCATGACACCGCGCATGTGCTGGCGGAAGCGGTGCAGGAATTGTGGCCGGGGACGCAGGTGACGATCGGGCCGGTGATCGAGAACGGATTCTATTACGACTTCGCCCGCAACGAGCCGTTCACCCCCGACGATTTCCCGGTGATCGAGAAGAAGATGCGCGAGATCATTGCGCGCAACAAGCCGTTCACCAAGGAAGTCTGGTCGCGCGAGCAGGCGAAAAAAGTGTTTGCCGACAAGGGCGAGCGCTACAAGCTCGAGCTGATCGACGCCATTCCCGAAGACCAGGATCTCAAGATCTACGCGCAGGGCGACTGGTTCGATCTCTGCCGCGGTCCGCACATGGCCTCGACCGGCCAGATCGGCAACGCCTTCAAACTGATGAAGGTGGCCGGTGCCTATTGGCGCGGCGACTCGAACAACCCGATGCTGACCCGCATCTACGGCACGGCCTGGGCCGACCAGGCGCAGCTCGATGCCTACCAGACGATGCTCGAGGAAGCCGAGAAGCGCGACCACCGCAAGCTCGGCCGTGAGATGGACCTGTTCCATTTCCAGGAAGAGGGGCCAGGCGTCGTCTTCTGGCACGCCAAGGGCTGGAAGATGTTCCAGAACCTGGTCAACTACATGCGCCGCCGCCTCGACGAGCAGGGCTATCAGGAGGTCAACGCACCGCAAGTGCTTGACAAGAGCCTGTGGGAGACGTCTGGCCACTGGGGCTGGTATCGCGACGCGATGTTCAAGGTGACGGTCGCCGGTGACGACACCGACGACGACCGCATCTTCGCGCTGAAGCCGATGAACTGCCCGGGCCACGTGCAGATTTTCAAGCATGGGTTGAAGTCATACCGCGATCTGCCCGTAAAACTTGCGGAATTCGGCAATGTGCATCGCTACGAACCGTCAGGTGCGCTGCACGGGCTGATGCGCGTGCGCGGCTTCACGCAGGACGATGCGCACATCTTCTGCACCGAGGAACAGCTCGCGGCGGAATGCCTGCGCATCAACGACCTGATCCTCTCGACCTATGCCGATTTCGGTTTTGAAGAGGTCAGCGTGAAGCTGTCGACGCGGCCAGACAAGCGCGTCGGAACCGATGAGGCGTGGGATCATGCCGAGGCGATCATGGGCAATGTTCTGGAGACGATCAGGACGCGCTCCGGCAACCGCATCAAGACCTCGATCAATCCGGGCGAGGGCGCCTTCTACGGGCCGAAGTTCGAATATGTGCTCAAGGATGCCATCGGTCGCGAATGGCAGTGCGGCACCACGCAGGTCGACTTCAACCTGCCGGAGCGTTTCGGCGCCTTCTACATCGGCTCGGATTCCGAGAAGAAGCAGCCTGTCATGGTGCACCGTGCGATCTGCGGTTCGATGGAGCGTTTTCTCGGCATCCTGATCGAGAACTACTCCGGCCATTTCCCGCTGTGGTTCGCGCCGCTGCAGGTGGTGGTGGCGACGATCACGTCGGAGGCGGACGGCTATGTGACCGAAGTGGTGGCAAAGCTGAAGGCGGCCGGACTTCTGGCGGAGGCCGACCTGCGCAACGAGAAGATCAACTACAAGGTACGCGAACATTCACTGGCCAAGGTCCCGGTCATTCTCGTCTGCGGCAAGCGCGAGGCGGAGGAACAGACGGTCAATATCCGCCGGCTCGGCTCGCGCGACCAGCAATCGCTTGGCCTTGCCGAGGCGATCGCACAACTGACCGAGGAAACGATCACACCCGATCGCCGGCGCAAGCGCGCGGCCTGATTTGAACAGCCCTTCCAGTCATGGCGGTGGATCGATCCACCGCCATTTTCATATCCCTGTCACGGCGACCTTGTAACGAGCCCCCATGCTCAAGCTGAAATTGCGCGAACGGCCCTTTCCCGAGCTTTCCTACGCCAACCCGCGCCAGCCGGCGCTGGCGCGCTGGTTCATTCATTCGGTCGAAGGCCTGTCGGGCCGCGATCGTTTCGCGGCACTCTATGATTTCTGGCGCCGCCAGGTGGTGCCGAGCGGCGAGCGGGTATTCAGCCGCATGCTGGAACTGATCGACGTCGGCGTGCGGACCGCCGATCAATGGCCGCCGGCGCAATTACCCGACACACCGCTTGTGATCGTCGCCAACCATCCGTTCGGCATCGGCGACGGCATTGCCGTGCTGTCGCTGGCCGAGCAGTTGGGTCGGCCGTTCCGGGTGATGATCCACAAGGATTTGCTCAAGATCCGCGAGATGGAGCCTTATTCGCTGCCGATCGACTTTTCCGAGACCAAGGACGCGCTGAAGAACAACATGGCCGTGCGCCATGAGGCAGTGCGGCTGCTCAGGGAAGGCGTCACCATCGTGGTGTTTCCGGCCGGCGGCGTCGCCACGGCGCCAAAGGGGTTTGGCCGGGCGCGCGACCTGCCGTGGAAGATGTTTCCGGCGCGTCTCGTCCAGGAGGCGAAAGCGTCGGTCATTCCCATGCATTTTTCCGGGCAGAACGGCAGGCTGTTCCATCTGGTCAGCGGTCCAATGAACATGGCCGAGCGCGATGGCCGTGTGGCCAAATTCGTCGGCAAGGCGTCGCTGACCTTGCGCACGTCGCTGCTGATCCGCGAGTTCGCACGGCTGTCTGGCAAGGCGATCGACGTGCGCGTTGGCGATGTGCTGCGCTGGAGCGAGTTGGAGCCTTTGCGCGACCGTAAGCTGCTGCTCGAGCGCCTTTATCGTGGTGTGTTCGATCTGGCGCCGACACAGCCGCGCCGCCGGATACCCTTTCTGCCGACGCGAACAAAGCTAGCAGCCTAAGGCTAATCCGCGCCTTCTTCAGGATCCATCGCTGCGGCTTCAGTGGCGAGAACCTCGATCTCCTGGTTCTGACCGGCGACGACCGTGAAATCCTTCTGGTAGATGCGGTCGCGATTCTTGGCGATGATGGTGTAGTCGCCTTCAGCAAGCACCATGGAGGCGAAGGCGCCGACGGTCTCCTTGATCGGATCGCCGGATTCGTTGAGCAGCGACCACGAGGTGTCGGCGATTGCCTCGCCGCCCGATTCGCGCACCAGCTTCATCGTGATCTCGGCGGCATGGTGCTCGACGGTGGCCTCGGTCAGCTTGCCGGCCTCGACGCGGATGTCGGAGCGGATGACCGCGTTGACGGCGCCGTAGGTCGAGACGACATGATAGATGCCGGCGTTGAGCCGCACGACGCTGTTGGGCTCGACGTCGGGGATGATCAGCGCGCGGTCGCCATTGGCCTCCGCCGTGCCCTCGTAGATCGAAAAGCGCAGCTTTTTCGGCGGAATGCGCACGCCGCCTGACAGCACCGCGTCGAGCTTCAAGCCGCCGGCGTCGAGCACGAGGCTTTCGCGCTTGGCTTCCTTGCCGACCGTGATGCGCTTGGTGGCGCCGGCCCGGCCGTAGGACGCATGGACCAGATAGCTGCCTGGTTCGAGCTGGAAGACGGCGTTGCCGCCATGCGCGGAGGCGACCATCGGCAATTTGCCGTTGACGGCCTCAGGCTTGAAGACACGCCAGACCAGGCCGCGGGTGATGTCGGCGCCTTTGTCGGTCAACTGGGCCGACAGAGTGATGGCGCCACCGCCGCCAAGCGCCAGCGGGGTTTCGCTCTTGGGCGTCGCATAGCTCGAAATTCCGGGAAGTTTCAGGTCGCTGACGCCGTCCTTTTCCTGTGCGGCAGCCATGGTGACCGGCAGCAGGAACAGCGCGGCGCAGAGCCGGACCAGGAAAAGACGCAGTCGCCCCTCAAACATGCCTTGCGTTGAAGCCCATGGCGGTGGCAATTTCAAGGCTTAAGAGTCCGATCCACGACTCTTCAGTCCGGCGCTTGCGCGCCTTTGCCCGAGCCGCCCGACTTCCCGATGGTGCGCTTCAGCTCAAAAACGAGTGTCTAGGAGACTTGCGCCCATGGCGTCGCCGATCATCGACTTCCTGCTCACCCGAAATTCAGCGCCGATTCCGGAGCTCAAGGAGCCAGCGCCTGGTGACGCCGATATCGCAACGATGATCGCTGCCGCCACGCGCGTGCCCGATCATGGCCGGCTCGAACCCTGGCGCTTCATCCTCTACCGCGGCGATGTCCGCATCGAGATCGGCAAGAAGTTGGCCGACCTTGCCGAGCAGCGGGAAGGGCCGTTGCCCGAAGGCCGCCGCAACCAGGAACTGGCGCGATTCTCGCGGGCGCCGCTGGTGATCGGCGTGGTATCGGCGCCGAAGGAGAATCCGAAAATCCCGCTATGGGAGATGTTCCTGTCGGGCGGCATGGCGGCGATGAACCTGATGATTGCGGCCAATGCGCTGGGCTATGGCACCAACATGATCAGCAACTGGTATTCCGATGTCCCGGAGGGCAGGGCGATCCTCGGACTGGCGCCGCAGGAGCGTGTCGTCGGCTTCGTCCACATCGGCTCTTATGCCGGCCCGGCGCCGGAGCGGCCTCGGCCCGATCCCGCAAAGCTCTATGCCGATTACTCAGGGCCTTGGGCGGGCTGAATGTTCTACGAGCCATCGAAGGGGCACGGACTGCCGCACGATCCCTCCAAGGCGATCGTGGCGCCGCGCCCGATCGGCTGGATATCGACGCTGAACAAAGCGGGCGAGATCAATCTCGCGCCATACTCTTTCTTCAATGCGTTTTCGACGCGGCCGTTCATCGTCTGGTTTTCCTCGGAGGGAGAGAAGGACAGCGCCTCCTTCGCTCAGGAAACCGGCGAGTTCGTCGCCAATCTCGTCAGCCGCGATCTCGCGGAGAAGATGAATTACACCTCCGTCAACGCGCCGCGCGGCGTCAACGAGTTCGTCTATGCCGACCTTGCAATGGCGCCTTGCCGTCTTGTCGCGCCGCCGCGCGTGGCAGCAGCACCCGCCGCGCTGGAATGCCGGGTGACGGAAGTCTTTCGGCCACGGGCGCTGGATGGATCGCCGACGAGCGCTGTCGTCGTCGCCGGCGAAGTGGTCGGCGTGCACATCGACGATGCCTTTTTGAAGGACGGACTGTTTGACATCACCAAGGCCGGGAATGTCGCTCGTCTCGGCTACATGGACTATGCGAGCGTCGACGAAGTCTTTTCGATGCGCCGGCCGCGCTGGGGCCAGGAATAAGAGCCTTCCAACTTGTTCGCTATCGCGCCTTGCCGGCATTCGTTCGCCGCCGGCCGTCATGACGGCGCGCACATAGCCGGGCTCTGCGACACGAATGCTTCCGTCGGGGAGGCCGAGTATGCGGTCCAGGGCGATCTCGTAGGGCTTGACGCGTTTCTCCAGGGTTTCGATCGCGACATCCATGTCGGCGTCGCTGCCGCCGGCGAATGCCTTGGCGACCACGTCATGCGTGGCCATGCCGAACTGCATGACGATGTCGGCGACCCCCTCCGGATCGAAGGTCCTGAAGGTGCCGTCTTCGACACCTTGCCGGATGATCCTGACCAGCAGGGGCGAAAACGACCCGCTGGCGGCCAGGTTGATGCGGTCGTAGCGTACAGGCGAAAACGCCTACCACTCGCGGTCCGCCATCGCGGCGGCTTTCTTGGTCGCGAGCGCGCGAAAAGCGATTTCCCTTCATTTGAACACAGGCTAAGAGAACGGCTTCGGCGATGCGTTGGGGTTGGGGCATCGACCTTGGGGATAGTGCGGGGCACTGGCAACATGAAGAAGCGAGACACGCTGGGGACCCGGCTGCGCTACGGGTTTGACAAGAGCATGGCCGCAGGACCGATCGCGCTGATCGGTTGGCTCGCAGTCGTTTCCCTGCTGATCATCATCGCCGCCGCAGCTTTGCTTGCGGTGACCCGCATCGCACCGGAGGGCGGCGAGCCGCTGAACTTTTTCGAAGCGTTCTGGGAATCGCTGATGCGCACACTCGATTCCGGCACGATGGGCGGTGATACCGGCTGGGCTTTCCGTCTCGTCATGCTGGTCGTCACGCTGGCCGGCATCTTTGTCGTGTCGGCCCTGATCGGCGTGCTCAGCGCCGGCGTCGACGGCAAGCTCGATGAATTGCGCAAGGGCCGGTCGCGCGTGCTGGAGGCCGATCACACCATTATCCTCAATTGGTCGCCGTCGATCTTCGACGTCATCTCCGAACTGGTCATTGCCAATGCCAGCCGGCGCCGTCCACGCATCGTCGTCATGGCCAATATGGACAAGGTCGCGATGGAGGACGAAATCGCGGCCAAGGTCGGCAAACTGGGCAACACGCGCATCATCTGCCGCAGCGGCGACCCGACGGATCTCTACGACCTGGCCATCGTCAACCCGCAGACCTCGCGGTCGGTCATCGTGCTGTCGCCGGAAGGCGACGATCCGGATTCGCAGGTCATCAAGACGGTGCTGGCGCTGGTCAACGACCCGAACCGCCGCACCGACCCCTACAACATCGCCGCCGAGATCCGCGATGGCAAGAACGCCGAGGTCGCCCGCGTCGTCGGCGGAGCCGAGGTGCAACTCGTGCTGGCCGATCAGCTGATCTCGCGTATCGTCGTGCATTCAAGCCGGCAGTCGGGTCTCAGCGGCGTCTATTCGGAGCTGCTCGATTTCGACGGCTGCGAAATCTACACGACCGGGCAGCCGGAACTTACCGGCAAGACCTTCGGCGAAGCGGTGATGGCGTATGAGCACTGTGCGCTGATCGGCCTTTGCGACCCGCAGGGGCGCGTCGATCTCAACCCGTCGTCGGATCTGGTGATCGGCAAGGACATGCGCGCCATCATCATCGCCGAGGACGATGCCGCGATAAAGCAGGGAGGTACCGGGATCAAGATCGACGCGGCGGCGATCCACGGTCCTCGGCCGATCGAGACGAAGCCGGAGCGCATGCTGATCCTCGGCTGGAACCGGCGCGGTCCGATCATCACCTATGAACTGTCGCGCTACGTCGCGCCTGGTTCGATCCTGACCATCGCCGCCGATACGCCCGGGCTCGAGCAGGAAGTTGCCGGACTGACGGTCGCCAGCGACAATCTGTCGGTCAAATGCAGCATCACCGACACCTCGAGCAGCGCAGCACTGGCGAGCCTGGACGTGCCTTCCTACGATCACGTGCTCGTCCTCGGCTACAGCGAAACCATGGCGGCGCAGCCGGCCGACACGCGCACGCTGGTGACGCTGCTGCATCTGCGTAAGATCGCCGATGATGCCGGCCTGCACATCTCCATCGTCAGCGAGATGATCGACGTGCGCAACCGGGAGCTCGCGGCGGTGACCAAGGCCGACGACTTCGTCGTCAGCAACCGGCTGGTCAGCCTGATGTTGGCGCAGGCATCCGAAAACCAACACCTCGCCGCGATCTTCGATGATTTGCTCGATGAGAAGGGCTCCGAAATCTACATGCGCCCGGTCGCGGATTATGTCGCGATCGACCAGCCGCTGACCTTCTGGACGATCGCGGAATCGGCGCGGTTACGCGGCGAGATCGCGATAGGGTACCGGCGCATCCGCACTGGAGATGCCGACCAAAGGGCGCTGGGTGGCGTCATCGTCAACCCGCTGAAGTCGGAAGCGCTAGCCTATCAGCCGGAGGACAGGATCATCGTGCTTGCGCGGGACTGAGAGCAATTCCAGGAAGATTGTAAAAACGGATTTAAGCGGAAATCCCTGCCGCCCGCGCGCGTGCCAGAAGCCGTTCGGCCAGCCGCAGGTGCGGGCGGTCGAACATTTTGCCGTCGATGCCGACGACGCCGGGATCTCCCGTCGCCGCGAATGCGTCGACGATTGCCTGGGAGTGTTTCACAGCCTCCGTCGACGGCGTGAAGGCAGCGTTGATGACGGGCACCTGATCTGGGTGGATCGCCATCTTGCCGGTGAAGCCGTCGCGCTCGGCCTCAGCGCATTCCTCGGCGAAGGCCGCCATGTCGCGAAAATTCGGGAAGACCGTGTCTATAGCTGCAACTTCCGCCGCACTGGCGGCGAGGATGGTCATGGTGCGGGCAAGGCGGAACACATCGGTGTAGCGGCCGCTCTCGTCGCGCGCCGATCGCGCGCCGATCGCCGCCGACAGGTCTTCCGCGCCCCAGGTGAGGCCGACTAGGCGCGCGCTAGCACCGGCATAGGTCGCGGCGGCGAGCACACCGGCAGGGGTTTCGGTGATGATCGGCAGGATCTTTATCGCCCTGTCGGCCAGGCCATTTTCGGCCTCGCGAACCCTGAGCTTTGCCGAGAGCTGCTGCACATCCTGGCCGCTGTTCGACTTGGGCAGCATGATGCCATCCGGCTTCGCCGGCACGAGCGCGGCAAGATCGTCATCCGTCAGCCCGGTCGACAGGTCGTTGACCCTGACGTAGATCGCCGAGCTGGTTTGCCCCCGGCGTCCGGCGATGAAGCGTGCCGCGATCGCGCGCGCCGTTGCCTTGTTCTGCGGCGCCACGGAGTCCTCGAGGTCGACGATGACGACATCGGCGCCGGCTCCAAGGCCCTTTTCCAGCTTCCGCTCGGAATCGCCGGGGACGAACAGCAGCGAACGCATCAGGCCGCCTTCTTCAGCATCATCGCTTGCCTCGTGCATTTGGCGACGAGGTCACCATGCTGGTTGTAGGCGCGGTGCTCGAACTCGACGATGCCGCGATCGGGCTTCGATTTCGATTCCCGCACCGAGACGACCGTGGTCTCGACGCGGATGGTGTCGCCATGGAACACCGGGTGCGGAAACACGGTCTCCTTCATGCCGAGATTGGCGACCGTCGTGCCGACCGTGATGTCGTTGACCGAGATGCCGATCATCAGGCCGAGCGTGAACAGCGAGTTGACCAGCGGCTTGCCCCATTCGCTCTTGGCGGCGAAATCGAAATCGATATGCAGCGGCTGCGGGTTCAGCGTCATCACCGAAAATAGCATGTTGTCGCTCTCGGTAACCGTCTTGCGCAGCGTGTGCTGGAAGACGTGGCCGACGACGAACTCCTGGAGATAAAGCCCGGCCATTTCCTGTCTCCTTCGCTGCCTGACGGTTGATAAGCGCTGCAAATCGGCCCCGCAAGCCAGTTAATGAACATGGTGAACCGTTCGTAAACCATTTCTGCCTACCGTAATGACCGGGGCCAGAAACCTTCTGGCTAGGGGCGTAAGCAGACGGCATGGTTGTTGTTTCGCATTTCCTGAAGTGGATCTACACGGCCAGGGTGTCCGAGCGCGCCGCCGCGGCAAGCGCGCTGGCCCGTGCCTACATCAATTCCGAATTGCCGTTCGAGGACCGCTGCGCCGCCGAGGCGGCGCTGACGCTGCTGCTCGACGATGCCTCATCGAAAGTGCGGCTGGCGATGGCGAAGGCGCTGTCGATGAGCCATCACGCGCCGCTGCAGATCATCAGCGCACTGGCCTCCGACCAGCCGGAGGTTGCCGGCGTGGTGCTGGCACGCTCGCCGCTGCTCACCGACGCCGACCTGATCAACCGCGTGGCGGCAAGCCAGAAGGCAACGCAGACGCTGATCGCCGATCGGCCGCTGGTCTCGATGGCGCTGTCGGCGGCCATCGCCGAGATCGGCGAGGCGGAAGCCTGCGCGGTGCTGCTGGCCAACAGCGGCGCCGATATAGCGTCGCTCAGTTTCCGCCGCATGGCCGAGCGCCATGGGCATCTGCCCCTGGTGCGCGAGGCGCTGATATCGGATATCCGCCTGCCTGCCGACTGCCGGCACATGTTGCTCATCAAGCTCGGCGAGACATTGAAAACATCACCGCTGGTCATGGCTCTGATGGGCGCCGCGCGTGCCGAACGCGTCATGCGCGACGCTTGCGTCAAGGCCTCGGTGACGCTGATAGAAGGCACGCGCCCGGAGGAACACGCGGCACTGATCGAGCATTTGCGCTTGCGCGGCGATCTCACCGCGAGCTTCCTCATCCGCACCATCGCGCACGGCAAGGTGGATTTCTTCGGCTCCACGTTGGTCGCGCTCAGCCAGCAGTCCGAACAAAGGGTGAGGGCGCTGCTCGCCGGCGGGCACGATGTCGCCCTGCAGGCGCTGTTCCGCAGCGCTGGCCTCGCCGCCGCCACGCACGCGATCATCCTGCGGGCGCTGAAAATCTGGCGGGAGGTCGCCAATGGCAAGCGCGTCGCTGGCGTGCAGGAGGTCAGCTGGCTGATGCTCAAGGAATTGGGCGGGCAGTCCGCGGATGGCGACCTCGCCATCCTGGTCAAGTCGATCCATCTCAATGCGCTGCGCGAGAACGCGCGCGGTCATGCGCTGGCGATCGCCGCGGCCTGAAGTCGGCGCATTCGGCCACTTAGCTTCGATCCCTGGCGAAAAAATCCGGGAAATCCTCCATTGCCGCGGCGATGATGCGCAGTGACGCCGCGATCTGCAGCATGTCGCCGGTGGCGTTTTTCTGGGCGATGGCCGCCGCATATTGGCGGGCGACGGCGATGGTCGCCGTCTGCGGATCGCCTGGGGCGCGGAAGAGCAGTTCGCGTGCCAAACCTCTCAGGAAGTTGGCGATCGAGAGCGCGGTTTCGGGCGCAATGGCATGGTTTTGGCTCGTAGCGCGCAGCCGAAGGATCTCGAGGCCGACCGTGACGGCCACGACGCCGCCACCCAGGACCGCCTCGCCCTTCTTGCCCGAATTCTGCACCAGCGGCATCAACTGGTTGATCCGGTCATAGGCGAGGCTTTCGAAGGCCGAACGCCTCGGCACACGCTCGTGCAGGCAAAGCCGCGCCAGATCCTCGCGCATGGCGCGCACGATGCGGTTGGCCGCGAGCCACGGATCGGCGGGCAGAACGACGAGGAAGACGCCGATCGCCAGCAGGATGCCGACCAGCACCGACGCCGAGCCGGCGAAGAACGGGCCAGGATCGTAGGTCATCGCCTGATGCGGACTGAGGAAGGCGAGGAAGTTGATGGCGAACGCCGTGGCTACGCCGACATAGCGCGGATTGGCCATGCCCAGCGCCGTCGGCACCAGGATCGGCACGACAAACAGCACGAACCAGCCGAAGCCGGGCAGCGCAGGCAATGCGACCTGGCCGACGAGAAAGGCAAATGGCAAAGCCAGCAGCGTTCCCTTGAAGAAACCCCAGGACACCTGCACGGGATCGGGGCGGGCAGCAAACAGGCTCGACACGACGGCAACGAGAATGACGGTGCCGGCCGCTTCCGACCATTTCGTCGTCAGCCAGAAAGCCGCGACCAGCAGCGTCGCAAGGGCTGCGCGCACGGCGTTGCGCGCCGCGCCGGGATAGTCGCGGTGTACTACGAGGGCCGGCTGCTGGCTGGCGGGACCTGGGCGCCGCGTGACCGGCGCGCGCAAGGCATCGAGCCCGCGCAGCACCTGCTTCAGCGCCTCGGCGAAATCGGCGGCGATGGTGAGGCGGGTGATGGTGCCGACCTTGTCGTCGCCCTGGTCGGCCGGGACATCGGGCATCTGACGCGCCTTGGCCGAGATCGCGTCGAGCCGCGCCACCCAAGGCGCGGTGTCATCCAGCGCGCCGGGTTTGGTCGCCAGTTCGCCGACAAGCAGCTGCAACTCCGAGCGCACCGGAATGAGCGCTGCGTTCTTCGGCGCGGCGTGCGAATGCAGCGCACGCGCGGCCGAGAGTGCCGACAGCAATTGCCCGATGGTGCGCCGCACTGGATGGGCGCGCGGCGCGAAGCTCGGCGCCTCGAGCCTTGCATAGGCGCGCATCTCGCCAAGTGTCTGGGTGTCGGCGACCAGCTTCCTGTGCAGGCCGGAAAGCGTTGCCGGATCGCCGCTGGAGAACGCACCGCCGGCATAGGTCGCGAGATCGATGATGCAGCGCTTCAGCCGCGAGATGATGGCGTCACTGGCCAGCTTGGGCAGGATCAGCCGGCTTGTCAGGCCGGCGCAGACAATGCCGAGCACGATCTCGGCACAACGCGCGGCCGCGAGGTCCACGACCAGATGCGGCTGCCCGAAGGCGGGCAGGCCGATGATCATCGCCGTATAGCCGGCAAGTGCCGCACCATAGGCTTCGGGATTGCGCAGCAGCGACGAGACGAAGGTGCAGATGCCGATCCAGACCGCGAGCACCGTCACCAGCACCCAGGGGCCGGTGCCGAACGCGGTGGTGATGCCGATCGCCGCGACGCCGCCCACAAGCGTGCCGAGCAGCCGGTAAAAGCCCTTTGCCAGCACCATGCCGGCGACCGGCTGGGCAACGATGAAAACCGTCATCATCGCCCATTGCGGGTGGTCGAGCTTCAGTGCATAGGCGGCCAGAAGCGCGATCAGGCCGGCCGAAACAGTTCTAAGGGCGAAAATCCAGTCCGAACGCGTCGGCTGCGTCAGCCCGGCCAGATTGGTCTCGAAATAGCCCTTCAGCCGCACCCAGGTCACATGCTGGTCTCCGTACCCGCACGGACAAAGTAGAGCAGTGGGCGGCTAGATATCCAGCACTTCCGCCTCGGCGAATTCGGCACGTTCCTGGATGAAACGGAAGCGGGCTTCGGGCTTGGTGCCCATCAGCTCATCGACCCTGTCCTTGGTGGCCGAATCGACTTCGTTCACATCGACCCTGAGGAGTGTGCGCTTCCTCGGGTCCATGGTGGTTTCCTTGAGCTGTGCGGCCATCATCTCGCCCAGGCCCTTGAAGCGGCCAAGCTCGACCTTGCCGCGCCCGGTGAATTCGGTGCGCAGCAGCTCGTCCTTGTGCGCGTCGTCGCGGGCGTAGGCGACCTTGCCGCCCTGCCTGATCGAGTACAGCGGCGGCACCGCGAGATAGAGGTGTCCACCGCGCACCAGCGCGGGCATCTCCTGGTAGAAGAAGGTGATCAGCAACGAGGCGATGTGAGCGCCGTCGACGTCGGCGTCGGTCATGATGATGACGCGGTCGTAGCGCAGATCCTCGTCGCGGTACTTCGATCGCGTGCCGCAGCCGAGCGCCTGGATCAGGTCCGATATCTGCTGGTTGGCGGCCAGCTTGTCGTTGCCGGCGCTGGCGACGTTGAGGATTTTGCCGCGCAGCGGCAGCACCGCCTGGCTGGCGCGGTCGCGTGCCTGCTTGGCCGAGCCGCCCGCCGAGTCACCTTCGACGATGAAGAGTTCGGCACCGGCGGCGGCGTTCTGGGTGCAGTCGGCGAGTTTGCCTGGCAGGCGCAGCTTGCGCACCGCGCTCTTGCGCGACACTTCCTTTTCCTGGCGACGGCGCACCCGTTCGTCGGCGCGCGCGATCACCCATTCGAGCAGCTTGGAGGCTTCCTGCGGATTGTCGGCCAGCCAATGGTCGAATGGATCGCGGATCGCGGTCTCGACAATTCGAATGGCCTCTATCGTCGCCAGCCTGTCCTTGGTCTGGCCGACGAATTCCGGCTCGCGGATGAACACCGACAGCATGCCCGCCGCCGAGATCATGACGTCTTCCGAGGTGACGATCGAGGCGCGCTTGTTGCCGACGAGTTCGGCATAGGCGCGCAGGCCCCGTGTCAGCACATTGCGGAAACCGGCCTCGTGCGTGCCGCCTTCACCGGTCGGGATGGTGTTGCAGTAGGAATTGACGAAGCCGTCGCCGCCGAACCAGGTCACCGCCCATTCGAGCGAGCCATGGCCGCCTTGCTTGTCGCTCTTTCCGGCGAAGATTTCGCGCGTCACCTGGAAATCGTCGCCCAGCGATGCCTTGAGATAGTCCTTCAAGCCACCGGGAAAATGAAATTCCGCCTTGGCCGGCGTCTGGTCCTTTTCCTTGATCAGCGACGGATCGCAGGTCCAGCGGATCTCGACACCACCGAACAGATAGGCCTTCGAGCGCGTCATGCGGTAAAGCCGCGCCGGCTCGAACGCGGCACCCTTGCCGAATATCTGCTCGTCGGGGTGGAAGCGGATCTTGGTACCGCGCCGGTTGTGGACTTCGCCAAGGTGCTCGAGGCCGCTGACCGGAACGCCGCGCGAGAATCTCTGCCGGTAGAGCTGGCGGCCACGCGCGACTTCTACCTCGAGATGATCCGATAGCGCGTTGACCACGGACACGCCGACGCCGTGCAGGCCGCCTGAGGTCTCGTAGACCTTGGAATCGAACTTACCGCCCGAATGCAGCGTCGTCATGATCACTTCGAGCGCCGGCTTCTTGAATTTCGGGTGAGGATCGACCGGAATGCCGCGGCCATTGTCGGTGACGGAGAGATAACCGTCGGCCGAAAGCTCGACATCGATGAAAGTGGCGTGGCCGGCAACCGCCTCGTCCATCGAATTGTCGATGACCTCGGCGAACAGATGGTGCATCGCCTTGTCGTCGGTGCCGCCGATATACATGCCCGGCCGGCGCCGCACCGGCTCCAGGCCTTCGAGCACCTCGATGTCGGCGGCGCTGTAGCCCTCCGAACCGTCGCGGCTTGCCGCCGGCCGCTTGGCTGCCGCCTGCACCAGCGGATCCGCCGGGCGCGCCGGTGCGCGGACCGGCTGCGGTTGCTTGTCCAGGTCGCCGAAAAGGTCGTTGTTGTCGTCCATGCCTGCCATAGGTCCGGTGCTGCGAATCACCCGCCGATACTGCCACGCTTTTCAGCGCCAAGCGACGGAGGTTCCTGTTACGTTCGGGGATCCGGCCCGTCTTATCCTAAAACCATTCGATAACCAAGCGGGCGGAAATAGGTCGAATGCCGTCGTTCTGCGTTCCTGATTCTTTAACAATGCCACGTAGCGTGAGCCCAACATAACAAGAAACTACGGGCATCAGGGGTTTGGGCGTGAGGGGCAAGGCTATAACGATGATCGGTATCGCCGCCGTTTTCGGCGCGATCTCGATCTTTGCCGCGGATTTCTGGGTCAAAAGCCAGGCCGATGCCCAGGAGAAGACAGCCTCGATCGTCGCGCCGGCCCCGCCCAAGATCGAATTCAAGACCATCGTGGTGGCCAACGCTCCGTTGCGCTACGGCATGGAACTCGATCGCACGAAGCTCATCGAAATTCCCTGGCCGCAGGATTCGCTGCCGCAAGGCGCCTTTGCCACGATCGATGGGCTGCTCGGCGAAGGCGGCCGCGTCGTGCTGTCGCCGGTCGAGGTCAACGAACCGGTGCTGCTCACCAAGCTGTCGGGGCCGAACGGCCGGGCGACGCTTTCCAACATGCTGACGCCCGGAATGCGGGCGGTTACCATCCGCACCGATGAGATCGCCGGTGTCGGCGGCTTCGTCACGCCGGGCGACCGCGTCGATGTCGTGCTGACGCGCGATGCCGGTGAAATCCAGGAGGTCGCCAAGAACGCGCAAGGGGCGGCCGGTTCGACCATCACTTCCGAAATCGTCGTCGCCGACGCCAAGGTGCTGAGCGTCGGCCAGGGCGCCGACGAGCGCCAGACGGCGCCGCAGATCGCCAATTCCGTGACTCTCGAGGTGACGACCGAGGGCGCCCAGAAAGTGGCGCTTGCCCGCACCGTCGGCACGCTGTCGCTCTCGCTTCGCTCGGCCAGCGAAGGCGGCGACGGCAAGAACGGCGTCACCACCATCTCCTCCTTTGGCGGATCGGTGGCGTCCAAGGCGCAGGCCACGGCCGGCTCGTTATTCGATGCCATGACCAAGGAGCCGGAGAAGCCGAAATTCAAGACGGTCATCGTGACGCGTGGCACGAAGGCCGAGGAATATCAGGTTCCGGCGCGGGACCAGAAGTAAAAGGCCGGTGGGGACCGGGTGGGACGGGACAATGCTGATGCGTACCCTATATGGAATGACGGGCCGGTCGTGCTTCGTGCGCGCCCTGGCGATGGCGGTTTCGCTGGCCGCGGGCGCGATGCTCGCCTTCGCCAGCGCGGCCAGGGCGGATAATGACATCGTCTATGTCTCGGCGACCAAGAATGCGTCGATCAAAGTCGCCAAGGGCAAGCCCAAGACGATCATCACGAGCGCGGCTTTCTACCAGATCGTCATCGGCGATCCCGAGATCGCCAACGTCAATCCGCTGACCGATAAATCCTTCTATGTGCTGGGCAACAATCTCGGCACCACCGGCATCGCGCTGTTCGACGACAAAAAGCAGCTTGTCGGGACCGTCGACATCGAGGTGACGCTCGACACCGACGAACTGGCGAACACCATCCGCGCCAGCGTGCCGGACGCCAAGATCAAGGTCGGCTCGGCCAACGGCCGCGTGGTGCTGTCGGGCGAGGCGGACGACGCTGTCGCCGCCGAGAAGGCAAACAAGATCGCCACCCGCTTTTCCGGCAACGAGGAGGTGATCAATTCGGTCAACATCTCGTCGTCGCAGCAAGTCCAGCTCAATGTCCGCTTCGTCGAGATCAACCGCCAGGCGGGTCAGGATCTGGGTGCAAAATACAGCGCCAATTTCGCCTACGGCTTCGGCGGACGCGATGTTTCGCTCGATCCCGGCACGGTGCCGGCGGCGGGAACCGGTGAAATCATCGGCCGGCTACTATCCAATGGCGTCTCCATCGATATCGCCATCAAGGCGCTGGAAGAGCGCGGCCTTGCCCGGCGGCTGGCGGAACCGAACCTTATCGCCCGTTCCGGCGAGACGGCGAGCTTCCTGGCCGGCGGCGAATTCCCGATTCCGGTTTCGGAGGACAACGGCAAGATCTCCGTCAGTTACAAGAAATACGGCGTCAGCCTGGATTTCAAGCCGACCGTGCTCAAGGACGGATTGGTCAGCCTGGACATCGCGCCGGAAGTCTCTTCGATCGACGCGTCGGCATCCTACAACATCGGCAACATTTCGGTGCCGGGTTTCATCGTGCGCCGTGCCAGGACGTCGGTCGACCTGAAGAACGGCCAGAGCTTCATGATCGCGGGGCTGCTGCAGTCGCAGAACGACATCACCACCTCGCGCATTCCCGGCCTCGGCAAGATGCCGGTGCTTGGAGCGCTGTTCTCGTCGAAATCCTACCAGCGGCGCGAGACCGATCTGGTCATCATCGTCACGCCCTATCTGGTCAAACCGGTCGATCCGTCGAAGAAAATGGCCGTGCCGACCGACGGCACGCAACCGGCCAGCAACGCCGACTACTTCCTCAACAACACGGAGGAAGTGAAAGGGTCGGATACCAACCGCGCCCTGGCTATGGCTGACGGCGGCGCCGCACGGGCCGCTCCCGCCACCACGGTCGGACATTTCCTCGACCTGCCGAAGGACTGAAGCCATGCGTCTGATCCTGAGATCGAGCGTCGCCTTGCTGCTTGCCGGTTTCGCCGGCGGCTGCACCAGCGACGACTATGTGCGCAGCGAAGGCGTGACGTCAGGCGCCGGTGACGCCCAGGCCGCCAACACCGTCATGCAGATGGTCGACCCGTGGAAGTACGGTGTCCAGAACACCAGGCTTCTGGTGCCTGCGAAGCGTGGCGATGCCGGACCCGTCACACCCGATCAGGCGGCAGGCGCGAAGGCAGCGCAAACAAGCACAAGCGACTGAATCGAAAAAGGCAATCGATCAAGGCGATCGACCTACAGGCGGCAAGAATGGCAAACGGCATCAAGACCAAGAAGATCCTGCTCGTATCCACGGACAGGGCCTTCGTGCAGGACACGCGGACCGCGTTCGCCGCTTCCGAGATCATCCAGCTCTCGACGGTGGACAAGAGTGTCACCGAACTGCGCGGCGAGGTCCAGGAGACCGACTTCGGCGTCATCATCGTCGACATGGACGCGGCAAGGCTGGAGGAAGTCGAGTCGCTGCAGCGCATCATGCGCCGGCTGGAAGGCAAGGCGCCGGTGGTCGTGGTCACCCAGGAGTTCAACGCCGCTGCCGTGCGCATCCTGGTGCAGCTCAAGGTCGCCGACTTCCTGGTCAAGCCGATCACCACGGCCGACCTGGTGCGTTCGGTCGTGCGGGCCCTGCAAGGGCCGGGGCGCGAGGAAAACACCGAGTCGCAGATTTACACTTTCATGCCGGCCGCGGGCGGCGTCGGCACCACGACGTTGGCGCTGCAGACCGCTTTCCAGCTGCATCACTCGGTGACGCGCGGTGCCTCGACCTGCGTGGTCGACCTCAATTTCCAGCAAGGTGCCTGCGCCGAATATCTCGATCTCGAGCCGCGGTTCGACATCACCGAGATCGAGAACCAGCCCGAACGCCTCGACCGGCAGCTGCTCGACGTGATGCTGTCCAAGCATGCGAGCGGGCTTTGCGTGCTGGCGGCGCCGACGCATCCCTCGGAAATGCGCTCATTCAAGACCGATGTCGTGGTGCGCATGCTCGATCTCGTGTCGGCCTACTTCGACAATGTCGTCATCGACATGCCGCGGACCTGGTTCCCCTGGACGGAAACGGTGCTGCTTGGCTCCAACAAGCTCTACATCGTCGCCGAGATGACGGTGCCGTGCCTGCGCCACACGCAAAGGCTGATCCAGGCGGTCTACGAGACGGTGGGCAAGGAAGTGAAGCCGAACGTCATCGTGAACCGTTTCGAGCAGAAGATGTTCGACAACGGCATCAAGCAGGCGGACGTCCAGGAAATCCTGGGCGAGCATTTCGTCGGCGGGATCGCCAACAACTACCGGCTGGTGCGCGAGGCGGTCGACCGCGGTGTACCGCTGCACGAGATCGATCCCAACGCCAACGTCGTCAACGACCTGAAGCGGATCATCCTTCCGGAAGAGGCTGTCGCGATTGGAGCCAAGTCGAAATCGCTGTTTGGCCTAGGCAGGGGCCTGTTGAAGAGGAAGGCCGGATGACCAGCCGTTTTTCCACCCTGCAGAACCGCGATGCGCGCCCACAGCGCCCGGCGGAATCAGCCCCGGTCGCGCACCATGCGGTCGTCATCCCAACCAGTCGAAAAGCTTTGCCGGCAAAGCCGGAGACGGCACCTGCAAAGAATGCCAACAAGGTCCTGGATGCCCGCGTGCGCATCCACAGGATGCTGTTGGAGGAGATCAACCTTGTCGCGCTGGAGCGTTTGCCCCGCGACGAGATGCGCCGGCAGGTGCATGATTTCGTTTCGGAAAAAACCAGGCAGGAGCGGATGGCGATCAACACCGCCGAACTCGACGCACTGGTCGACGACATCGTCGACGAGATGGTCGGCCTCGGTCCGCTGGAGCCGCTGCTTAAGGATCCCGACATCAACGATATCCTGATCAACGGCCATCAGAACTGCTTTGTCGAAAAGAAGGGCAAGCTGCAGCAGGTTCACATCCCGTTCAAGGATGAGGCGCATCTCCTGCGGATCATCAACAAGATCGTCGCGGCCGTTGGCCGGCGCGTCGATGAATCGCAGCCGATGGTCGATGCGCGCATGCTGGACGGCTCGCGCTTCAACGCGGCCATCCGCCCGGTTGGTGTCGACGGGCCGCTGGTGTCGATCCGCAAATTCTCCAAGAACAAGCTCGGCCTGCACAAGCTGGTTGAATTCGGGGCCATCACCCAGAACATGGCCGAGGTGCTGGCTGCGGCGGTTCACGCCCGCAAGACGACGATCATTTCGGGCGGCACCGGCACCGGCAAGACGACGATGCTCAATGCGCTGTCGGCCTTCATTCCGGAAGACGAGCGGCTGATCACCATCGAGGACGCGGCCGAACTCCAGCTGCAGCAGCCGCATGTCGCTCGCATGGAGACGCGCCCCGCCAACATCGAGGGCCATGGCGAGTTGAAGCAACGCGATCTGGTCAAGAACGCGCTGCGCATGCGTCCCGATCGCGTCATTCTCGGCGAGTGCCGCGGCGAGGAAGCCTTCGACATGCTGCAGGCGATGAACACCGGCCATGAGGGGTCGATGGCGACCATCCATGCCAACACGCCGCGCGATGCCATTTCGCGTCTCGAACAGATGCTGGGCATGACCGGGATG
The DNA here is from genome assembly GCF_000502435.1 of Mesorhizobium sp. LNHC232B00. Lineage (NCBI taxonomy): Bacteria > Pseudomonadati > Pseudomonadota > Alphaproteobacteria > Hyphomicrobiales > Phyllobacteriaceae > Mesorhizobium > Mesorhizobium sp. LNHC232B00. Next base: position 372,197 of record NZ_AYWP01000001.1, read on the forward strand.
CCGATGACGGTGCAGTCGATCCGCAGCCAGATCGCCAGCGCCATCGACCTCATCGTCCAGCTGACCCGGCTTTCCGACGGCAAGCGCAAGGTGACGAGCGTTGCCGAGGTGACGGGCATGGAAGGCGACGTCATCCAGATGCAGGAGATCTTCCGCTTCGTGCGCACCGGCATGGACGCCGACGGCAGCATTCTCGGCTATTTCGAGGCGACCGGCATTCGGCCGCGCTTCCTCGAGGATCTGCGCGCCATGGGCATCGAGTTTCCCGGACGATATTTCGAACCCGGCCGGCCGCAGGAGTAGACGGGGTGTTCGATGGACTGAGCGCGATCTATGTCGTCTATGCCGGGGCCGCGCTGACTGGCATCATGATCGCCGAGGCCTGTTATCTCCTCTATGCCGGCCGCAGCGACAAGCGCACCGCCATCAACCGGCGCATGAAGCTGCAGGAAAACAAGATCAGCCAGGAACAGGTGCTGATCCAGCTGCGCAAGGAGCGTGGCCTCGATGCGGGCACCTCGCTGTTCTCGCCGGACCGTTTCCGGGCGCTACGCACCCAGTCAGGCATGATCATGCCGCTGTCGAAATTCCTGATGATTACTTCCGGTATGGCCATGGCCATGGCACTGTTCGCCATCTGGCATGGGTTGCCGCTCTTGATGGGGCTTGTCCTGTTCCTCGTTCTGGTGCCGCTGGTGCCGGTGATGATGATGCGCTTCATGCGCAAGCGCCGGCTCAAGCGTTTCGGCATGCAACTGCCGGAGGCCCTCGAACTGATCACGCGCGGCCTCAAGGCCGGTCATCCGGTGCCGGTGGCCATTGCCATGGTGTCGCGCGAAATGCCCGACCCGATCGGCACCGAATTCGGCGTCATCGCCGATGAGGTGACCTATGGTTCCGATCTGGTCTCGGCATTGAATTCGCTGTTCGACAGGGTCGGCCACGAAGACCTGCCGCTGTTCATGACCGCGGTCTCGATCCAGTCCAGTTCGGGCGGCAATCTGCGCGAGATTCTCGATGGCCTGGCGTTGACGATCCGCGAGCGGGGCAAGCTGCGCCGCAAGGTGCGTGCCATCTCGACCGAGGGCCGCCTGTCGGCCTACATCCTGACGGCGATACCGGCGCTGCTGTTCGCCGGCATCATGGCCATGATGCCGGGCTTCTACCGCGATGTCTGGGACGAGCCGAAAACCTGGTACTTGATCGGCGGGTCGGTCACCTGGCTGATGCTGGGCAATCTGATGATGTTCAAGATGTCGAATTTCAGGTTCTGACATGCAGGGCTTCATCGAATTCCTCGCCTCGCTTGCACCGACCTCATTGATGCCGGTGGCCATCCTGCTCCTGGCGTTGGGCACGGTGGCGGTCGGCTGGCCGATGGTTGCGGCGAAGGGCGACCGCAACGATGTGAAGCGCCGGCTCAAGGTCGACAATGGTCCCGTGGCCGCAAGACCCGAGCCGGTGCAGAAGAAGAACGCCAACGTCGTGCGCGAGAAGGCGGTGAAGCGGGCGCAGGAATTCTATGCCAAGAGCGATCCGGAAAATGTCGCCCGGCTGCGCATGAAGCTGATTCAGGCGGGCTATATGGAGCCGCGCGCCGTCGGCATGTTCTTCATCATCCGCTTCTCGGCGCTGATCGGCGGCGCGATTGGCGCTTTCGTCCTCAACCAGTGGCTGGCCAGTGCCGATGCGACGATGACCAGCCGCTGGGCGTTCATCATCCTGTCGGGTGTGGCCGGCTACTTCCTGCCCGGTCTGGTGTTGAGCCAAAAGACGCGGGAGAAGATGCGCGAATACCGCAATGGTTTTCCCGACTTCATGGATCTGATGATCGTCTGTTCGGATGCCGGCATGAGCATGGAGGCCGGCATCGAGCGCGTCTCGAAGGAACTCGCCAGGACCTATCCGGCGCTCAGCCAGAACCTGCAGCTGGTGTCGCTGGAACTGAGGGCGGGGCGCAGCCTCGACGATGCGCTGAAGGCACTCGCCGACCGCCTCAGCCTGGACGAGGTCCGTTCCTTCGCCACGCTGCTGCAGCAGTCGAAGGAACTCGGCACCAGTCTGTCGGGAGCGCTGCGCGTCTTCTCCGACGAGATGCGCCACAAGCGCATGTCGCTGGCCGAGGAAAAGGCGCATGCCTTGCCGGCCAAGATGTCGATCCCGGTCACCGTGTGCATCCTGCCGGTGGTGCTGATGATCGCGATCATTCCGATCATCGTCAAAATGACGGGCACGCATTAGGACCTGTCCTATTCCGAAGGAGCAGGATTTCGAACAGTACTGCATCGGGATCTGCAAGGTCAGCAAATGAGAGTCGACAAATGCAGAGCCGGGGCTGACAACCCATCATCCTGCCCGAACGCGGCCCTGCGATGCGAGGACTCATGCGAATTCTTCTGTGTACTCTCTCTGTCTCTCTCGCTGCCGCCAGCTTTTCGACCGCCCAGGCCGCGGCCGACGATTGCGGCGATGCCGCCGCCCTGGTGCAGAAGGCCTATCCCAAGGCTCGAAAGAGCGCCGACGGCGCCTCGTTCACGCTCGACCCCCATACCAGCATTGTTCCGCTCCCGCAGGATGATACACCGGGCGTGGTCTGCAAGGTCTGGCCCGCTCATGACGATCTGCTGCTGGCCTCCGTGCCGCTGATGGATAGCGCCAAATCCAGCGACGACGAGCATTATGGCGATATCGAGCTTCTGGTCGTCGACAGGAAGACCCTGCAGGTGCGCCAGCGCCTGCTTCAGCCCAGGCTGATGAACGATGATGCTATTGCGATCCGCAAGATCGAATTCGATACTGGCCGCTATGTCCTGGCGCCCGGCGTCACCGCCTTTGGGCTGCGTATCGACATGGCAAATCACTCGCAGCCCAATCCGTTCAGCGAGACCGATCTGCGGCTCTACGCCATTGCCGGTGGCGCCCTTCATGCGGTGCTCGACGGCCTTGTGGTGGCCAACTATGGCGGTGAAGGCGACACCAATTGCGCTGGATCCTTTCATTCGAGCCAGGTCAGCCTGACGATGAGCCCGGCGAGCCTCCATGGCTATCACGATATTGTCGTGGTCGAGCGGTCGGATACGGACGACCCATCGGTCGACAAGAATGGCGAGTGCCAGTCCCATCCCGGCAAGCCTGTGAACCGCACCTACCGGCTGCGCTATGACGGCGGCCGCTATCCGGTTCCGGACGAGCTCAAGGCCCTGGCGCCGTGAGAATGCACTTGCGTCTGCCGGATGGAGGTGTTGCCGCCCAGTGGTTAACAGCTGGTATCCCCGAAACCAAATCTTGTATGCATTTCGGCACCGAAGCTTAACCGCCGTGCTGTAGTGTCCTTGCTGAAGAACGACCCGGCAAATCGGGCGACGGGGCAGGGCATGCGTCAGACGAAATTTGCGGCGGTCGCCACGATGGCGGCCGTCCTGATGATAACCGGGTGCACGACGAACAACAACGTCGACACGACCAAGACCACCGCCATCCAGCCGGCGGCAAAGGCCGTCGACACCTCCGACCTGGCGGAAGGCAAGGCGCAGTTTCGCGACGCCAATTATGGTCTGGCCGAACAGCATTTCCGCAAGGCCGTCGAACTAAAGGCCGACAATGCGGAGGCCTGGATGGGGCTCGCCGCTTCCTATGACGAGCTCGGCCGCTTCGATTTCGCCGACCGCGCCTATGGCCAGTTGCTGAAGGTCGCCGGCCGCAAGCCGCAGATCGTCAACAATATGGGCTATTCGCAACTGTTGCGCGGCAACAAGAAGAAAGCCAGGGCGCTGCTGCTCGAAGCCAAGGCCGGCATGGCCGACCCCACGGTCGTCGACGCCAATCTCGCTTTGCTGAACAAGGGCTGATGTTTCCTGCTCCGCGCTCGGCGTGGTGCGGTTTCGGGACACATGGCTTCGGGACACATGGCATCGACGCTTTGTAAACCCTATCCGCAGGTTGGATCGAGAGATCGGCTGAAAACCATGTCCGAGGGCTGCCGCTGACCTAGAATGCGGCACAACCGCCGACGCTCGAGAGGCCTCCACCCGATATGCTGGACTTCAGTTCGCTCCTGCTCGCAGCCGCGCTGTCGGGCACCTGTCTCAGCGTTACCATGTTCGCGATCTGGTTCACCGCGCCGCGGGCCAGCTTCGTCCTGTCGGTGGCGTGCGGCATTCTCGTGCTCGTCGCGCATGTGATCCTGTTCTGGCAATACACCAGGGATCCCGACCCGGTGCTCTGCCAGACCGCGCTCGCGCTGCTCAGCCTGGGGTTCCTGATCATCTGCCTGTCGGCCATGCAATATCTCGGCGTGTCAGACTACGGACGTGCCGTCGTGCCGACGCTCTGCGCCATGGCAGTCTGCGCGGCGGTGACCTTCCTCGGTCTTGACGGCATCGGCTTCGTCATCACCTACGCGACGGTGACGGTGCTGCTCTCGGCGATCGGGGCCATGTTCTGGATCAACGGCAGCCACGACCGGCGGATCCTGCTGGTGGTCTCGTTCCTGAGCGGCACCTGTGCGGTGTCGTTTGCTCTTTGCGGCATGGTCTTGTTGGGCAAGGGGCAGTGGACGCTGGGGGCGGCGCCCGACAACTGGGCCGAACGTCTCAATTCCGTCGTCGCAGTGGCCTGCATGACCGGCCTCGGCGCCCTAACGCTTTCCCTTCACCATCTGCAGGCGCAGATCGAGCTGAAGGCCGAGACGATGACCGATCCGCTGACCAGGCTGATGAACCGCCGCGGGTTGACGTCACTCCATGGCGAGCGGACTTTCGGTCCGTTCATGGCGATCGTCATGTTCGACCTCGATCACTTCAAGAGGACGAACGATGTCTATGGGCACCCGGTCGGCGACCAGGTACTGTGCCGGTTCGCCGCCGTCATAAACAAGTATGCCAGGACTGGCGTCGATGCCTTTCGCCTGGGTGGCGAGGAGTTCGCAATCGTCATGTCGCGGATGACGGAAGAGCGGGCCTATGACCTCGCCAGCAGGATCGGCGTGGCCTTCGGCACCGAGGTCGTTCCCACGCCGCTCGGTCCGTTGCGCAGCACGGTCAGCGGGGGCATCGGCTTTGGCGGGGCTGACGGCAGGTCGCTCGATGACGTGCTGGCCGAGGCGGACGCCGCGCTTTACGCCGCCAAGCGCGCCGGGCGCAATTGTGTCGTCAGCCGCAAAGGGATGGGCAAGGCCGAGCCGGTCGAGCCAGCCTTGCGCTCCGCGTAATTATTCAGCCGCTCCCAGGTAGTCCGACAACGGCGGACAGGAACAGACCAGGTTGCGGTCGCCGGCGACATTGTCGATGCGCGACACCGGTGGCCAGTACTTTGCCGCGGTGTCGGCGTCGCCCGCGGGATAGGCCGCTTCCAGCCGCGAATAGGGATGGGTCCACTGGCCGGCCAGCGCCTCGGCGGCGGTGTGCGGCGCGTTGACCAGAGGATTGTCGGTCAGCGGCCATTCGCCCTTCGCCACCTTGGCGGCCTCGCCGGCGATGGCGATCATCGCCTCGCAGAAGCGGTCGAGTTCGCGCTTGGGCTCGGACTCCGTCGGCTCGACCATCAGCGTGCCGGCGACCGGGAACGACATGGTCGGCGCATGGAAACCATAGTCGATCAGCCGCTTGGCGATATCGTCGACGCTGATGCCGGCGCTGTCCTTGAGCACGCGCGTGTCGAGGATGCATTCATGCGCGATGCGATCGTGCCGGCCTTTGTAGAGCAGCGGGTAATATGGCGCGAGCCGTGTCGCCACGTAGTTGGCCGAGATGATGGCGGTCTCTGTCGCCTGCTTGAGGCCAGCGGCGCCCATCATGCGGATATACATCCAGGTGATCGGCAGGATGGAAGCGCTGCCGAACGGCGCGGCCGACACGGCATGTGCCGAACCCTCGGTGACGTGGCCCGGCAGATAGGGCTGCAAATGCGCCTTGACGCCGATCGGGCCGATGCCGGGACCGCCGCCGCCATGCGGGATGCAGAAGGTCTTGTGCAGGTTCATGTGGCAGACGTCGGCGCCGATGTCGGCGGGGCGGGCCAGCGCGACCAGCGCGTTGAGGTTGGCGCCGTCGAAATAGACCTGGCCGCCATGTTCATGGATGAGGGCGCAGAGATGGCGCGCGCCTTCTTCATAGACACCATGCGTCGAGGGATAGGTGAACATCAGCGCGGCGAGATTTTTGGAATGCTCGTTGGCCTTGGCCCGCATATCGTCCATGTCGATGTTGCCGTCCTCCAGGCAGCGCACGACGACAACGCTCATGCCGGCCATCGCCGCGCTGGCAGGATTGGTGCCATGCGCGGAGGAAGGGATCAGGCAGACGGTGCGATGGCCTTCGCCGCGCGAGCGGTGATAGGCGCGGATGGCGAGAAGGCCGGCATATTCGCCCTGGCTGCCGGCGTTGGGCTGCAGGCTGACGGCGTCGAAGCCGGTGATCTCGGAGAGCCACCCCTCCAGCTCGCCGATCATGGCGCGATAGCCGACCGAATGGCTGGCCGGCGCGAAGGGATGCAGATTGGCGATTTCAGGCCAGCTCACCGGCATCATTTCGGCCGCCGCGTTGAGCTTCATGGTGCAGGATCCGAGCGGGATCATGCTGCGGTCGAGCGCCAGGTCCTTGTCGGCCAGCCGGCGCAGCAGGCGCATCATGTCGGTCTCAGAGCGGTTCTCCTGGAAAACCGGCTGGGTGAGGAACTCCTTGCCGCGCGGCTTGCCGGGCATCGAGCCGGCTTGGGCAGCGCCTGGCTTGGCGCCGAACAGGGCCGCGATCGCCTCGAGATCCGCCTCGGTCGAGGTTTCGTCGAAGGCGATGCCGATGTGGTCGGCATCGATGACGCGCAGCAGCCGGCCACCCTTTTCAGCGGCAGCCGCGATCGAGCCTGCCTTGCCCGTCACCTCCGCCGTCACCGTATCGAAGCGGCTGGAGCCGAGCACGGAGATGTTCGCTGCCTTGAGCCCCGCTGCGAGGCGGTTGGCGAGCCCATGGATATGTTCCGCGATCGCCCGCAGTCCAGCGGGGCCATGCCAGATCGCATAGGCCGTCGCCATGTTGGCGAGCAGCGCCTGCGCGGTGCAGATGTTGGAGGTCGCCTTGTCGCGGCGGATATGCTGTTCGCGCGTTTGCAGGGCAAGGCGGTAGCCGGGCCGCCCCTTGCTGTCGGTCGATTGGCCGACCAGGCGGCCGGGCATCAAGCGGGTCAGCTTGTCGGAGACGGCGCAATAGGCGGCGTGCGGCCCGCCAAAGCCCATCGGCACGCCAAAGCGCTGCATCGGACCAACGGCAATGTCGGCGCCAAGCTTGGCTGGCGCGTCGGTCAGCGTCAGGCCGAGCGGGTCGGCGATGAAGACGACGATGGTGCCCATGGCGCGGGCCTTTTCGATCGCAGCCTTGTGGTCGCCATAGACGCCGAATGTGTCGGGCCAGGAGACGAGCAAGGCGGCTGTGTTGTCGTCGATCGTCTCGCCGTCGATCTCGATGCCGAGCGGCTCGGCGCGGGTGCGCACGACATCCAGCGTCTGCGGGTGCGGGGTGCCGGCAAGCGCCACCTTGGTGCGCTTGTCGCGGTGGTGGCGCAATGCGATGCCGACCGCTTCGGCCACCGCCGTCGCCTCGTCGAGCAGCGAGGCCGACGCCACCGGCAGGCCGGTCAATTCGGTGACCAGGGTCTGGAAATTGAACAGCATTTCCAGCCGGCCTTGGCTGATCTCGGCCTGGTAGGGCGTATACGCGGTGTACCAGGCCGGATTCTCGAACAAATTGCGCTGGATGACCGGCGGCACGTGCACGCCATGATAACCGGCGCCGATGAAGCTTTTCAGCACCGTGTTCCTGGCCATCGTCGCCGACAATTCGGCCAGCGCTTCGGCCTCGCTGGCCGGTGCGGGCAGGGTCAGCGGCAGGTCGAGGCGGATCGACTGCGGCACGGCCTGGCTGATCAGCGTCTCGACGGAGGGAACGCCGATCACGGCAAGCATGGCTCTGACATCGTTGACATCAGGACCGATATGGCGGGCCGAGAAGGGGGTGAGTGCTGTGGTCATGGCAATACGTCCTGATATCAACCGATATGAGCTTTGTAGGCGGCCTCATCCATGAGGCTCGCGAGTTGACCTTCGTCGGCGAGCTTCATCTTCCACAGCCAGCCCGCGCCAGTCGCCGCCGAATTGACCAGCGACGGGTCGGACGACAGCGTGCCGTTGGCCTCGGTGATCTCGCCATCGACCGGGGCGTAGACGTCGGAGGCCGCCTTGACGGATTCGACCACGACGGCGGTGTCGCCCTTGGCGAGCTTGCGGCCTGCCTCGGGCAGTTCGACGAAAACGAGATCGCCGAGTTGCTCCTGCGCATAGTCGGTGATGCCGACGGTGGCGACGCCGCCTTCGACGCGGAGCCATTCGTGATCGGTGGTGAAATAGGTCGTTGCCATCGGGGTCATCCTTTGCGGTAGCGATGAGGGGTGAAGGGCAGGGAACTGATATCGACAGGGATTTTCGTGCCGCGCACGTCGGCGAAAACCCGTGTCCCGGGCTTTGCCAGCGGCGTCGCGACATAGCCCATGGCGACGGGATGACCGGCCGAGGGGCCGAAGCCTCCCGATGTGACATGTCCGGCTGGATTGCCGTCGGCGTCAAAGAGTGCGGCGCCGGCGCGCACCGGCTGGCGGCCTTCCGGCTTCAGGCCGACGCGCTTTTGCGCGGGGCCTCGCTCCACAGCGGCGCGCAAAGCGTCGGCGCCGATAAAGGCGCCGGTCGCGCGGATCTCCTTGGGGATTGCCCACATCAGTGCGGCGGCGGCCGGGTCGGTCTCCGGCGTGATGTCCTGGCCATGCAGGCACAGTCCCGCTTCCAGCCGCAGGCTGTCGCGGGCCGCAAGACCGATCCACAGCACACGCTCGTCCTCCAGCAGCTTCGCGACAAGGTCGCGCGCATCTGCCGCCGGCAGGCCGATCTCGAAACCGTCCTCGCCGGTATAGCCCGACCGGCTCATGAACCAGTTCTTGCGCGGTTCGACGCCGTGCATGAACAGCAGCGAGCCGGTCTCGATGCCGGCACGCGACAGCACGGCCCAGGCCTCAGGCCCCTGGATAGCCAGGAAGACACGGTCGAGCGGCTCGACCGTCGCATCGAAATCCCTGGCAAGGTCACGCAGGTGCTTTTCGTCGGCGACGGCATTGCCGGCATTGGCGACCACCATGAACCTGGCATCGCCGAGCCTGGTGACGATCAGATCGTCCAGAATGCCGCCGGCCTCGTTGAGGAAGAATGTCAGTTTGGATTGCGAGATTTCGAGCGCGCCGGCGTCGAGCGGGCACGCACGGTCGAGCAGCGCCACCGCTTGCGGCCCGCCGATGTCGAACAGCTTCATGTGCGAGATGTCGAAGAGGCCGGCATGCTCGCGGGTGTGAAGATGCTCCTTCATGACGCCGGCCGGATAGGTCAGCGGCATCGACCAGCCGGCAAAGGCGCCAAAGCGCGCACCGGCCGCTGCGTGGATGTCCTCGAGGGGAAGGTGTCTGCTGTCGTCGCCCGTCATGTCATCTCCAGAGTCGCACGCAATCGGCCGCTAATGGCGACCAGTCCGTGCCCCTCTGTCTGAAGCCTGAGAGACTCGCGCAGCCGGAACTCTGTCAGCGGCGCTTACACCTTCGGCGCGGGGGCAAGCCCCGACTTTCCAGAGTGTCTTTCCCGTCTACGGTTCTTTTGCCTGAGAGATTTCGGGCGATTTCCCCTTCGGCGGCAGCTCTCGCTGCTCTCTCCCGCAAACAGGTAGGACTCGAAACCTGAGCCCTCGACGCGCCATGCATAGCCCGTCGGCGACACCTTGTCACCTCCCAGCGACATCAAAGGTGCGTTGATATTCAGATGATGCCTGACCTGAATCCCAACACACCGAAAGTGCGCCGCGCTGACAAGTCTTCGCTAACCACGCCGTTTGCCGGTTTTTCAAGACACTCCTGATATACGGACGGAATGGGCCGGCTTCTTCTGCCGATGGACGGGGACGACAGATGGGCGAATTGATCATGAGCGCGCCGATGGCGGGGCTGACTTCGAAAAGTCGCATCACCGAGGAGGATGTAGCCATACTGCGCCACGAAGTGTTCGGCGATGGTGTGGTGACGCGGGGCGAGGCCGAGGCACTCTTCGCGCTCGACGCGACGGCGAAGGACAAATGCCGGGAATGGCCCGAATTCTTCGTCGAGGCGGTCACCGACTACATCGTTCACCAGGAAAAGCCTGCTGGTTACATCTCGCAGGACAATGCCGACTGGCTGGTCCGCACGATCTCGCGTGACGGCATGGTCGACAGCCGGACGGAACTCGAATTGCTGGTCCATGTGCTGGAAGCGGCGAAATCGTCGCCGAGCCGGCTTTGCGTCTATGCGCTGGAACAGGTCGCGCATGCCGTCATCGACGGCAAGGGGCCGCTGATGCTGGGCGGCGCGCTGGTTCCCGGATTGATCGCCAAGGCGGAAGTCGAGCTGTTGCGCCGTATCCTCCATGCCCATGGCGGCGACGGCAACATCGCCATCACCCGCGCCGAGGCCGAGGTGCTGTTGCGGATCAATGAGCGGACTGCCCAGGCCAACAACGATCCCTCCTGGAACGATTTGTTCGTCAAGGCGATCGCCAATTTCGTCATGTGCTCGGCCGGCTACGAAGCCCCGACCCGTGACGTGGCGCTGCGCCAGGAAAATTTCCTCGACCACGCCGATCCACAGATCGGCGGCTTCTTCAGCCGCATGGTCTCCGGCGGCCTTGCCGGCATCATCGAGGCCTATCGCTCGCCGGATGACGTCGAGACCGAGTGGGAGGCCAGGAACAGGGCAGCCGAAGCACTCGCCCGCCGTGCCGAGACGATCGATGCCGGCGAAGCCAAATGGCTGGTCGAGCATATCGGCACCAACAGGCCCCTGTACGAGAATGAACGCGCGCTGCTGACCCTGATCAAGCACGCCTCGCCGGAAATCCATCCGGCGTTGAAGGCGCTGCTCGACAAGGTGGCTTAGGCTGAGCCGTTCGCTGCGATCGTTTTGCACAGGATGATGTTGGAATAGCCTTCAGGCCATCCTGCAAACTCAGCCATGCGCTCGAAGCCGGCCTTTTCGTATAGGCCCGGCGCCTGGAAGTCGTGGCTTGATACCCATATCCGTCGGGCGCCGCGACGGGCAGCCTCCGCGACAAAAGCATTGATCAACTGCGTGGCGTAGCCGCGGCCTCGATGGGCCTCATCGATCCACATCAACTCGAGTTCCGACGTGCCTGCCCAGGAATAGCCGGCCGCGACACCTATTGTTCGTCCGGCATCCTCGCGAATGACAAAGGCCAGTCCGCGGTCATCGTCACGGCCTGTGAGGCGCCGGTTCTCGTTGTGCAGATGGTGTTCCAGTGCACTCCATTCGGCGGACGACAGGTCGTGCTCCGCCTCCATCCGAATGGCCATCAAATCCCGCCATACCAGTCATAGCCATTGTCTTCCCAATAGCCGCCGCGCCCGCCGCCGACATTGGCGAAGCCGTCGACCAGTTCGATCTTGTAGAGATATTTCGGCATTTTGTAGCCGAGCTGGCGCTCGACGCGGACGCGCAGCGGTGCGCCGTTCTCGACCGGCAGCGGCTTACCGTTGAGGCCATAGGCGAGGATCGTCTGCGGGTGGCGGGCATCGATGAGGTCGATGGTGCCATAATATTTGATGTCGCCGGAGAGGCTGCGGTCGATCGTGTCGAGGCAATGGAACATGACGTAGCGCGCCTGCGGCTTGACCACGGCCTGGTCCAGCACCAGCGAAAGCGGCGTGCCGGTCCATTTGGCGATGCAGCTCCAGCCCTCGACGCAGTCATGGCGGGTGATCTGGGTGCGGCTCGGCATGTTTTGAAGTTGCTCGCGGCTGAGCGACAGCGGCTTCTCCACGAGACCTGTCACTTCCAGGCGCCAGTCGGCGAAATTGTTGGCGAGCAGACCCTTGTAGGTGTCGTCGTCCGGCGCCGTGACACCGTTCGGCCGCTGCGGCTGGCGGATGTCGGCTTCGGTGAATTCCGGCGCCAGCGCGTCGCGGCCGGCGAGCAGGCGCTGTGCGCGGTATGTCAGGCCATTGGCGTTTTCGAGGAAGCTGCGCAGGCCGCTGCCGATGCTCAGCTGGCTGTCGAAGGCATCGCAACCGGACAGCAGGATGCCGGAGGCGGCAAGACTGCCCGCGGTCAGGAATTTACGGCGGCTGATTTCGAATTTCGGCATGTCACGCGCTCCTCTCGGTGGTTTTGTCGTCATGCGCCGGAGGGTCGGTGCGGTACCAGCCGGTGATGATCGAGCGCAATTCGTTGATCGGGCCGGCGGCCAGGATCATCAGAATATGGATGACGAAGAAGGCGACCAGCAGAACCATGACGGTGAAATGGATGGTGCGCGCGGTCTGCCGGCCGCCGAGCAGGTCGTTGAGGAACGGCAGCACCGAATTCATGCTGGGCGACATCGCCAGGCCGGTGATGATCATCAGCGGCAAGAGCACGAACAGCACGCCGCCATAGGCCATTTTCTGCAAGGTGTTGTATTCGCGGGTGTGGTGGAATTTCAGCTTGGCGTGGTCGACGATGTCCTGCGGAAGGCGCTTCAAATCATCTAGGCGCGGCGCGAGATCGCGGCGGATGTGGCCGTTGACGATGCTGGCGACCAGCCAGACGATCAAGGTCGTGGTCAGTATCCAGGCAAAGAAGAAATGGACGACGCGGGCGGTGCCGAGATCATAGTAGGACGGGATGGTCGCCCAGGATGGAAAGCCGCGTGCCGTCTGGTTGCCTGCTGGACCCGACCAGCCGAGCACGCCGGTCGTGTCGAAGCGATGCCCGAAGATTTCGGTGTAGCCTCGCGGGCCGGCGTTCGTGTTCTCTGCGCCGATTTCAAAGATGGTGTTGTCGTAGCCAAAGCCCGACTGCTTGCCGATATAGAGCTGCGGGCGGGCATTGAAGATCTGCAGGCCGGAAAGCAGCATAAAAAACAGGGAGATGGCCCACAGCCAGTGCGTCAGCCGCGTCCAGCGCGACTGACGATAGATCAGTGTCTTTTCGCTGGACACGGGGGCGTCCGGCCCGGTGGCGGATTGGCTTCTGGCAACCGATTCCATCTTCGTCTCGTCTCCCGGCCTCGCGGCTTGGCGCGCGTGTCATTGTCCTCCTGATACGTCGCGATCCAAACCAATGTTTCATCCGATCACGGATTTATTACGGGCCGCCCAGGCTGACGGCGAGGTTGACGGCGGCTGCGACGATAACGGTGTTGAAGAAGAACGACAGGATCGAATGGACAAGCACGACACGGCGCATATGCGTCGTCGAGATGTTGGTGTCGGCGGTCTGTGCCGTCATGCCGATAACCGTTGAGAAGTAGAGGAAGTCCCAGCCTTCGGGTCGCTTGTCGCCTGGAAACAGCAGACCGCCGACCGGAATCTTCTTCTTGGTGCCGGCATCGACCTCGTCGCCGTCCATCCAGTAGACATGGGCATAGTGGAGCGCTGCCATGGCGTGGATGGTGAACCAGCCCAATGGGATCGACAGCAGCGCGAAAGCGAGCTCGATCGAGTGGCCTCTGTCCTTCTGATTGATCAACAGGAACAATGAGATAATGGCTACAATGACGACGACGAGCGTTACAGCGAAGATGACCAGTACAGGCTGGTCGGTGTCGCGCGCATTCTTGCTCAGATACCTGCCGGTGAACTTTGGCATCTGGGAAACGACGAGAATGACGTAAGTGGCAAAGAATGCGTTGGCGCCGATCGAATAGGCTAGCTGGGCATGGAGCAGCAACGCCACGAGTAGCGCGAAGACACCGAAACACGCCGACGCCGCGAACAGCATGTGACGGTGGATGGGTTTCTCGACCGGGGTTTCGGCGGCCATGGCGGTCTCCACCTGGATGGCGCTTTGTTGCTAGCCCGGTGTGGCGGATTTCAGCGCACGCCGCAAGATACGGTCGAGTTCGCCGAGGAAACGCGAACGGTCCTGCGGCGCGAAACTGGCATTGTAGCCCTTGCTTTCACCGGTCTCGCGCAAATGCTGCTTCAAATCGCGCATGGCGACCGCCATGCCGATGGTTTCGGGCGTGAACGGGCGGCCGGTGGGCCCCAGCACATGCGCGCCGAGCGCTACGGCGCGGGCGGCGAGCGGAATGTCGGCCGTCACCACGATGTCGTTGGTGCGCGCATTTTCGACGATCCAGTCGTCGGCGGCGTCGGCGCCCTTGGAGACCACGACGTTGCGGATCATCGGATCCCGAGAGGGCCGCAAACCGCCATTGGAGACGTAGGTGACCACGACCCCAAGGCGTTCGGCGACCTTCTCCACCTCGGCCTTGACCGGGCAGGCGTCTGCGTCGACGTAGATAGCGGGCGCTGGCATTGTCTCTCCGAAATGAACAGGGGCCGGAAGCGTGTCCGGCCCCTGCCTGAAATCTTATAGCGTTCAGGCCGGCAGAGCGCCGGACTTCTTGGCCGTCCAGGTTGCCATATAGTCCATCAGTCCGGGATTGAGGCAGTCATAGGGTTCGAGCCCGATCGACTTCAACTGGCCGCGAATGCCGTCCATGCGGCTCGGGTCGACGCCGGATTCGATTATCGAAGACACAAACGCGGTGAAGCCCGGCGGCGACCAGCCATCCTCCTGGAAACGCTCGGGATGGATGAAGGACAGGCCCTTGAACGGATGGTCGCGCTCGACCGGTCCATGCATGTGGACACCGCAGCCGGTGCAGGCATGGCGCTGGATGAGCGCCGAGGGATCGATCACTTTCAGCTTGTCGCCGTTCTCGGTGACGGTGACATCGCCGGTGCCGGCAACGGCAACCACCGAGAACACCGCGCCCTCCGGCTTCCAGCATTTGGTGCAGCCGCAGGCATGGTTGTGGGCGATCTGGCCCTTGACCTTCACCTTGACCGGATTGCTGGTGCAGGCGCAGACCAGCGTGCCGCCGGCAAAGGCAGCGCTTTCCTTGGGCAAGCCATTGTCGATCTTCGGATGCAGTTTTTCAGGCATTTTATTCCTCCCTTGTTGAACCCGTGCAACTTCAGTCGCTGGCCCTTCGGTCGGCGGCTTTCTTCTCCTCAGTAAACGACGACGCTGCGGATCGACTTGCCCTCATGCATGAGGTCAAAACCCTTGTTGATGTCTTCCAGCTTCAGCGTGTGGGTGATCATCGGGTCGATCTGGATCTTGCCGTCCATGTACCAGTCGACGATTTTTGGCACGTCGGTGCGGCCGCGCGCGCCGCCGAAGGCGGTGCCCATCCAGGTGCGGCCGGTGACCAGTTGGAACGGCCGGGTCGAGATCTCCTGGCCGGCGCCGGCGACGCCGATGACCACCGACTTGCCCCAGCCGCGGTGCGAGGCTTCCAGTGCCTGACGCATCACCTTGGTGTTGCCGGTGCAGTCGAAGGTGTAGTCGGCGCCACCGATCTGGTCGGCGCCGCGCTTGGTCATGTTGACGAGGTGAGGGACGATGTCGCCGTCGATCTCCTTCGGATTGACGAAATGCGTCATGCCGAAGCGCTCGCCCCACTCCTTCTTGTCGTTGTTCAGGTCGACGCCGATGATCATGTCGGCGCCGGCCAGTTTCAGGCCCTGGATGACATTCAAACCGATGCCGCCGAGGCCGAAGACGACGGCGGTGGCGCCTTGCTCGACCTTGGCGGTGTTGATCACAGCACCGATGCCTGTCGTCACCCCGCAGCCGATGTAGCAGATCTTGTCGAAGGGAGCGTCGGGGTTGACCTTGGCCAGCGCGATCTCGGGCAGCACGGTGAAGTTGGAGAAAGTCGAGCAGCCCATATAGTGAAAGATCTTGTCCTTGCCGATCGAGAAGCGCGATGAGCCGTCCGGCATCAATCCTTGCCCCTGCGTGGCGCGGATGGCCGTGCACAGGTTCGTCTTCCTCGACAGGCAGGACGGGCACTGGCGGCATTCGGGCGTATAGAGCGGGATGACGTGGTCACCCTTCTTGACCGAGGTGACGCCTTTGCCGACATCGACGACGACGCCGGCGCCTTCATGGCCGAGGATGGCCGGAAACAGGCCTTCGGGATCGGCGCCCGACAGGGTGAACTCGTCGGTGTGGCAAATGCCGGTCGCCTTGATCTCGACCAGCACCTCGCCCTCGCGCGGACCGTCGAGGTCAACCTCCATGATCTCCAGCGGCTTTCCGGCGGCAACAGCGACTGCGGCGCGCGTTTTCATGGGGCAGTTCCTCCAATGCGAATTTTGCGCACAAGCTTTCAGGTTTTGGCCTGCTCATCAACCGTCAGATGAGACGAAATGTCGGCTTTCATGACGCAGACAGCACATCTCTGAGCGCGCCCGACGCAACGCTGGAGGGCTTCGAGAGCGCGACCTGCGTGTCGCCCACCCCGGCACTTGAGAGATGGCCACATAATCCATAGAACTGAACCTTCGTCCGGAGGGGAATGTCGCGCGCATGTTCACGAAGATCCTGATCGCCAACCGCGGCGAGATTGCCTGCCGCGTCATCAAGACGGCGCGCAAGATGGGCATTGCCACGGTCGCCGTCTATTCCGATGCCGATCGCGACGCCGTGCATGTCGAGATGGCAAACGAGGCGGTGCATATCGGGCCGTCACCCGCCGCGCAAAGCTATCTCGTGCCTGAAAAGATCATCGCCGCCTGCAAGGAAACGGGCGCTCAGGCCGTGCATCCCGGCTACGGCTTCCTCTCGGAACGGGCTGCCTTCTGCGAAGCGTTGGAAGCGGAAGGCATCGTCTTCATCGGCCCGAAACCCAAAGCCATCAAGGCGATGGGCGACAAGATCGAATCAAAGAAGTTCGCCAACGCCGCCAAGGTTTCAACGGTCCCCGGCTGGCTCGGCGTCATCGAAAATGCCGACCATGCCGAAAAGATCGCCGGCGAGATCGGCTATCCCGTGATGATCAAGGCCTCGGCCGGCGGCGGTGGCAAGGGCATGCGCATCGCCTGGGACCGGTCGGAAGTGCGCGATGGTTTCGACCGGGCACGTTCGGAGGCCAAGAGTTCATTCGGCGACGACCGCGTGTTCATCGAAAAATTCGTCGTCGATCCGCGCCACATCGAGATCCAGGTACTGGCGGACGCGCATGGCAACGCGCTCTATCTCGGCGAGCGCGAATGTTCGATCCAGCGCCGCAACCAGAAGGTCGCCGAGGAGGCGCCGTCGCCGTTTCTCGACGCCAAAACCAGGAAGGCGATGGGCGAGCAGTCGGTGGCATTGGCCAAGGCGGTCGACTACCAGAGCGCCGGCACCGTCGAGTTCATCGTCGACAAGGAAAAGAACTTCTATTTCCTTGAAATGAATACGCGATTGCAGGTCGAGCATCCGGTGACGGAACTTGTCACCGGCATCGACCTGGTCGAGCAGATGATCCGCGTCGCCGCTGGCGAGAAGCTCGCCTTGAGGCAAGGCGACATCAAGCTGAATGGCTGGGCGATCGAAAGCCGGCTCTACGCCGAGGATCCCTACCGCAACTTTCTGCCCTCGATCGGCCGACTGACACGCTATCGGCCGCCGGAGGAGGGGCAGTTCGGCGACATCGTCATCCGCAACGACACCGGCGTCACCGAAGGCTCGGAGATTTCGATGTTCTACGATCCGATGCTTGCCAAGCTGTGCACCTGGGCGCCGACGAGGCTCGCGGCGATCGACGCCATGTCGGAAGCGCTCGACAGCTTCGTGGTCGACGGCATCGAGCACAACATTCCGTTCCTGGCCGCCCTGATGCAGCATCCGCGCTGGCGGGAAGGGGCGATATCGACTGGCTTCATCGCCGAGGAATATCCCGACGGGTTTGGACCCGTGGTGCCGAACAGCGAAGAAAAGGCGGTGCTGGCCTCGATCGTCACCGCGGTGGAGTTGTTGCGCCGCGACCGGCTCGACCGGCTGGGCGGGCGGCTGGCACCGCATTCGGGCGCGCTCAAGCGCGACTGGGTGGTCAAGATCGGCGAGGAGTATCTCCAAGCATCCATCCTCGAAGGCATGATTTCGATCCCGATGGAAATCGACCTGTCGATCGACGGCGGCAAGGCGCTGACCGTTTCATCCGATTGGCGGCCGGGCGACCTGATCTGGCGCGGCACGGTTGGCAAACAGAAAGTCGCAGCCCAGATCCGAGCCGTCGCCAACGGCCATCGCGTTGCCTGGAAGGGTATGTCGGTGACGGCGCGCGCCATGCTGCCACGCACGGCCGAACTCGAAAGACTGATGCCGGAGAAAGTGGCGCCGGACACTTCGAAACTGCTGCTCTGCCCGATGCCCGGCCTTGTCGTGTCGATCGCCGTTGCCGAAGGCCAGGAGGTCAAGACCGGCGAGACTTTGGCGGTGGTCGAGGCGATGAAGATGGAAAACGTGCTGCGCGCCGAGCGCGATCTCGTCGTGTCGAAACTCAACGCCAAGCCGGGCGACAGCCTGGCGGTGGACGCGGTGATCATGGAATTTGCCTGAGAGATTGTTTGGAAATTCTACTCTCGCGGTCATCTGAAGGCGTTTTCTGCGCTTCCGGTGCTCATGGACCCAAATGTCCATTCCGCTCCGGTTCTCGAAACCACCATCATATGACTCGCCAGAGCGAAATTCGAAACAATCTCTGCGTGGGTCGGGCAGGGTAAAGGAAGCCTGTGGCCGGCGGTCGTTTGTGCTGGACTGGTATCGCGCTGTCCCGGACAATACATCTCCATCGACTCAAAACCTTAGGCAGCGCGAGAAACCATGGCGGATGAGAGACTTCCACGCGACCCCCTGAAGCGCGAAGCCGCGATTGCGGCGGCGCGGCCGGAGGTGCCGGCGCGGCCGTTCGTCCATCTGCGCGTGCATTCGGCCTATTCCCTGCTGGAAGGCGCGCTTCAGATCGGCAAGATCGTCGGTCACGCCGTGAAGGACGAAGCGCCGGCTATCGCCGTCACCGACACCAACAATCTGTTCGGCGCGCTCGAATTTGCGCAGAAGGCGGTGAAGGACGGTATCCAGCCGATCATCGGCTGCCAGATCGCGCTCGCCTTCTCCGGCGAGAACAGCGACGGCCAGCGCGACCGCCGGCGGCAGGGTCCGGAGATGCGGCCGGTCGTCCTGCTCGCCGCGACCGAAGCCGGCTATTCCAATCTGGTCCGGCTTGTCAGCGGCGTCTACCTGGAAACACCGCCCGGCGAGGCGGTACACCTGACCACCGAGACCCTGGCCGGGCAGACCGACGGGCTGATCTGCCTCAGCGGCGGGCCGCGCGGCCCGATCGGCAATGCCTTGAAAGAGGATCGCCGCGACCTGGCCGAGACGCGGCTATTGACCTTGAAAACGCTGTTCGGCGACCGTCTTTATGTCGAGCTGGACCGGGTTGCCGGCTATGACAGGGTCATCGAGCACTCGACGATCGAGCTCGCCTACGCGAACGAACTTCCGCTTGTCGCCACCAACGAGGCCTTTTTCTCCTCGCGCGACGATTATGAGGCGCACGATGCGCTGATTGCGATCGCCGAGGGCTCGGTGGTCGCCGTCGACACCCGCCGCCGGCTGTCGCCGGACAATTTCCTGCGCAGCCAGTCCGACATGGCAAAGCTGTTCGCCGACCTTCCGGAAGCGATAGACAATACGGTCGAGATCGCGCTGCGCTGCTCCTATTATCCAAAAACCCGCAGCCCGATCCTGCCGCGCTTCACCGGCGGCGACACCACCGACAAGGACGCCGCCGAAAAGGCCGAGGCTGAGGAATTGGCCCGCCAGGCGCGCGAGGGGCTGGACGCCCGGCTTGCCCTGCACGGACCGACGCCTGGCTACACGGTCGAGCAATATCGCGAGCGGCTCGAATTCGAGCTCGGCATCATCGAGAAGATGAAATTCCCCGGCTATTTCCTGATCGTTGCCGATTTCATCAAATGGGCCAAGGCGCAAGGCATTCCGGTCGGGCCGGGCCGTGGGTCGGGCGCCGGCTCGCTGGTCGCCTATTCGACGACCATCACCGACATCGACCCGTTGCGCTTTTCGCTGCTGTTCGAGCGCTTCCTCAATCCGGACCGCGTGTCGATGCCCGACTTCGACATCGACTTCTGCCAGGATCGCCGCGAGGAGGTGATCCGCTACGTGCAGCAGAAATACGGCCGCGACCAGGTCGGCCAGATCATCACCTTCGGTACGCTGCAGGCACGCGCGGTGCTGCGCGACGTCGGCCGCGTGCTGCAGATGCCTTACGGCCAGGTCGACAAGCTGTCCAAGATGGTGCCGCAGAACCCGGCCAATCCGGTGAAACTCGCCGATGCCATAGCCAACGAACCTCGCTTCGCAGAAGAGGCCGAGAAGGAGCCGATCGTCCAGACGCTGCTCGACATGGCGCAGAAGCTTGAGGGTCTCTATCGCCACGCCTCGACCCACGCCGCCGGCATCGTCATCGGCGACAGGCCTTTGTCGGAGCTGGTGCCGATGTACCGCGATCCGCGCTCGGACATGCCGGTCACCCAGTTCAATATGAAATATGTCGAGCAGGCCGGGCTGGTGAAGTTCGACTTCCTCGGCCTGAAGACGCTGACGGTGCTGGAGACGGCGGTGAAGCTGATCCGCCGCCGCGGCATCGACATCGACCTGGCGACAATCCCGCTCGACGATCCCGACACCTACTCCATGCTGTCGCGCGGCGAGGTGGTCGGCGTGTTCCAGGTGGAAAGTGCCGGCATGCGCAAGGCGTTGATCGGCATGCGGCCCGACTGCATCGAGGACATCATCGCCCTGGTCGCGCTCTACCGTCCGGGCCCGATGGAGAACATCCCGACCTACAACGCCAGAAAGCATGGCGAGGAGGAGATGGCGTCGATCCACCCCAAGATCGATCATCTGGTGAAGGAGACGCAAGGCGTCATCGTCTACCAGGAACAGGTCATGCAGATCGCGCAGGAGCTGTCGGGCTATTCGCTCGGCGAAGCCGATCTTCTGCGCCGCGCCATGGGCAAGAAGATCCGCGCCGAGATGGACAAGCAGCGCGAGCGCTTCGTCACCGGCGCGGTCGAGCGCGGCGTGGCAAAACCGCAAGCCGACTTCATTTTCGACCTGCTGGCCAAGTTCGCCGACTATGGTTTCAACAAGTCGCACGCCGCGGCTTACGCCGTCGTGTCGTACCAGACCGCCTATCTGAAGGCGCATTATCCGGTCGAGTTCCTGGCGGCATCGATGACGCTCGACATGGGCAACACCGACAAGCTCGCCGACTTCCGCCAGGATGCACTGCGCCTGGGCATCGAGGTTCTGGCGCCGTCGGTGATGACCAGCTTCCGCGCTTTCGAGGTCGGCGAGAACCGCATCTATTATTCGATGGCCGCGCTCAAGGGCGTCGGCGATGCGGCGGTCGAACACATCGTTGCCGTGCGCGGCGAAAAGCCGTTCAAGAACCTTGCCGACTTCTGCGAGCGGGTCGATCCCAAGATCGTCGGCAAGCGGGTCTTCGAAAGCCTGATCATGGCCGGCGCGCTCGATTGTTTCGGTCACGACCGTGCAGCGATGCTGGCCGGCGTCGAACGGATGATGGGGCTGGCCTCGCTTGCCCAGCAGAACGCCGTTTCAGGCCAGGCCGATATTTTCGGCGCCTCGCTCGGCGCGCAGTCGCAGGCGCTCAACCTGCCGGCGACGGACCCTTGGCTCGCCGCCGACCGGCTGCACCGCGAATTCCAGGTAGTCGGCTTCTATCTTTCGGCCCATCCGCTCGACGAATACAAGGCTGCCTTGCAGAAGATGCGGGTGCAGAACTGGGCCGAGTTTTCGGCCGCCGTCAAGCGTGGCGCCACCGCCGGCCGGCTTGCCGGCACGGTGACCAGCAAGCAGGAGCGCAAGACCCGCACCGGCAACAAGATGGGCGTGGTGGCCTTTTCCGACACCTCCGGCCAGTACGAGGCCGTGCTGTTTTCGGAAGGGCTCGCGCAATATCGCGACCTCCTGGAAGCCGGCCGCTCGGTCGTCATCACGGTCGCGGCGGAGGACAGGCCCGAGGGTGTCAATTTGCGCATCAATTCCGTGCAATCCCTGGAGGACGAGGCTAGCCGTATCCAAAAGGCACTGCGCATTTTCGTCAGGAACGATGGGCCGGCCTCGATGATCCAGTCCCAGCTCACCCAGCGCGGCGAAAGCCAGGTGAGCATCATCGTCATCAAGGACGAGGCGCAGGGCGAGGTCGAGATTGCCTTGCAGGGCGGCTACCGCGTCTCGCCGCAGATCGCCTCGGCGATGCGCGCCGTGCCCGGCGTGGTCGAAGTGGAGCTGGTGTGATCGCCGCCTTCGCAAGGTGGTCGCGCGCCGGGCAGCATTGGCTGGCCACATCACCGCGATCGGCATGAAGACCGCGGACAGGGGCGCAGCGCGAGACTTTTCCGCGCTGGCGCGGCTGCGCAACACGCTGCGCAAGCTCTATCATGGGCGCACGCCGGCCGCTTTCCGGTTCCAGCTGGCGGCTGTCGTCATCGACCTCGCCATCATCGCCTTCTTCATCGCCACGCCGGTCATCCAGCAGACGGCCTCGTTCCTGTGGCTGGACTATGCCGTGGCGGCCCTCGTTGCCGCCGATCTGACCGCCAGGCTGCTGGCTTCCAACGACATGCTGCGCCTGATGAAGCAGCCGACCTTCTGGGTGGACGTCTTCATCCTTCTGACGCTGCTGATGCCGACGGCGCTCGCCAGTCTCGGCTTTCTGCGCATCCTGCGGCTGTGGTCACTGTCGCGCAGCGGTTCGATCTGGCGGCATTTCGAGATGCGTGGTTTGCGGCCGTGGCGCGAGGCGAGCCACGCGGTCATCAACCTCTTGACGTTTCTTTTCGTCATCACCGGCTTCGTCTACACGTTCTTTTTCCGCAACGGAGCCGGGCTGGAGAACTACATCGACGCGCTTTATTTCACCGTCGCGACGGTGACGACCACCGGTTTCGGCGACATCGTGCTGCCTGGCATAGCCGGCAAGCTGACGGCGATCGTCACCATGGTCATCGGCATATCGCTGTTCGTCAGGCTGGCACAGGCGATTTTTCGACCCGCAAAAGTGTTCTTTCCCTGTCGGCAATGCGGATTGCAGCGGCATGAACCGGACGCGGTGCACTGCAAGGCCTGCGGTCATGTCCTCAACATCCCGAACGAAGGCGACTGACCGGCGGCGGCGCTATGACGCCGCCACTTCAGCCGGCTTTACCGGCCTGCGCTGCAGATTGAGCAGGTTGCCCATCAGGATCAGCAGCGCGCCGCCTGCGGTGAAGGCGTCGATCTGCTCCTGGTAAAGCAGCCAGCCGACGAGCGCCGACAACGGCACGCGCAGAAAATCCATCGGCGAAATGACCGTCGCGTCGGCATAGGTGAGCGCACGGGCCATGC
The DNA here is from genome assembly GCF_000502435.1 of Mesorhizobium sp. LNHC232B00. Classification (NCBI taxonomy): domain Bacteria; kingdom Pseudomonadati; phylum Pseudomonadota; class Alphaproteobacteria; order Hyphomicrobiales; family Phyllobacteriaceae; genus Mesorhizobium; species Mesorhizobium sp. LNHC232B00. The sequence goes on from NZ_AYWP01000001.1 coordinate 395,528, forward strand.
AGAAATGCGACGACATGCCGGTGAAGGCGATCAGCACGATCCATGGCCAAAGCTCCAGCGGTGGGTTGCGCCATTCATAAAGGGCTGGAACGAGGCCAACCACCGATTGGATGATCAGCATCCAGAAGATGATACGCACGACGCTGTCGGTTCGCGTCAGCGATTTGACCAGGACCACCGAAATGCCGAAGCAGACCGCGGCGCCCAGCACGACCAGATGTCCCGGATCGACGGAGCCTACCCCCGGACGCACGATGACCACCACGCCGATCAGCCCGAGAACGACAGCCGCGAGTTTCGGACGGCTCAGCCTTTCGCCGAGAAATGTCACCGCCAGGATCGCCGTCCAGATCGGTGTCGTGAATTCGATCGAAATCAGCACCGCCAGCGGAATCAAGGTCAAGGCGTAGAGCCATGCAGCCTGCCCGGTATAGTGGATGACGTTGCGCGCGATATGGGCGAGGGGGCGCTGGGTGCGCATCGCCGTAAAGCCGCCGCTGGTCAGCACCAGCGGCAGGAGGATGAAGAAGCCGATCACCGAGCGCAGTTCCAGCACCTGGAAGACATTGAGTTCGGCCGTCGTGGCGCGGCCGGCCACCGACATCGCCAGGAACGAGGCGATCGACAGGGCCATCCAGAAAGCGGCCTTGGAAATGGAGGGGGCAGGTGACATGCCCGCTATGTCGCAGGCCGTGGCTTTTGGAGCAATCGCTAGTTGCTCCATTCTTCTGGGCCAGTTGCAAGGGGCAGCGTTGCAAAACGGCCATGCTGCGGGCGGAACCCGATACGGCAAGGGGCGTTGAGTCCCCGATATCCAGCCGTGCTTCGCAAGACGTTTTGCCCTCCAGAGACAAGGAGAGTTTCAATGAGAACATTCATACAATTCGCGCTTGTCGGCTGTCTTCTGGCTGCGACCGGTACGGCACATGCCGACGAGGCCAAGTTCCTGCAGTCATTCAAGGGCAATTTCGCCGGCAAAGGTATCGTCAAGGTCACCACCGACGCGCCTACGGTGAACGTGTCCTGCACATTCAAATCGAACGCGACATCGACGTCACTGGCGCTCGACGGCAATTGTCGCGGGCTCATTGTGGTGACGCGTGCCATCAGCGCGGACCTGAAGGCCGCCGGCGCGAAATACAGCGGGACCTATGTCGGGTCCCGGACTGGGCCGGCACAGCTCAACGGCAGCCGCTCGGGCAATGCGATCAATCTCGGCATTCGCTGGGCAAAGGAAGTCAACGGCGATCGAAAGGCGCAGATGAAGGTCGAGAAGACTGGTGAGAACGGCATTCGGCTGACGGTCGTCGACACCGACCCCAAGACCGGCAAGAACATCGTGACGAGCCGGATCGATCTGAGGCGTACCTGATTCTGGACGCACGAGGGGTAGCGTCATTCCTCGAGCGGCTCCGGTGGATGGGCGTCTCGCCCTTTGCCGAATGTGTAACCGGTTTCCACCGCCTTGCGGCCGAACTTGTCGCGCAAGGCATCGATGGCGCCCTCGGCCATGGCGCGTTTGCGCGACTGTAGGTCGACCAGATCCGGCGGGTCGGCCTTGTCGTCGTCGGAGAGGTCGCTGACGCCGATGCCGAGCAATCGGAATTTCGTTCCGTCGGTTTCCTTGCGCAGAAGCTCTACGCCGGTCGAAAAGATGCGATCCGCCAGCCTGGTCGGATCGCCGAGCTGGCGGTTGCGCGTGCGCAGCTTGAAATCCTGGGTCTTCAGCTTCAGCACCACGGTGCGACCGGCGATGCCTGATTTTTTCAGCCGCGCGGAAACCTTCTCCGAAAGGCCTCTCAGCACGGAGACGAGCTCCTCCAGCGATGCGATGTCGGTGTCGAAGGTGGTTTCGGCCGAGACGCTCTTGGCGTCCTGGTCGGGCTCGACGCGGCGCACGTCCTCGCCGCGCGAAAGCCGGTAGAGCCGGTCACCCATCGTGCCATAGCGGCGCATCAGGTCGGCGCGTTCCATCTTCTGAAGCTGGCCAATGGCGCGGATGCCGTCGCGCTCCAACGTGGCGTTGAACGCCTTGCCGACGCCCCAGATCATGGTCACCGGCTGCACGGCCAGGAAGCCGACCGCCTCGGCCTCGCCGATGATCGAAAAGCCGCGCGGCTTGCGGAAGTCCGACGCGATCTTGGCGAGGAACTTGCAGTAGGAAAGGCCGGCCGAGACGGTGATGCCGATCTCTTTCTCGACGGCCAGCGCAAAGCGCGCCAGCACCACCGCCGGCGGCAGGCCGTGCAGCCGTTCGGTGCCGGAGAGATCGAGGAATGCCTCGTCGATCGACAGCGGCTCGACCAGCGGCGTCAACGCCTGCATCATGGCGCGCACCTCGCGGCCGACACGAACGTATTTCTCCATGTTAGGGGGGATCACGACCGCGTCGGGGCAGGCCTCGAGCGCCTTGAACATCGGCATTGCCGAGCGCACGCCCCGGATGCGGGCGATGTAGCAGGCGGTGGAGACCACCCCGCGCTTGCCGCCGCCTATGATCAGCGGCTTGTCCTTCAGTGCCGGGTTGTCGCGCTTCTCGACCGCCGCATAGAAGGCATCGCAATCGATATGGGCGAGATGCAGCCGGTAAAGTTCTGGATGGCTGGCAAGGCGAGGGCTGCCGCAGCGTTCGCAGCGGCGTGTTTCACTGCGCTGATACGTCAGGCAGTCACGACAAAAGCCGTGATCGGGATTGTTGACAGAAGCCGCCATCGCTGCGAACATAAAGAGAACATAAGCAATGGTACGACAGTGCAAGGCCAGCGACAAGCTTGGCCTGGGGAGAACCGTATGAGCACGACCATAGTGCCGCTGGCGCCTGAGCTCTGGCCTGATTTCGAGGATCTTTTCGGCAAGCAAGGCGCCTGCTACGGCTGCTGGTGCACGCATTTCCGGCTGGCGCCGGCAGCGCGGCGCGAGAGCAGCCGTGAACGCAACAAGGACCACATCAAGGCACGCATCGAAGCCGGTCCGCCGCCGGGCCTGCTGGCCTTCGAGGACGGCAAGGCGGTTGGCTGGATGCAGATCGGGCCGCGCGCCGACGTGCCCGAATGGAACAACAAGGGCAGGGGCTCGGCGCCGATCGATCCCGCCGACGCTGCCGATCCGGTCGTCTGGGCGATCTCGTGCTTTTTCATCCGCTCCAAGGCGCGCGGCAGGGGCATCACGCACCGTCTTGTCGAAGGCGGCGTCGAGTTTGCCCGCGGGAATGGCGCACGGCTTGTCGAGGCGTGTCCAATAGACCTGTCCCGCGATTCGCGTTCGCTCGGGCTGTTCGTCGGCTCGTCGCGGGTCTTCGAGAAGGCCGGCTTCGAGAGGCTCGTCGAACGCAAGGCCGGTCGGCCATTGATGCGGCTGGTGCTGGGGCCCCCCGCCTGACCATCGTCGTCTTGCAGTTGCGATGGTATTTCCCTACCAGAAGTACGAAGCGATTTTGCCTTTTTGACCAGAGGGGAATTCCCGTGAACCGTATGTTGCCAGTTGCCTTTACCGCGCTCCTGCTCAGCGCGCCCGCTTTCGGCCAGACCGTCGACAGCCAGGGCGCGAAGCAATTGTCCAATGACCTGTCCCGCTATGTTGGCAAGCAGGCACTCGACAAGGGAATCCTGAAGGTTTCGGCCGAAGGCGACGCCTACAAGATCGTGTTCGATTTCAAAGCGCTTGCCGGGAGTTTTCCCGACCAGAAGCTGGTGAAGTTCGACTTCGCGCCCTACGCGCTGCTGGTCAAGCCGCGCAGCGACGGGACCTGGGATGTGTCGATGGATTTTTCGCAAAGCGCATCCTTCGAGTTCAAGGGGCCCGAGGGGCTGCAAAGCACGCAGTTGTCGATCAAGGACGGCAAGGGCTCCGGCGTCTATGACCCCGGCCTGGCGGCCTTCATCAGCGGCGTCAGTTCGATAGCAGGCATGACGATGACATCGAAGGATGCCAAGCAGCAGATGGACGTCAGCGCCGGTGCCGGCACCGCGACCCTGGCGGCCACCAAGGCTGCCAATGGCGGCGTCGATTTCACGACCTCGCAGAAAATGTCGAACTTCGTCGAGGCGATAAAATTCAATGATCCCGAGAGTGGGCTGAATTTTCCGGTCACCGTGAAATCGCCGGAATTGTCCGTGGAGGCCAGCGGCAAGGGCGTGCAGACCAAGCCGTTGCTCGACCTCCTGGCGTTTGCCGTGGCCAATGAGGACGAGAAGTCGTTGAAGGCAAACCAGGCGCAACTCAAGTCGCTTCTGCTCGCCGCGCTTCCGGTGTGGGAGCGCATCGACGGCACCTATGGCTTCAAGGATTTCGCGGTCGACAGCCCGATCGGCACGTTCGGGGCGACCCAGCTCAGCACCGCGTTCGGCAGTGACGGGGTTTCCCCGAACGGCGCGATCAGCTACGGCATCAAGGCGTCGGGGCTGACGGTGCCTCAGCAGCTTTTGCCGAGCTGGAGCGTGGCACTGTTGCCCACCGATATCGACCTGAATTTCGGCGGCGCCAACATCGACCTCGACAGCATGGCGAAGAAGGCGATCGAAACCTTTGATCTCAATCAGGATCCGCCGCTGCCGGCCGAGTTCGGCGACCAGCTCAAAGCTGACTTCCTGGCCAAGACGCCGAAGGTGGTCATCGGCCACAGTGTGGTGAAGAACAAGGACATGGAGATCGCGCTGGAAGGCGAGCTGACGAGCTTCGGCCAGAAGCCGGACGCAAGTCTCACGGTGGATGTCGCCGGCTTTGACAAGATCGTCGCCGGCCTGCAGGAGGCGGCAAAGTCCGAACCCGAAGTGGCGCAATACGTGCCTATGGCTCTCGTCGTGAAGGGGTTTGCCAAGACGCTGCCGGACGGCAAGTTGGAATGGGTTGTCAGCACCAAGGCCGACGGCTCGGTCACCGTCAATGGTGTGATGTTGAAGCCCGCCGATCCGGCGGTGGACGACAGCGTCGACGATGGTGATGGTGAGGACGACGACAGCGGCGGCGACAATGGCGGATCGGGGGCGAAGCTGAATCCTTGAAGGTTCGGCCCTCGAGTAATTCCAGGAAAAGTTTTTCCGTCTGGAATTGCCTCAGAGCCCAAGCGCGCCCGCGATCTTGGGCGCGGCTTCGCGCCAGTCCTGCACGACGATGACGTCGTTCGCGACCGGCGGCAGGAACGCGCGCAGCGAATTGTCGGCCATCAAGTGGAAAAGATCCGCGTCGGCCACCGCTTCCCGCACCGACGCCAGATTGTGCGGCTGATCGTCGACGAAGACCACCGGGCGGCCGCTCTTGCCGCGCAGTCTGGCCACTGCCGGCCCTTTGGCCATCTCGGTGGTCAACAGCGGATAGCCTAGCCCCAGGGCATCGAGATGGGCACGGCGCACGGCGCGATGCCTGTGCGGCATGGCGGTCAAGAGGATGATTTCCGCGCGGCCGCCAAGCCCCGCCAGCGCTTCCGTGGCACCATCGGTGATGCTCTGCCAATCGGCCTGCGCGTCGAAGAAATCGCCCAGGAGCGCCGTGACCTCGGGCTGTTCGATCAGCCGGCCGCTGGCCGTTTCGGCAATGTTGCCGGTCAGGCGGAAGGAGGCCAGCGTCAGGCCGTAACCGCGCGACTTGAGGAAGTCCGGGAAGGGCCGGATGAATTCGAGCACCACATCGTCGACATCGAGCACCAGCAATGGCCTGTCGTCGGCCGCCAGCTCCTCGATCTGGCGCGCGGTCTCCGGATCGTCGCTCATATGGAATGCTCGTGGTTGTCCTCGCCGAGCGGCAGCGCCCGCAATGCCTTGCCGACGGCTGCCGGCGGCGTGCCGGTTTCCTCGGCAAAGCGCATCAGGGTCGGCTCGTGGGCGAGAATGAACTGCAGCACGCCGGCCAGGAAACCCGGCTCGCCGGCGGCCCGGCGGATGGAATGCGCCTCTATCCCGGTGATCGCCAGGAAGCGCGGCAACAGCTCCGGATCGGAGGCGACGAAGCCCAGTGCCTTGACGGCAATGGTTTCAGCCTCTTCGCGCATTGACGCCGCGTTTGCCATCACTACCTTCGGTGTGTGGAATGAGTCTCTCCCGCAGTAATGGCAAGATCTGCTTGCGGCAAGCCTTTACAGCGCGGCGCACCTTTTAGGCGCGCGGGAGGCGAGGTGGAATTCGCGTTGCTTTGCAGCCCGAGGGTTTCCGTTTCGTCAATCATATCGCCGTATAGTGAAGCAGGGTTTGGTGCGTTCAAGGGAAGTGCGCATGACGGCCGCCTTCGAGCGGAGGGACGGCCGGGACGGGATGTCGATGCCTAAGAAGGTCATGATCGTCGAGGACAATGAGCTCAACATGAAGCTCTTTCGGGACCTCATAGAAGCCAGCGGCTACGAGACAGTGCGCACCCGCAACGGTCTGGAGGCCCTCGACCTAGCGCGCCAACATCGGCCGGATCTCATCCTGATGGACATCCAACTGCCTGAAGTGTCGGGACTGGAAGTGACCAAATGGCTGAAGGAAGATGACGATTTGCATGTCATCCCGGTCATCGCCGTGACCGCCTTCGCCATGAAGGGCGACGAGGAGCGCATCCGCCAGGGCGGCTGCGAGGCTTATATTTCGAAGCCGATCTCGGTGCCGCGTTTCATCGAAACCATCAAATCCTACCTGGGCGATGCCTGATGCGCCCTTCCAGCCGAGCCGGAGCCTTATGAAATGACCGCGCGGATCCTCGTCGTCGACGACATCCCTGCCAATGTGAGGCTGTTGGAGGTCCGGCTGCTGGCCGAGTATTTCGAGGTTCTGACCGCCACCAACGGGCCCGATGCGATCGAGACCTGCGAGAACGGCAAGGTCGACGTCGTGCTGCTCGACGTGATGATGCCCGACATGGACGGGTTCGAGGTCTGCCGCCGGTTGAAGAGCGATCCGGCGACGTCGCACATCCCGGTGGTGATGATCACCGCGCTCGACCAGGTTTCCGACCGCGTGCGCGGGCTCGAGGCCGGCGCCGACGATTTCCTGACCAAGCCGGTCAACGACCTGCAGCTGATGACGCGCGTCAAAAGCCTGGTCCGGCTGAAATCGCTGACCGACGAACTCAGGCTGCGTGCCTCGACGACGCGCAACATCGGCATCGAGGAACTGCTCAGCCGCAATTTCGCCTCCGAGGACACGGTGCCGAAAGTGCTTTTGATCGATGAGCGCAAATCATCCGTCGAGCGTATCCAGAAGATGCTGCGCGACCGCGCCGACCTCGACGTCACCAGCGATCCGCATGCCGGTTTCTTCCAGGCTGCCGAGACACCCTATGAATGCGTGATGATCTCGACGGCGTTCGCCGATTTCGACCCGCTCAGGCTCTGCTCGCAGCTGCGTTCGCTCGACCGCACCCGTTTCGTGCCGATCATCCTTTTGGCGGAGGAGGGCGAGGAGGAGCGCATCATCCGTGGCCTCGAGCTCGGCATCAACGACTACCTGATGCGGCCGATCGATCAGCAGGAGCTGACGGCGCGGCTGCGCACCCAGGTGCGCCGCAAGCGCTACAACGACCAATTGCGCGCCAGTGTCACCCAGACCATCGAAATGGCGGTGACCGACGGCCTGACCGGGTTGCACAACCGCCGCTATCTCGACAGTCATCTGCAGACGCTGTTCGACCGCGCCGTGGCGCGGCGCCGGCCGCTTTCGGTGATGATCACCGATCTCGACCGCTTCAAGGCGATCAACGACACGCATGGCCATGACGGTGGCGACGAGGTGCTGCGGGAGTTCGCGCGGCGGCTGCGCAAGAACGTTCGCGGCATCGACCTTGCCTGCCGGTTCGGCGGCGAGGAGTTCGTGGTGGTGATGCCGGATACCGATGGCGCCGTGGCTGAGAAGGTGGCCGAACGCATCCGCGCTGAAATCGCCCAACAGCCGTTTTCGATCAACGCCGACGGCAAGACGATCGAGGTCACGGTCAGCGTTGGCGTGTCCTCGGTTCTAAAGGGGGTGGATACGGTGGCGGCGCTGATGAAGCGCGCCGATCTCGCGCTCTATGAAGCCAAGAGCGGCGGCCGCAACCGTGTCGTCGCCAAGGCGGCGTAGCGCCAAGGCCGATTATCCAGTCAACCCGACAGGGTTACCCGTTTACCTTAATCCAAGCGATTTCCGAGCGTTGGTTAAGAAAGTGTTGATTTTCATAAGCTCTTGCGCAAGTGTGCTGGTCAAGACGAAGCCGGCACGAGGATAGATAGCCGGCTCGATCCCCAGAATACCCCATGATGCTCAGGTCCGCCGCATCTCCTGGGTCCGTGGGGTCGGCCGGCCGGCGCTGGCAAATAGTGGCCTCCTCGTACCGCTGCCAAACGCCGACCGGCCCCCTTTCCTGAAAATGACATCAGGACTCTGCGCCAAGCCTCGGAAGTTCCGGGGCTTTTTGCGACGAAAAATCTCGACGCTTTCTGGACCGTGAGGGCTTAATCGCTTGTGGCGCACTGCCACGCGGCAATGCGAGGATCTTACGCCGTTCACGAAGGGGAGGGAGAGTCCTTGCCTCTCCATTTCATACATATGGCGCACAAGGGGCTTGCTTCAAGGCCTGGTTCCTCCCGTAAAACCCTGGCGCAAGCCAATGGAAACGGGAGTGACGAGAATGCTTGTACCGACAGACGGATCGCTTCGCGATCATGCGGTGGTGATTGCCGGAGGCGGCCCGACCGGGCTGATGCTGGCGGGTGAACTGGCGCTAGCGGGCATCGACGTCGCCATTGTCGAACGGCGCCCGACCCAGCAGCTGATCGGTTTGCGCGCGGGTGGTCTGCACGCACGCACGATCGAAGTTCTCGATCAGCGCGGAATTGCCGATCGGTTCCTCTCACAGGGGCAGTGCTTCCCGACCGTCGGCTTCCACATGATCCGCTTGGACATCAGCGACTTTCCCAGCCGGCACAACCATATGCTGGCGCTGCGGCAAAACCATATCGAGCGGATATTGGCCGACTGGGTCGCAGAGTTAGAGGTGCCGATCTATCGCGGACAGGAAGTCACCGGTTTTGCGCAGGATGATGACGGTGTCGACCTGGAGCTGTCCGGTGGCCGACGGATAAGGGCGCAGTACCTCGTCGGATGCGACGGAGGACGCAGCACGATCCGCAAGGCGGCGGGTATCGAGTTCGCCGGATGGGATCCGACGATGAGCTGGATGATCGCCGAGGTCGAGATGTCCAGGGAACCGCCATTGGGCTTTCGCAGCGACGCCTGCGGAATTCATGCGATAGGCAAGATCGAGGAAGGCGGTCGGGTAGGTGTCGTTCTGACCGAGCGGCAACTGACTGCCGGCGGCGAGCCGGCGCTGCGCGAATTCCGTGAGGCACTCACAGCCATCTACGGCACCGATTACGGCGCCCACAGTCCGACCTGGATATCCAGGTTCACCGACATGGCACGTCAGGCCGCGGCTTACCGCGACAGGCGCGTGCTGCTGGCCGGTGATGCCGCGCATATCCATCCCCCGATGGGCGGGCAGGGGCTCAATATCGGCGTGCAGGACGCGGTCAATCTGGGGTGGAAGCTGGCCCGGGTGGTCAAGGGAACCTCACCGGAAAGCCTGCTCGACAGCTACCACGCCGAGCGCCACCCGATTGCCGCCCGCGTCCTGCGCAACACAATGGCGCAGGTCGCGCTTCGTCGCACGGATGACCGCACCAAGGCCTTGGGCGACACAGTCACCGAGCTTCTCGCCATGGACGAGCCCCGCAAACGGATCGCCGCGGAAATGTCGGGCCTGGGCGTTCATTACGATCTCGGGGAGGGGCACCCCTTGCTTGGGCGGCGCATGCCCGACCTCGATCTGGTGACCACCGACGGCCCGTTGCGGGTGTTCTCCTTGCTGCATGATGCACGGCCGGTGCTCCTCAACCTTGGGGAAGCGGGCAGGATGGACATTGCGCCCTGGGAGGACCGGGTTCGGCAGATCGACGCCGAATATGCCGGTGCTTGGGAGCTTCCGGCCCTTGGGGCGGTCGCCGCACCAGATGCCGTTTTGATCCGGCCCGATGGATATGTGGCCTGGGTTGGGGTTGGAACCCAGCAGGGATTGGCTGATGCGCTAACCACTTGGTTCGGGCCGCCGGCCAATTAGCACGTACGATCGAAGCGCGCTGTTGGCGCGACCTCGTGAAACGCACCTGCTTCGCGACCTTCCACGCGATGAGGCGAGCACCTCCTGACAACCGATTGACAGGAGTTGCCGTCTGTGCAGAATTGGTTGGACCATTGGACCACTTGGAGTAGTCGTGGACCAGAACAGCCTGCCACCCATTCAGACGACGGCGCGCGATGACGCCGTGCTGAAGGCGTTGGTGGGCTTTGTTCGTGCCGAGGCCCTGCAGCCGGGCGAGCGGCTTCCGACCGAGCGTATCCTGGCCGAACGGCTCAAGGTCAGCCGCAACACGGTGCGCGAGGCGCTGACGCGGTGGGAAGGGCTCGGCCTCGTCGAACGCCGGCAAGGCAGCGGCACCTATCTGAAGGCGGCCGTGTCACCCGACATGCTGCACATGCCGCTGACGTTTGCCGGCGGCAACGACTTCACCAGCCTGATGCAGACGCTGGAAATCCGCCGCGCGCTGGAGGCCGAGGCTGCCGCATTGTGCGCCGAGCGCGCAAGTCCGGCCGACATCGCCGAGATCGAGCGCAAGCTCGACATTATGGAGCAGGCGTTTCGCACCCGTGACGGCATGTCCTCGGAAGAAGACTGGGAGTTCCACCAGGCGATCTACCGCGTCTCAGGTAATCCGCTGTTCGAACAGATCATCGCCGCCATGCACGAGCTGTTCCATCGCTTCTGGGAGCACCCGCTCGGCGTGCGCGATTTCGGCCATGCCAGCTTTCCCTATCATCGCACCATCTACGAATGCATTGCCGCGGGCGATCCCCAGGGCGCCCGCGCCGAGGCGCTCAAGCTGATCGCCACTGTCGAGGACGATCTGAAGCGGGGTGCCGCCAAACTCAAACTTTCGAGCCAGACATGAACGAGCATCCGACCGGTTTCGATCACGACTATCTCGCCGAGGCCGCGACGCTGCTGGCGCATGACGAGCCGTTTCCGGGCGGCGCGGTGGTGCCGCCGATCTACCAGACTTCGCTGTTCACCTTCGCCAACTATGCCGAAATGGCCGACACCTTTGCCGGCAAACGAAAGCAGCCGATCTATTCGCGCGGCGACAATCCGACCGTGATGGAGTTCGAGGCACGCGTGGCGGCGCTTGAAGGTGCGGAAGCGGCGCGCGGCTTTTCCAGCGGCATGGCGGCGATCAGCGCGACGGTGCTTGCCTTTGTTGGCGCGGGCGAGCGCATCGTAGCGGTGCGCAACTGCTACGGCGATGCCTACCGGCTGTTCGAGCGTCTTCTGCCGCGGCTCAACATCAAGGTCGACTATGTCGACGGCTCCGATCCGGACGCGGTCGCCGCAGCTCTTCCCGGGGCCAAGCTGCTTTATCTGGAGAGCCCGACCTCGATGCTGTTCGAGCTGCAGGATTTGCCACACCTGACCCGGCTGGCCAGGGAGCAGGGCATCGTCACCACCATCGACAATTCCTGGGCAACGCCGGTGTTCCAGAAGCCGATCTCGCACGGCGTCGACCTCGTCCTGCATTCGGCCTCGAAATATCTGGGCGGCCACAGCGACACCGTCGCCGGCGTGGTGGCGGGTTCGGCCGCGCATATCAAGCATATCAACGAGCAGACCTATTCCTATCTCGGCGGCAAGCTGTCGCCGTTCGAGGCCTGGCTTTTGCTGCGCGGCCTGCGCACGCTGCCGCTGCGCCTGCCGCACCACATGAAGAGCGGCCTGACCATCGCCGAGCGGCTGAAGGCGCATGGAAATGTCGAACGCGTCAACCATCCGGCGTATTCCAACCATCCGGGCAAGGCGACGCTGGCCGGCTATGCCGGCCTGTTCTCCTTCGAGGTGACGGAGGATATCGACATCCCGATCTTCGTCGATGCGCTGAAGTTTTTCCGCATCGGCGTCAGCTGGGGCGGCCATGAGAGCTTAGTCGTGCCGGCCAAGGCGTCGCTGGAACAGACGCCGGGACTGAATTCGATGGCGCGCTTCGGCGTCAGCCCCCGAACCATCCGCTTCAATGTCGGATTGGAAAGTGTCGAAGACCTGTGGGCCGACGTGGCCCAGGCCTTCGAAAAAGCCAGAAAATAACAAGCGGGTTCAAAATGGGAGTCTTGAACATGAAAAAACTGACCGTCATGCTTGCCACCGTTGCGGGGCTGGCGATTTCCGCCGGCGGCGCGCTGGCCGATTCGACCCTGAAGATGGTCGAAGTCATCACCAGCCCGCCGCGCACCGAATTCCTGAAGAAGCAGATCGCAGAGTTCGAAGCCGCCAATCCCGGCGTCAAGGTCGAGCTGATCTCGCTGCCCTGGGGCCAGGCCTTCGAAAAATTCCTGACAATGGTGCAGGCCGGCGACACGCCCGACGTGGTCGAGATGCCGGAACGCTGGATGGGCCTCTATGCCAATAACGCCCAGCTCGAGGATCTCGGCCCTTACATGGCCAAATGGGACGACGCCAAGACGCTGGGCGACCGCGCCAAGCAGTTCGGCTCGACCGTCAACAACACCCAGTTCATGATCCCCTACGGCTACTATGTGAATGCGCTGTTCTGGAACAAGAAGCTGTTCAAGGAGGCAGGTCTGAACGGCCCGCCGGCGACGCTCGACGAATTCGTCGCCGACTCCAAGAAGATTTCGGCCATCCCAGGCAAATATGGCTACTGCCTGCGCGGCGGCCCGGGCGCCTTCAATGGCATGCACATGTTCATGAACATCGCCCAGGGCAAGGGTGGCTACTTCAACGAGGATGGCACCTCGACCATCAACGAAGAGGGATCGGTCAAGGGCCTGCAGATGCTGGCCGACATGTACAAGGACGGCCTGGCGCCGAAGGACGCGGTGAGCTGGGGCTTCAACGAGACCGTCACCGGCTTCTATTCCGGCACCTGCGCCATGCTCAACCAGGATCCCGACGCGCTGCTCGGCATCGCCGACAAGATGAGCGCCGACGATTTCGCGGTGGCACCGCTGCCGGTCGGTCCGAGCGGCAAGTCCTATCCGACGCTGGGGTATGCCGGCTGGGCGATGTTCGCCAATTCCCAGCACAAGGACGACGCCTGGAAGCTGATGTCGACGCTGCTGTCGCCGAAGGACAATCTGGAATGGGCCAAGGAAGTCGGCGTCGTCCCGATCCACAAAGGTGCCGACCAGGATCCGCATTTCAAGACCGAGCAGTTCAAGGGCTGGTTCACGGAGCTCAGCGACAGCTCCAAATATGAGATGGTGACGCCGCCGACGCATCTGGAGAACCTCGGCAACTTCGTCGACCAGGTGGCGATCAAGAACTTCCAGGAAGTGCTGCTTGGCCAGAAGACCGCCAAGGACGTCGCCGACCAGTGGGCTGCCTTCCTGACCAAGGAACAGCAGGACTGGATGGCGAAGAACAAGAAATAAGTGCGTTCTTTCCTTCTCCCCGTTCACGGGGAGAAGGTGTCACGAAGTGACGGATGAGGGGCGGCGGTAGTTCTGACTACTTTGCGCTGCCCCTCATCTGCCTGCCCATCCTTCGCAGCCGCTGCGCTGCAGCTTCGGAGGGTGAACCGGCACTTCTCCCCGCTCATTGTCCATTCGCTGCTCCAGGGAGCCGTTCCTCAGCCAATGACTTATGCCGTTTCCGAAATACGATCCGCCGGCAAACCTCGAAAGAAGCGGCTGTCGCACGCCGCTATCGAGCCCTGGCTCTATCTCAGCCCGGCGATCATCCTGCTGGTCGTGGTGCTTTTGGTGCCGCTGGTCATCGGCATCAGCTATTCGTTTCGTAAATTCTCCGCCTTCAAGTCTGAATATGTCGGGCTCGGCCAGTACCAGGCGATGCTGTCGGACCAGGTGCTGGGGCAGGCTTTGGTCAACACGCTGTGGTGGACGGTCGCCAGCCTGTTCTTCCAGTTCTTCCTCGGGCTTGGCCTGGCGTTGCTGCTCGACAAACCGTTTCGGGGCCGCAAGGCCGTGCAGGCGCTGGTCTTCCTGCCCTGGGCGGTGCCGTCCTTCCTCTCCGGCCTGACCTGGGCCTGGCTGTTCAACCCGATCATCGGTCCGCTGCCGCACTGGCTGTTCGCCTTGGGGTTGAAGGCCGAGCCAACCAACGTGCTGTCCGATCCCTCGACCGCGATGTGGGGGCCGATCGTCGCCAATATCTGGTTCGGCATCCCGTTCTTCGCCATTACCTTGCTGGCGGCGCTGAAATCGATCCCGTCGGAACTGCATGAGGCGGCGGCAATCGACGGCGCCTCGCCCTGGCAGCGCTTCACCAAGGTGACATTGCCGTTCCTGGCGCCGACCATTGCCATCACCGTGATGTTGCGCACCATCTGGATCGCCACCTTCGCCGACCTGATCTTCGTCATGACCGAGGGCGGTCCGGCCGGCTCGACCAACACGGTGCCGGTCTACATCTATGTCAGCGCCTTCAAGTCGCTGGACAAGGGCTATGCCTCGGCGGTGGCCGTGCTGCTGCTTGTCCTGCTCATTGCCTATGCTATCGCGCTGATCGCCATCCGCCGCACACTGGTGAGGCACGTCTGATGATTGCAGGACGCTCACCCTCGCAACGCTTCTTCGGCGGCATCGGCCTCTACGCAGCCATCGCCGCTTACGTGATCTTCGCCCTGTTCCCGATCTACTGGACGCTGAAGATATCGGTCACGCCGGAGCGGCTCCTCTATTCCGAAGGCATCACCTTCTGGCCTTCGCAAATGACGTTGCAGAATTTCGTCACCGTGCTCGAGGCCACCGATTTCCCGCGCTATTTCCTCAACAGCGTCATCGTCTCCGTATCGACGGCAGCCCTGGTGACGGTCATTGCGACGCTCGCCGGCTACGCCATGTCGCGCTTCACCTTTCGCGGCAAGGCGGCACTGGCGCTGATGCTGCTTTTGACCCAGACCTTTCCGCTGGTGATGGTCATCCCGCCGATCTACCGCGTCATGGGGCAGATCGGCCTGATCAACAGCCTGACCGGGCTGATCATCATCTACACCGCTTTCAACACCGCTTTCGCCACCTTCCTGATGCAGTCCTTCTTCGACGGCATCCCCAAGGATTTGGAGGAAGCGGCGATGATCGACGGCTGTACCCGAGCGCAGGCAATGCGCAAGGTGATCGTGCCGCTGACGCTGCCCGGCATGGGTGCGACGCTGGGCTTCGTCTTCACCGCCGCCTGGAGCGAGCTTCTGTTCGCCCTGATGCTGATTTCCAGCGACGACCAGAAGACTTTTGCCGTCGGCCTGCTGACCTTCATCGGCAAGTTCGCCGTCGACTGGGGGCAGATGATGGCGGCGTCGATCCTGGCGCTGATCCCGGTCTGCATCTTCTTCGCCTTCCTGCAACGCTATCTCGTCACCGGCCTGACCGCCGGCGCCGTCAAAGGATAGATCGATGGCCTCTGTTACACTCGAAAAAGTCCGCAAGGATTATGGCGCCGTCCGCGTCCTGCATGCGGTCGATCTTGAAATCGCTGATGGCGAATTCGTCGTCCTGGTCGGACCGTCCGGCTGCGGCAAGTCGACTTTGCTGCGGATGATCGCCGGGCTGGAGGAGGCTTCCGGCGGCGAGATCCGCATCGGCGAGCGGCTGGTCAACGACGTGGCCCCCAAGGACCGCGACATCGCCATGGTGTTCCAGTCCTATGCGCTCTATCCGCACATGGACGTGTCGAAGAACATGGGCTTCAGCCTGATGCTGCGCAAAGCCGAGAAGCCGGCGATCGATGCGCGGGTGGATGGCGCGGCCAAACGGCTGGGGTTGGACACTTTCCTGCAGCGCCTGCCGCGGCAATTGTCCGGCGGCCAGCGCCAGCGCGTCGCCATGGGCCGCGCCATCGTGCGCGATCCCAAGGTCTTCCTGTTCGACGAGCCGCTGTCGAACCTCGACGCCAAGTTGCGCGTCCACATGCGTGCCGAAATCAAGGCGCTGCACCAGCAGTTGAAGACGACCTCGGTCTACGTCACCCACGACCAGATCGAGGCGATGACCATGGCCGACCGCATCGTGGTCATGCATGACGGGCTGATCCAGCAGGTCGGCGCGCCGCTCGATCTCTACGATCGCCCGGCCAACATGTTCGTAGCCGGTTTCATCGGCTCGCCGGGCATGAATTTCCTGCCGGCGACGGTCCGCAAGGGCGGGAAGTCGGACGCCGTGCTGGCCGACGGCCAGACACTGCGACTGCCAGACGGACTGCCGCTCGGGGATGGCGATGCCATCACCGTCGGTCTGCGGCCCGAGCACATCAGGCTGGACGACGGTGGTGCGCTGCAAGGCGAGGTCGGGGTGGTGGAACCGCTCGGCCTGTCGACGCAGTTCTACGTCAAGCTGGCCAACCAGCAGCTTTGCGTCTTTGCCATGGGCCGTGCCGGCGTCAAGCCCGGCGACACCGTGCGGCTGGCGGCCGATCCGGCGTCACTGCATCTGTTCGACCTGAAAAGCGGCGATCGCATCGGTTGAAGGAACTCGGCCGGGCATTTCGGCCTGCAACCTCTGGAACAAAAAAGCCGCCCGGTGGGCGGCGTTTTTGTCTACAAAGGGAAAACCCAGATTACTTGATCTTGGTTTCCTTGAATTCGACGTGCTTCTTGGCGACCGGGTCGTACTTACGGAACGACAGCTTGTCGGTCTTGGTGCGGCTGTTCTTGCTGGTCACGTAGAAGAAACCGGTGTCGGCGGTCGACAGAAGCTTGATCTTGATGTTTGCGGCTTTGGCCATGATATCAGTCCGTTATGTTCGTGGGGTTTTGGCCGCTGGAGCACGGGAAAACACCCGGACGCGGGAAACTTGGCGCGACATGTAAAGAACGTGCCCGGAAAGTCAAGCCCGGCGATACCCTCTCTTCCTTCTCCCACAAGGGGAGAAGGGAAGGCCGCTTCATGCTTCTTCCTTAACCGCCGCAACCTTCTTCCAGTCTCCGGTCGTGTTCCACCAACGATTCGGGTTGGCGCGGTCGTCCAGCCCCTTGGACCTGCTGGCAAGGATCGGCTGGATGCGGATCACCGGCTCCTGATAGGAGTGCGCCTGGAAAATCGCCTCGACGACGCGGGCAGCCAGCGCCTGGTCATCGGGCAATTCGAATGAAACCTCGACCGTGCCCGGGCGGCGGCGCAATTCGGTTTCAGCGCCGGCCGCTGCCCCGTCAAGCGGCCTGTAGCGCTCGATGCCGTGCGCGGACTGATAGGCGTTGCGGTCGTAGTTGCCCATGGCCAGCGGGGCGAGCGCCACCACCGCGTCCATGATGCGGTCGACATCGGCGGCCGGAGCCTGGAAGCTCACAAGCAGCAGAAGCGTCATGCGCAGGGATGTGGTTTCAAAGCCGCTGTCGATCATGGGAGTGTCCTCAACTTCGGATGTTTTGGGGACACTCTTTTAACCGGGTGCTCCTGACAAGGTTCTGTCAGCATCGTGCCTCCGGGGCGGACAAGGGCTTCGACCGGTGCGAGGCTACAAAAGGATCTTGCGGATCAGCCTGAAGCAGACCAGGGCGATGTAGGCGCCGAAGAACAGGCCGAGCGACCAGCCGAAGCCAGACGGACCGAATGCATCCATGCCGATGCCGATCGCCTGTGGACCGAGCACCATGCCGACGCCGTAACAAAGCACGAAGGCGGCGTTGGCGGATGCCAGCTCATGGCCGGAAAGCTGCGAGCCGAGATGGGCAAGGCCGATCGTGTACATGGCCGCGACCACACCGCCCCACACAAACAAAAGGGCGGCCATCAGGTGCCAATTCTGCGCAAAGAAGGGCATGAAGACGGTGCCGACGAGACCGACGGTGGCGCAGGCGAGCAACAGGTAGCGGCGGTCGCTGACGCGATCGCTGATCATGCCGATCGGGATCTGCAGCAAAACGTTGCCGAGACCGATCATGGTCAGCAGCAGTGCCGCGTCGGCTTCGGAATAGCCGATGCGGTTGCCGTAGACCGGAAACAGCGCGAAGCCGCCGGTCTCGACGGCGCCGAACACCAGGACCGCGGCGGTCGCCGACGGCACCAGCCAGATATAGCGCAGGAAATTGCTGGTTTCGCCATCGGCTACGATGCTCGGGCTCTCGTTGCGCGCGGCCAGCACCGGTATCGCGGCCAGCGTCACCAGCGCGATGATGACGCCGAACGGCCTGAAGCCGGAACTGCCGAGATGAGCGAACAGCCACGGCCCGGCGGCAAAGCCGAGCGACAGGACGGTGGCGTAGATGCCAAGGACCAGACCGCGCCGGTGCGGCGGCGCCGAGGTGCTGATCCAGAACTCCGACAGGATGAACAGCACCGTCAGCGCGATGTGCAGCACGATGCGCAGCGGAAACCACATCCAGAAATCAGGCGCGAAGTGAAAGCCGACGAAGGCCAGCGCGCCGGCGGCGATCATCGCGATCATGGTCCAGGCGACGCCGAAGCGCATGGCGAGCGGCGTGGCGAGCGGGGCGCCCGCGATCGAAGCCAGGCCGGCGACGGCCGTGTTGAGGCCGATCATCGAAGCCGAATGGCCGCGCGTTTCCAGGATGACGCTGAGCAACGGCATGCCGAGGCCGATGGCGATGCCGACGACGCTGATCGACGAGATCGCCGCCACCATCGGCAGCCAATGTACGCGTTCGTCGCCCTGTTGTTGGGTATCGACCGTCATGAGATGCTGAATACTCTGTCTTTTTGATCTTACGCAATTCCGGACGGAAAACCGCGTCACGCTTTTCCTGGAATTGCTCTAGAGAAGTTCGCGGGTGAAGCGGTTGCCGACAAGCCGGTAGAAGGGGACGGAGCCGCCGGGACGCAGCAGCGGATCATGGGCGAGGCGCTTTTCCAGCTCGTCCAGGATCATTCGCGTGATGTCGGGGATGTCGGCTTCCCTTGCCTTGGCAAGCGGCAACCAGACCAGTTCCTCGAGTTCGTTGGTCGGCCCGCCACCAGGCAATTCGACGGCGACATCGTCGCGCCAGGCGCTGAAGAAGCGCGTGTCGAAGCGGCGCACCCGGTTGGGTGGGGTGATGGCCCGCGCGATAAAACGCAGCATGTCCAGGGAGGGCTGCACGCCATGTTCGGCAAAGCCTTGCCAATCGCGCCTGGCGGTGGCGAAGACGCCTTTGCGGCCGATCAGCAGCCCGGCTTCCTCATAGGTCTCGCGGATCGCCGACAGGGCGATGGCGCGGGCGCGCGCCGCGCTTGTGCGGCCGGGACCGGCAAGCAGCTTTGCTTCCTGCTCGGCATGCAACACGGCGGCGACCGGGATGCGGCTGTCGGCAGGGTCAGTGCGGCCACCGGGAAAAACGAATTTTCCGGGCATGAAGGCATGGCCGGCGTGGCGGCGGCCCATCAGGACCAGTACTTCATCGCCCTTGCGGTCGAGAAGGATCAGGGTCGCGGCATCGCGCGGGCGCATCGGCCGATCGCTATGAGCGACCATGCTCCTCTCGATCCCGTCGACTTGCGCCTTGGTCATACCATCCATGCGCACGACCTAGCGGAAACTTCTTGCATGCGAAAGTGGCCTTAACCGTTGGCGTATTGCGCCAGCCTGCACCTCAGGCCCCGGGATGCGGCTCGATTGCATCCTTTTCGCCACCGAATCCGTGCATATAGAACGCCCATTGCAGTCCGATGACGGCACCTTTCACAGGCTGCAGCAGCGCAACCGACAAAAGGATGGTCAAGGGCACCCAGATGACGATGTGCTGCCAGGTCGACAAGGTCGACGTCGCTTCCACACCCATGAAGGCACCGAGAATGATGTGGCCGACAATGACGATGACCAGATAAGCAGGCAGGTCGTCGGCGCGATGATGGTGGATCTCTTCGCCGCAGACGCTGCAGGCGTCGACAGTCTTGGTGAAGCCGCGGAACAGCTTGCCTTCGCCGCAATTCGGGCAGCGGCCCAGCAGGCCGCGCTTCATCGCCGTCCACAGCGGGCGGGCAACGCGGCCCGAATGATGTTCGCCGCCGAAAACCTGTTCTTGCATCCCTAATTCTTTTGGCATCATCGTCTCCTGCCGCGCGAACCCGGTCGCGATTGCGACGCGCGGGCGCGGCCCTTGGCCTTGTGAAACGACTTGACGGAGCCTGGCAGGGGCTTCGGGTCGGTCAACATCTCGAAGCGCATCGCGCCGGCCATCGGTGCCACCTCGATGAGCCGGACCTCGACGCGATCCGCGAGCTGGTAGCCTTTGCCCGAGCGTTCTCCAAACAGGGAGCGGGCCGTTTCGTCGTATATATAGTAATCGCCGCCCAGAGTTGACACCGGGATGAAACCATCGGCGCCATACTGCGGCAATTGGACAAATAGTCCCGATCTGGTGACGCCGGAGATGCGGGCGTCGAAGCGGTCGTCGATGCGCTCGGCGAGGTAGGCGGCGATCAGTCGGTCGACCGTATCGCGTTCGGCAGCCATTGCGCGGCGTTCCGTGCCGGAGATCAGCACCGCGACGTCTTCGAGCCGAGCCTCTTCGTCGCGCGTCAGCCCGCCCGGGCCGAGGCCGAGTGCGGCGATAAGTCCACGATGCACGATGAGGTCGGCATAGCGGCGGATCGGCGAGGTGAAATGCGCGTAGCGCCTGAGGTTCAGGCCGAAATGGCCGATGTTCCCAGGCGAATATTCGGCCTGGCTCTGCGACCGCAGCACCACTTCGTTGACCAGCCCTTCATTGTCGGCGCCGCGCACCCGCTCCAGGATGCCATTGAACTGGCTGGGCCGCATCTGCGCGCCGCGCGCCAGCGACAGCCCCAGCGTCTGCAGGAATTCGCGCAGCGATTCCTGCTTGGCGAGCGATGGCGCGTCGTGGACGCGGTAGACCAGCGCCTGCTTCTTCGCCTCGAGCGACTCGGCGGCGGCGACATTGGCCTGGATCATGAATTCTTCGATCAGCTTGTGGGCATCGAGCCGCTCCGGCACGATGACGCGGTCGACCGTTCCATCCGGTTTAAGCAGGATCTTGCGCTCCGGCAGGTCGAGTTCGAGCGGCTGGCGGCCGTCGCGTCCGCGCTTCAGGATCGCATAGGCATCCCACAGCGGCTTCAGCACCGTGTCGAGGATCGGGCCGGTCTTGTCGTCCGGCACGCCGTCGATCGCCGCCTGCGCCTGCGGGTAGGCCAGCTTGGCCGCCGATTTCATCATGATGCGGTGGAAGGAGTGCCTGATCTTGTGACCGTCGGCGGAGAAGGTCATGCGCACTGCCAGCGCCGGACGGTCCTGGCCCTCGCGCAGCGAACAAAGATCATTGGAAATGCGTTCGGGCAGCATCGGCACGACGCGATCCGGGAAATAGACCGAATTGCCGCGCTTCAAGGCTTCGCGGTCGAGCGCCGTGCCATAGCGCACATAGGCGGCGACATCGGCGATGGCGACCGTGACGACCACTCCGCCCGGATTCTTCTCATCGAGGTCCGGCGTGGCGAACACCGCGTCGTCATGGTCCTTGGCGTCGGCCGGATCGATGGTGACCAGCGGCAGGTCTCGCCAGTCCTCACGGTGATCGAGCGTTGCCGGCTTGACGGCCTCGGATTCGGCGATGACGTCGGCCGGGAAAATGTGGGGAATGTCGTGGGCGTGGATGGCGATCATCGAGACCGCCTTTTCGCTGGTCAGCGAACCCAGCACATTGAGCACCTTGGCGTGGGGCAGACCGTAGCGCGAAGCGCGCGCGGGCTCGACCTCGACCAGATCGCCGTTTTTGGCGCCGTTCTGGAATTCCTTGTCGACGATCAGTTCCGGCTGGCGCCGTTCCACCGGTTCGATGCGAAAGGTGCCGTCCTTGAGTACGCGGAAGACGCCGAGAACGGCATCGGTGCGTTTCTCGAAGATCTTCATCACCCGGCCGGTATAGGCAGGGCCGCCCAGGGCGACATTCGTCTCGTCGGCGGGAAAGGTCTTGGCCAGCACGCGGTCGCCAATGCCGGGCGCCGGTCCACCACCACTGCGCGACAGGCGGATGGAAACGATGGGCGGCGGTCCGTTGGCCGTGTGTTCGGTGGGACGCGCCAACAGCACGCCGTCGGCGTCACGGTCGAAAATATCGAGGACCGTGACGTGGGGCAGGGCGCCGACGCGGGCCAGCCCCTTGCGCTCCTTGGTCAGGACACCTTCGTCCTGCAGGTCACGCAAAATGTCTTTCAGCCAGATGCGGTCGTCGCCGCGCAAGGCGAACGCCTTGGCGATGTCGCGCTTTCCGGCGCGATCGGGATTTTCGGCGATGTAGCGCAGGATCTCGTCACGCGACGGCCGGTAGTCGTCCTTGACCTTGGCCCTGGTGTCGGCGGTGCGCGGATCGCCGTGGCTTCTTCCGGTGATCTTGCGCGCCACGCCGTCCTATCCTTTTTTCTTCGCGGCCGGCTTCTTGGTCGCTGCTTTCTTGGTTGCCGGGGACGCTGCCTTGCGGAACGGCTTCTTGCCGCCGCCGCCCTTGGCTTCCCTCTCGGCGATCAGCGCCAGCGCATCCTCGATCGTCACCGATTGCGGATCCTTGCCCTTGGGCAGCGTGGCATTGACCTTGCCGAAGTTGACGTAAGGCCCGTATTTGCCGTCGCGAACGACGATCTTGCCACCGCCATCCGGATGGTCGCCCAGTTCTTTCAAGGCAGCGGCGGTGCCGCCGTTGCGGCCGCCCTTGGCCTTCGATTGCTTCTCGGCAATCACCGTGACGGCGCGGTTGAGGCCGATCGAAAACACGTCCTCGATGCTGTCGACATTGGCGTAGGTGCCGTCATGCAGCACGAACGGACCGTAACGACCGAGCCCGGCCGAGATCATCTTGCCAGATTCGGGATGTTTTCCCACATCGCGCGGCAATGACAGCAGTGCCAGCGCTTTCTCATGGTCGATGGATTCCGGCGTCCAACCCTTGGGCAGGCTGGAGCGCTTGGCTTCCTTGCCGTCGCCGCGCTGGATGTAGGGGCCGAAGCGGCCTGAGCGCAGCGTGATTTCCTCTGCCGTGTAGGGATCCTTGCCGAGCACCTTGGTGCCGTCCTCGCCGCCGCCATTCTCGCCATTCGGGTTGGCGGCATCGCCGAGCTGGCGGGTGAAGGAGCATTCCGGATAGTTCGAACAGCCGACGAAAGCGCCGAACTTGCCGAGCTTCAGCGACAGATTGCCGGTGCCGCATTTCGGGCAGATGCGCGGGTTCGAACCGTCCTCGCGGGCGGGGAATACCAGCGGCGCCAGTTCCTCGTTCAGCGCATCGAGCACGTCGGTGACGCGCAGTTCCTTGATATCGGCGACGGCGCCTGAAAAATCCTTCCAGAAGTCGCGCAGCACGTCCTTCCAGGCGAGCTTGCCGTCGGAAATCTCGTCGAGCTTTTCCTCCAGCGAGGCGGTGAAATCATATTCGACATAGCGTTCGAAGAAGCTTTCCAGGAAGGCCGACAGCAGCCGCCCCTTGGCCTGCGGCACCAGCCGGCGCTTGTCGATCGTGACATAGTCGCGGTCCTCAAGTGTCTTCAGGATCGCTGTGTAGGTCGACGGGCGGCCGATGCCGAGCTCTTCCAGCTTCTTGATCAGCGACGCCTCGGAATAACGCGGCGGCGGCTCGGTGGTGTGCTGGGTGGCGTTGATCGCCTGGCGGGCGAGCTGCTCGCCGACACGGATCTCGGGCAGGCGGCGGTTTTCCTCGTCCTCCGCGTCGTCTTCCTTCTGGTCGGTGTAGGCGGCGATGAAGCCGTCGAAGCGGACGACGGAACCGACGGCGCGAAGCTCGGCGGTGCGCGAGCCGTTCACCGCCTCGATCTCGACGGTGGTGCGCTCGATCTCGGCCGGCTGCATCTGGCTGGAGATGGCGCGCTTCCAGATCAGCTCATAGAGCCGCATCTGGTCGGAATCGAGGTACTGCCTGACCGATGCCGGGGTGCGCATGAAATCCGTCGGACGGATCGCCTCGTGCGCTTCCTGGGCGTTCTTGGCCTTGGTCGTGTAAACGCGCGGCTTTTCCGGCAGGTATTTCGGGCCGAATTCCTTGGCGATCGCATCGCGGGCAGCGTCGATCGCTTCCGGCGCCATCTGCACGCCGTCGGTTCGCATATAGGTGATCAGGCCGGTGGTTTCGCCGCCGATCTCCATGCCTTCATAGAGCCGCTGCGCCACCTGCATGGTACGGGTAGCGGAGAAGCCGAGGCCCGAAGAAGCCGCCTGTTGCAGCGTCGAGGTGGTGAAGGGCGGGCCCGGATTGCGCTTGGTCGGCTTGGCTTCGACGGACAGCGCCTTGAAGGCGGCACTCTCGAGCATCGCCTTGATGTCGTCGGCCTGCGCCTTGTTGGCAATGTCGAGCTTCTGCAGCTTCTTGCGCTCGAAGGCGGTGAGCCGGGCTTCGAAAGTCTCGTTACGGGGCGTGCCGAGGATGGCGGCGATCTGCCAATATTCCTCGCGGATGAAGCGCTCGATCTCGGATTCGCGGTCGCAGACAAGGCGCAACGCCACCGACTGGACGCGGCCGGCCGAGCGGGCGCCCGGCAATTTGCGCCACAGAACCGGCGACAGCGTGAAGCCGACGAGATAGTCGAGCGCCCGGCGGGCGAGATAAGCATCGACCAGCGGCGCATCGATCTGGCGCGGATTGGCCATCGCTTCCAGCACCGACGACTTGGTGATCGCGTTGAAGACGACGCGGCTGACCGGCTTGTCCTTCAGCGCTCGCTTCTGCTTCAGCACTTCCAGCACGTGCCAGGAAATGGCTTCGCCCTCGCGATCCGGGTCGGTGGCGAGGATCAGGCCATCGGCATCCTTGACCGCCTTGGCGATGTCGGCGAGGCGCTTGCCCGAAGCGGTGTCGACCGCCCAGGACATGGCGAAATCCTCGTCCGGACGCACCGAGCCGTCCTTGGCCGGCAGATCGCGGACATGGCCGAACGAGGCCAGAACCTTGTAGTTCTTGCCGAGGTATTTGTTGATTGTCTTTGCCTTGGCCGGCGATTCGACGACGACGACGTCCATGAGGTCTCTTATTCAGCTGTGATGCGCCAGAAGAATTCCGCTGCGCGCGACGAAATCTCGTTCCTGTTGCCGCTCACATGGCCGCGCTTTCGCATCCGGTCAAGGGGAAGCGCCCAAATTGCGGGGATGCCGGCAGCAATACACTCTTAGAGTGTATGGAGAAAATCACAGAATTTGGCTGAGAGAGACGATGGTCGCAAATTGGCGAAAACGACCGAGCCCCGTTTCGATGAGTCGAGGAATGCCGTCCCTCGATCATGAGGCCGGCCGCCGACGGTATCGAAGGATGCCCGGCGACCAGCTGATGCCCCGCCAACAGGCGGGAAGCGGGAAGGAGGCTCAGTCGGCCTTGACGACGTGCCAGACGCCAGCGACACCGTCACCGCTCATGTCGCCAGCCTTCTTGTCCTTGACGAAGGTGTAAACCGGCTTGCCGTCATAGGCCCACATCTTGGTGCCGTCGGTGCGTTTGACAACGCTCCATTCGTCGTCCGCCTTGGCGCTGGCCGCGGCCTTCAGCGGCGGCCAGTTGGCGGCGCATTTGTCGTAGCAGTTCGACTTGCCCTTGCTGTCCTTGTCATAGGTGTAAAGCGTCATGCCCATGGCATCGGTGTAGATCTTGGTGCCGCCGACATCGGCTTCCTTCCACGCCTCGGCGGCGAAGGATGCGGCGGTGCTGAGCAGAAGCGCGGCCAGCCCTGCGGTTATGATTTTCATGGAAACCTCCCTGATATGTGGAGACGCGCGGGAAATCGCGGTCTCGTTGTGTCAACGCCTGCCGGCCGGGGTTCTTCCCGAGAGGGCTTGTGGACATCTGTAGCCGGGGCTTGGCTGCCAGTAACAATTCCCACAGTTCGGTCGTACTTAGTTGGGTGGCGCAGCTAAATTCGGGCCAAGGGGGGATTGCCCGGACAGCGACCGGTTGCCACACATTGGTGATTGGCGCACAGGCCAGGGCTTCGCTATATCGGCGCCCAAACAGTATCGTCGCCGAAACAGCAGGGTTTTGGAATGGCATTGGATATCGGCTATGTCAGCGCGGTCGGGGCGGGCGCCATCTCGTTCCTGTCGCCTTGCGTGCTGCCGCTGGTGCCGCCCTATCTCTGCTACATGGCCGGTGTCTCGGTCGACGATTTTCGCGGCAATGCCGGGGCGACGGCGCGTGAAGGCACGCGCGGCGCCCTGCTCTATTCCTCGATCGCCTTCGTGCTCGGCTTCTCGACCGTGTTCGTGGCGCTCGGCGCAGGCGCTTCGACCATCGGCCGGCTGCTGCGCGTCTGGCAGGAGCCGCTGGCGATGGGCGCCGGCGTGCTGATCATCCTGATGGGCCTGAATTTCCTCGGCATCCTGCGCATTCCGCTGTTGTCGCGCGAGGCGCGCTTCCAGTCGCAGGGCNCTGATGGGCCTGAATTTCCTCGGCATCCTGCGCATTCCGCTGTTGTCGCGCGAGGCGCGCTTCCAGTCGCAGGGCAAGCCGGCAAGCGCTGTCGCCGCCTATGTCATGGGACTGGCGTTTGCCTTCGGCTGGACACCTTGCATCGGCCCGGTGCTGGGGCCGATCCTGACGCTGGCTGGTGGGCGCGAAACCGTGGGCGAGGGGGCGCTGCTGCTCGCCGCCTATTCGCTTGGGCTTGGCATACCGTTCCTGATCGCGGCGCTGTTTTCCGGCGCCTTCATGCGTTTCCTCGGCAAATTCCGCGTCCATCTCGGCCGAGTGGAAAAAGCGATTGGTGCGCTGCTGGTCGTCGCCGGCGTGTTTTTCCTCACCGGTGGCGTGCAGGCCGTCTCCTACTGGTTGCTGGAGAATTTTCCGGTGCTCGGACGGCTGGGGTAGTCCACTTCAGCACGGGAACGATGCATGGCGGCCTGCATTTGCAGTGCCATTGACCGACACTTTTTTCGAGCCGGGAGGCGAGAATGGTAGCCAGGGCGGATGTGCGAAAGTTCTTCAAGGCCTATGAGAAGGTCTACAATGACGCGATCGCCGACACCGTCGATCCCAACGACGTTGCGGACATGTATTCGGCTGGTTTTGTCTCGGTGACGCCGGCCGCGGTCATGGTCGGCGAGAATGGCCAGCAGTTGAAGGCCATCATGAAAAAGGGTTTTGAGGCCTATCGTGCCCTCGGCAGCAAGAGGATGACCTGCAAGGACGTCTCTGTGACACCTATCGACCAGGACCATTGCGTGGCTGAGGTAAGCTGGTCCGGTGATTATGAACGCAAGGACGGGAGTCCTGTGACCATCGACTTTGCGATCAACTATCTCGTCGAAAAGCGCGATGGCAAGCTGAAGGTGTTTGGCTGGATATCAGGTGACGAGCAGGCGGAATTCAGGAAACATGGCCTGTTGTAGGTGTGCTGACTGCCGGATTCCGTCTCAAGCCCGCTGATCAAGAGTCAGCTGCTCCGCCATCTCACCGGAATTTAACCGCATTGGTCCAGCATGGCGCCACTGCTAGCATGTTTTGATTCCCAACGCTTTCATATGGTTGTCCTTCTATGAGCCAGAGATCCTGCCTGTCGATCATCCTCGCCGCTGGCGAAGGCACGCGCATGAAGAGTGCGCTGCCGAAGGTGCTGCACCAGATCGCGGGCCTGCCGATGGTCGCGCATGTGGTGAAGGCGGCCGAAGCCGCCGGGGCCGGCGACCAGGCGCTGGTTATCGGCCATGGGGCGGAGGAAATGCGCAAGGCGGCGGCGAAATTCGCGCCTAAAGCAGAGACCTTCGTCCAGGAAAAACGGCTCGGCACCGCGCATGCCGTGCTGGCCGTGCGCGAAGCGATATCAAGGGGTTATGACGATGTCCTGGTGATGTTCGGTGACACGCCGCTGATCGATCCGGGGGCGCTGACCGTGGCGCGACTGAAGCTGGCGGAAGGTGCTGCCGTCGCCGTCATCGGCTTCCGTACACCCAATCCAACCGGCTATGGCCGGCTGATCGAAAAGGGCGGCAAGCTGGTCGCCATCCGCGAGGAGAAGGATTGCAGCGAGGAAGAGAAGAAGATCACCTTCTGCAATGGCGGGCTGATGGCGGTGGCCGGTAGCCAGGCGCTGAAGCTGCTCGACGCGGTCGGCAACAAGAACGCCAAGGGCGAATATTACCTCACCGACATCGTCGAGATCGCCAGCGGGCAAGGCCTCGATGTGGTTGCGACCGAAGCCAGCTTTGAAAATGCGCTCGGCATCAACAACCGCGCCGAACTGGCGCAAGCCGAGGGTATCTGGCAGGCTCGCCGCCGGCATGAGACGATGCTATCAGGCGTGACACTGATCGCACCGGAGACTGTTTTCTTCTCGCATGACACCGAAATCGGTGCTGACACGATCGTCGAGCCCAATGTCTGGTTTGGGCCGGGTGTAAAGATCGCCGGCGGCGCCAAGATCCATGCCTTCAGCCATATCGAAGGCGCTACTGTGGCGGGCAATTGCGATGTCGGTCCGTTCGCGCGGCTGCGGCCGGGCGCCGATCTGCGGGAAAAGGCAAAAGTCGGCAATTTCTGCGAGGTCAAGCAGGCTGTTATCGAGGAAGGCGCCAAGGTCAATCATCTGACCTATATCGGCGATGCACGCGTCGGCGCGGGGGCCAATATTGGCGCCGGCACCATCACCTGCAACTATGACGGATACTCGAAATTCTTCACCGACATCGGCGAGGGTGCCTTCATCGGCTCGAATTCCTCGCTGGTCGCGCCTATTACAATCGGCAAGGGCGGCTACATCGCCTCGGGCAGCGTGATCACCGAAAGTGTACCCGACGATGCGCTGGCCTTTGGTCGCGCCCGCCAGAAGACGATCCCCGGCAAGGGCAAGGAATTGCGCGAGCGCTTTGCCTCGGCCGCGGCTGCCAAAAAGAAGTAAGACCGGCCTTCAAAAACTGAACGATTGCGGTAACCGGATTGCAAGTGCGCTGTGTCATGATGCATGCGTGCAGAAGCGTCCGTTACAGCGGACGAAATGCAATGTGACTTTCGCGGCGAACCGGCCATCCCTAAATAACGCTGGTTTTCCACGGGGAATTGGGGGCTGTCTGCATGTGCGGTATCGTTGGAATCGTCGGCCACTCGCAGGTTGCGCCGCTCATTGTCGATGCGCTGAAGCGGCTCGAGTATCGCGGCTATGACTCGGCCGGCGTCGCCACTATCGAGAAGGGTGAGCTTGGCCGCCGGCGCGCCGAAGGCAAGCTGGTCAACCTCGAACGCCGGCTCAAGGACGAGCCGCTCGAAGGCACCATCGGCATCGGCCATACACGCTGGGCGACCCATGGTGTACCCAACGAGACCAATGCGCATCCGCATTTTTCCGCCGGCGTCGCCATCGTCCACAACGGCATCATCGAGAATTTCGCCGAACTGCGCGACGAACTGATCCGCGACGGCTATTCTTTCTCGTCGCAGACAGACACCGAGGTCGTTGCCCATTTGGTGGCGCGCGAACTGGCCAAGGGGCTGATGCCGGTCGAGGCCGCGCATCAGGCGCTGAAGCGGCTGGAAGGCGCCTTTGCGCTGGCCATCATGTTCAAGGGCGACGAGGATCTGATCGTCGGCGCCCGCAACGGCCCGCCGCTGGCCGTCGGCCATGGCGATGGCGAAATGTTCCTGGGCTCGGACGCCATCGCGCTCGCGCCGTTCACCAATTCGATCACCTATCTTGAAGACGGCGACTGGGCGGTGGTGCGCCGCGACGGTGTCGCCATCTTTGACATCGACGGCAAAAAGGTTGCCCGCAAGCGCCAGCAGTCGCTGTCGACCAGCTTCATGGTCGACAAGGGCAATCGCCGCCATTTCATGGAGAAGGAAATCCATGAGCAGCCCGAGGTGATCTCGCACACGCTGGCTCACTATGTGGATTTCGTCTCCGGCGTCTCCAAGCCGCTCGACCTGCCGTTCGATTTCGCCAAGATCGACCGGCTGGCGATCTCCGCCTGCGGCACCGCCTATCTCGCGGGCCTGATCGGCAAATACTGGTTCGAGCGCTATGCTCGGCTGCCGGTCGATATCGATGTCGCCTCGGAATTCCGCTACCGCGAGATGCCGCTGTCGGCCAACGATGCCGCTTTTTTCATCTCGCAATCGGGCGAGACCGCCGACACGCTGGCCTCGCTGCGCTACTGCCGCAAGGCCGGCATGAAGATCGGCGCCGTCGTCAATGTGCGGGAATCGACCATGGCGCGCGAATCCGACGTCGTGCTGCCGACACTTGCCGGACCCGAGATCGGCGTCGCCTCGACCAAGGCTTTCACCTGCCAGCTGTCCGTGCTGGCCGCGCTTGCGGTGCGCGCCGGTGTGGCGCGCGGCACAATCTCGAAAGAGCAGGAGAAAACCCTGGTGCGCGCGCTTTCGGAAGCGCCGCGCTATGCCAACCAGGTGCTCAAGCTCGAGGAGCAGATCGAGCGCATCGCGCGCGAACTATCGCGCTACAAGGACGTGCTCTATCTCGGCCGCGACACCAATTTCCCGCTGGCCATGGAAGGCGCGCTGAAACTCAAGGAAATCTCCTACATCCACGCCGAAGGCTATGCCGCGGGCGAGTTGAAGCATGGCCCGATCGCGCTGATCGACGAGAATATGCCGGTCATCGTCATCGCGCCGCATGACCGTATCTTCGAGAAAACCGTTTCCAACATGCAGGAAGTGGCGGCGCGCGGCGGCAAGATCATCCTGATCACCGACAGCAAGGGCGCGGCACAGGTAAGCGTGAAGACGATGGAAACGATCGTGCTGCCGGATGTGCCGGAAATCATCTCGCCGATCATCTATGCGCTGCCGATCCAGATGCTGGCCTATTTCGCCGCCGTCTTCATGGGCACCGATGTCGACCAGCCGCGCAATCTGGCGAAATCGGTGACGGTGGAGTAAGTTTTACCTCTAAAATCGGGAGGTTGAGCCGAATGGCATCGAAGTTCGCCCGTCCAGTCCACCCCGGAGAATTCCTGCGTGAAGAATATCTCGTTCCCCTTGGCATGAGCGCTGGCGCCCTCGCAAAAAAGCTCAATCTTCCTCGTACCCGTATCGAACGCATTGCCAAGGAGGAGATCGGCTTGACCCCCGACACTGCTTTGCGACTGGCGCGGTTTTTCAACACCACGCCTCAATTCTGGATGAATTTTCAGCAGGCTTACGAGCTTGAGACCGAGGCGAAGAAACTAACGTTGGAACTTGAGAGGATTGAACCGCTGGTAGCGGCGGCATAATCGGGCCTTTAAAAACTTCGCAGTTCCAAACGGCCTTGCTGTTCACTAATGTTGCGCTGCAATTCGCGCTCCCGGTGAACCATGTCCGACGCTCCGAAGACTTCTGGCATGACCCGGCTGAGGAACTATTTCCTCACAGGCTTCGTCGTCTGCGCGCCGCTGGCGATCACCGCCTATATTGCCTGGTCGTTCATCGGCTGGGTCGATTCCTGGGTAAAACCTTATATTCCAGCGCGTTACAACCCCGATACCTACCTGCCGTTCCCGGTGCCGGGCTTCGGGCTGATCGTCGCCCTGATCCTGATCACGCTGATCGGCTTCCTGACGGCCAACATCGTCGGCCGCGCCATCGTAAATTTCGGTGAGCGCATGCTTGGCCGCATGCCGCTGGTGCGTGGCATCTATGGCTCGCTGAAGCAGATTTTCGAGACCGTGCTGTCGAACAAGGGCGACATGTTCCGCCAGGTCGGGCTGGTCGAGTATCCGCGCAAGGGCGTCTGGTCGCTGGTCTTCGTCGCCAGCGAGAAAGAGACCGAGATCAACCAGAAGCTTGATCAGGAAGGCGATCCGCTGATTGCCGTGTTCATGCCCTGCACGCCGAACCCGACCACCGGCTTCCTGATGTACGTGCCGAAGTCGGACATCGTGCTGCTCGACATGACGATCGAGGACGGTGCCAAGCTGATCGTGTCGGCCGGACTGGTGGCGCCCGAGGTCAAGCAAATGGTTGTCGTGAATGGTGAGCCTATCGAGGGAATGCTTGCCAACCCATCGGTTGCCGCCTTGGCTCATCCGGCGCGCAGGAGCCGAACGGCTTCGTCGCGACCGAACAAATAGAGCAACAGGCGTAGCGCCTCGCCGCGGTCGGATTGCAGCTCAGGGTCGCGCGACAGGATCAGCCTCGCATCGTCGCGGGCAGCTTCCAGAAGATCGGCATGAGCCTCGATACGCGCCACCTGGAAGCCCGGCGTGCCGGACTGGCGGGTGCCCAAAAGCTCGCCTTCACCGCGCAATTTCAGGTCTTCCTCGGCGATCAGGAAGCCGTCCTCCGTCTCGCGCATCACCGACAGCCGGCGTTTGGCGGTCTCGCCGAGCGGATCCTTGTAGAGCAGCACGCAGGAGGACGGCTTGTCGCCGCGTCCGACACGGCCGCGCAGTTGATGCAACTGCGCCAGCCCAAAGCGCTCGGCATGCTCGATGACCATGACGGTGGCATCGGGCACGTCGACGCCGACCTCGATGACCGTGGTGGCGATCAGGATGCGTGTCTCGCCTTGCTTGAAGGCGCGCATCGCCTCGTCCTTCTCCGCACCCTTCATGCGGCCATGGACAAGGCCGATACGATCGCCGAACAGCGGTTTCAGCGAGGCGAAACGGTCTTCCGCCGACATCAGCTTGATCTCTTCGGATTCTTCGACCAACGGACAGATCCAGTAGATCTTCTGGCCGCCGGCGACGGCATCGACCATGCGGCCGACCAGTTCGTCCAGGCGCTCCAGCGGCAGCGTGACGGTTCGGATCGGCTGGCGGCCGGCCGGCTTTTCCGTCAATTTCGACACGTCCATGTCACCGAAGGCGGTCAACACCAGCGTGCGCGGGATGGGTGTCGCCGTCATCACCAGCATGTCGGGTGCATCGCCCTTGGCCGTGATGGCAAGCCGCTGGTGGACGCCAAAGCGGTGCTGCTCATCGATGACGGCCAGCACCAGGTCGTGGAAGGTCACCGTTTCCTGGAACAGCGCGTGGGTGCCGACGACGATGTCGATCTCGCCGCTGGCCAGGCTGGCCAGCGTGTCGGCGCGTTCGCGGCCTTTCTCGCGCCCGGTCAGGATGGCGATGCGCAGGCCTATGCTGGCGGCAAGCGGGGCGATCGTCGCCAGATGCTGGCGCGCCAGGATTTCGGTCGGCGCCATCAACGCCGCCTGGCCGCCAGCCTCGACGGCGCGCGCCATGGCAAGCAGCGCGACGACCGTCTTGCCGGACCCGACATCGCCTTGCAGAAGCCGCAGCATGCGCTCGGGGTCGGCGAGGTCGGCATTGATTTCGGCCAGCGCGAATTCCTGGGAAGCGGTCAGCGAATAAGGAAGCGCTGCGCGCAGTTTCTCTACGATGCTGCCGTCGCCGACCAGGGGACGGCCAGACAAGCGGCGGATCTTTGCCCGCACCAGCGCCAGCGAGACTTGGCCCGCCAGCAATTCGTCATAGGCGAGGCGCCGCCAGGCAGCGCCGTCGATGGAGACGTCGATCGGATCGGCCGGGTTGTGGATGCGGGCGAGCGCATCGCCAAAGGTCGGAAAGGTGTGCCGGCGCATGAAGGCGCTGTCCTGCCACTCGGGCAATTCGGGCAAGCGGCCGAGCGCCTGGCCGATCGCCCGGCGCAGCACCTTGCCGGACAGCCCCGCGGTGAGCGGGTAGACCGGTTCGACCAGCGGCAGGTTTTCCGCCTCGCTGGCCATGGCGATATGGTCGGGATGGACCATGGTCGGGCGGCCGTTGAACCATTCCATGCGGCCCGAGACCACGACATGCTCGCCGACTGGCATCGCCTTTTCGAGATAGGAGGCATGGGCATGGAAGAAGGTCAGCCCGATTTCGCCGGTATCGTCATGGGCAAAGACCCGGTAGGGCACCGACCGGTTGCCGCGCGGCGGCGGCTGATGACGGTCGATGCGCACCTCGAGCGTTACGATCGCGCCCTCGGCGGCGAGCGCGATGCCCGGCCGGTTGCGGCGGTCGATGACGGTGTGCGGCAGCACGAACAGAAGGTCGCCGGCGCGCGCCGCGCGATCGCCGAGATCGGCGGCGACGACTTTCTCGATCAATGCGCCCACCTTCGGCCCGATGCCGGCGAGCGAGGTGATCGGGACAAAGAGGGGGTCGAGGATGGAAGGACGCATGATGTCAGCTTATGTCGCGACGGCAGCAGCGCAAGGCTGACAGCCCCTTCTATCCACGCTATATGCGCCGCAGCAAGTGAGGATGCGCAACAATGACCGGAACGAAACGATCAAGCGAGGGGCTGGACGTCCACCGCCGCAAGCTCTTGTTCCGCTCCTGGCATCGCGGCTTGCGCGAGATGGATCTGATCCTCGGCACCTTCGCCGATGCCGAGATCGGCGCCTTGACGGCCGAGGAGATCGACCAATATGAGAGGCTCCTCGACATTCCCGACACCGAATTCCTGCCGCTGATCACTGGCGAACGCCCGGTGCCGGCGGATATCGACTGCGCCGTCCTGCAAAAGATCCTGGCGTCCCGCCGGACCATGATTTTCTGAACACAAGCAATTCCAGGAAAAGTGCCAAGCAGTTTTCCTGGGAATTGCGACAAACAAGACCGTGATTTGATGAGCCTCATTCCCACCATTGGTCTGCCGAAAGGCCATGCCGGCCAGTTCATCGTCGACGGTGTCGCCGATGGCTATGAAGCCTTCGCGCTGGTGCAGGCCGCGCTAGAGATCGCGCCCGACAAGCCGGTATTGTTCGTGGCGCGTGACGGCCAGCGCCTGCCGGCAATCATCGAGGCGTTGTCCTTCGCGGCGCCCGGCCTTCCGGTGCTCGAACTGCCGGCCTGGGATTGTCTGCCCTATGACCGCGTTTCGCCCGGTTCGGATGCCGCCGCCAAGCGCCTCGATGCGCTGACCGCCATGATCGCGCTGGCCAGGAAGCCACACCGCGCCGTCATCCTCACCACCGCCAACGCGCTGCTGCAGCGCATTCCGCCGGCCGAGCTTGTCGAGGCACAGACTTTTCATGCCAGGCCCGGCAACCAGATCGACATGAACGCGCTGGTGTCGCGGCTGGAAACGTCGGGCTTCGAACGGGTGCCGACGGTGCGCGGTATCGGCGAATTCGCCGTGCGTGGCGGCATTCTCGACCTCTTCGCGCCGGGCTGGACCGAGGCGCTGAGGCTCGATTTCTTCGGCGACACGCTGGAATCGATCCGCGTCTTCGATGCCGCTACGCAGCGCACCACCGGCCAGCGCAAGTCGATGGCGCTGCAGGCGATGAGCGAGGTGGCGCTGACGCCCGAAACCATCAGCCGCTTCCGCCGCGCCTATATCGAAGCCTTCGGCGCACCGCAGCGTGATGACGGCCTCTATGCGGCGGTCAGCGAGGGCAGGCGTTTCGCCGGCATGGAGCACTGGCTGCCGTTCTTCTACGAGCGGCTGGAGACCGTGTTCGACTATCTACCGGACACGCCTGTCGTCTTCGACCACTTGGCGCATGAGGCGTTGGCCGAACGCCATACGCTGATTCTCGACCACTACGAGGCGCGCAAGAAGCAGGCGGACGCGGCTTTGAAGGATGCCGTGCCCTACAAGCCGGTGGCGCCGGATCTGCTTTATCTCTCGCCGGAAAACCTGATCGCCTCGCTCGGGCCGCGCGAAGCGATCGACTTCACGCCGTTCGACGCGCCCGATGCCGGCGCCAAAAAGGTCTACCACGCCGGATCACGCCATGGCCGCAGCTTCGTCGAGGAGCGCGCCGATCCGAACGTCAATGTCTTCGATGTCGTCGTCAGGCATATCGCCGATGAGCGCGCGGCCCGTCGCCGCGTCGTCATCGCCGGCTGGACCGAAGGTTCCCTCGACCGGCTTGGCCAGATCCTGGCCGAGCATCATCTCGGCAACCTCAAACAGGTCGAGACGCTGGCCGAAGCCGAACAACTCGAGCCGGGGCAAGCGGCCTTGGCCGTGCTGCCGCTGGAATCCGGCTTCGAGACCGAAAGGCTGGTCGTCGTCGCCGAACAGGACATTCTGGGCGACCGGCTGATCCGGCGCTCGAAGCGCAAGAAGCGTGCTTCCGACTTCATCGCCGAAGCGTCGGCCTTGTCGGCCGGCGATATCGTCGTCCATGCCGACCACGGCATCGGCCGCTTCATCGGCCTGCGCACCATCGAAGCCGTCGGTGCGCCGCATGATTGCCTGGAAATCCACTATGCCGGCGACG
This sequence comes from Mesorhizobium sp. LNHC232B00, assembly GCF_000502435.1. Classification (NCBI taxonomy): domain Bacteria; kingdom Pseudomonadati; phylum Pseudomonadota; class Alphaproteobacteria; order Hyphomicrobiales; family Phyllobacteriaceae; genus Mesorhizobium; species Mesorhizobium sp. LNHC232B00. The sequence continues at coordinate 431,611 of NZ_AYWP01000001.1, forward strand.
ACCGGCTGTTCCTGCCGGTGGAAAACATCGAGCTCCTGTCGCGCTACGGCTCTGACACAGCCGAGGCGACGCTGGACAAGCTCGGCGGTGGCGCCTGGCAGTCGCGCAAGGCGAAGCTGAAGAAGCGTCTGCTCGACATGGCCGGGCAATTGATCCGCATCGCCGCCGAACGGCAGATGCGGGCAGCACCGGCGCTGGTGCCGGCCGAAGGCCTTTATGACGAATTCTCGGCGCGTTTCCCCTACGAGGAAACCGACGACCAGCAGACGGCGATCGACTCGGTCAGGGATGACCTCGGCGCCGGCAAGCCGATGGACCGGCTGATCTGCGGCGACGTCGGCTTCGGCAAGACCGAAGTGGCGCTGCGCGCCGCCTTCATCGCGGCCATGGAAGGGTTCCAGGTCGCCGTGGTGGTGCCGACGACGCTGTTGTCGCGCCAGCACTTCAAGACGTTTTCGCAGCGGTTTTCCGGCCTGCCGATCCGTGTCGCCCAGGCCTCGCGGCTGGTTGGCGCCAAAGAACTGGCGGAAACCAAAAAGGGCATGGCCGAGGGCCAGGTCGACATCGTCATCGGCACCCATGCGTTGCTCGGATCTGCCATCTCGTTCAAGAATCTCGGCCTGCTGATCATCGACGAGGAGCAGCACTTTGGCGTCAAGCACAAGGAACGGCTGAAGGATCTGAAGACCGACGTCCACGTGCTGACGCTGTCGGCGACGCCGATCCCGCGCACGCTGCAACTGGCGCTGACCGGCGTTCGCGAACTGTCGCTGATCGCCACGCCGCCTGTCGACCGCATGGCGGTGCGCACCTTCATCTCGCCCTTCGATCCGCTGGTCATCCGCGAGACGCTGCTGCGCGAGCGCTATCGCGGAGGACATTCGTTCTATGTGGTTCCGCGCATCAGCGATCTCGTCGAAATCCATGATTTTCTGCGTGAATCCGTGCCGGAACTGAAAGTCGCCGTGGCCCACGGCCAGATGCCGCCAGGCGAACTCGACGACATCATGAATGCCTTCTATGACGGCCAGTACGACGTGCTTTTGTCGACGACCATCGTCGAATCCGGCCTGGATATCCCGACCGCCAACACGCTGATCATCCATCGCGCCGACATGTTCGGCCTGTCGCAGCTCTACCAGCTGCGCGGCCGCGTCGGCCGCTCGAAAGTGCGCGCCTATGCGCTGTTCACCTTGCCGGCCAACCGCAAGCTGACCGACACGGCCGAGCGCCGGCTGAAAGTGCTGCAGTCGCTCGACACGCTGGGCGCCGGCTTCCAACTCGCCAGCCACGATCTCGATATCCGTGGCGCCGGCAATCTTCTGGGCGAAGAACAGTCCGGCCACATCAAGGAGGTCGGCTTCGAGCTTTACCAGCAGATGCTGGAAGAGGCGGTGGCCGAGGTGAAGGATTCCGGCGAGGTCCAGGATGGCGGCTGGTCGCCGCAGATCGCCGTCGGCACCGCGGTGATGATCCCGGAAAGCTATGTGCCCGACCTGCAGCTCAGGCTGGCGCTTTACCGCCGCCTCGGCGATCTCGAAAACACCGAGGAGATCGATGCTTTCGGCGCCGAGCTGATCGACCGTTTCGGCCCGCTGCCGGACGAGGTGAAGCATCTCTTGAAGATCGTCTTCATCAAGGCGCTCTGCCGCAAGGCCAATGTGGAAAAACTCGACGCCGGGCCGAAGGGCGTCGTCATCCACTTCCGCAAGCGCGAATTCTCCAACCCGGTCGGTCTGGTCAAGTTCATTGGCGAACAGGGGTCATTGGCCAAGATCAGGCCTGACCACAGTGTCGTCTTCACTCGCGACTGGCCGACGGCCGAGAAGCGGCTTGCCGGCTCCGCGGTCGTCATGACGCAGCTGGCGCGGCTGGTGGAGAAGGCCGCCTAGCCGCCGGCCATCATTCGCCAGCGCTGAAATTCCGGTCTAGAATAGAAAATCGGCTTCGTGTATGGAGCCGCCACCCCTATAGGGGCTGGAAATGGCGGGCGAGGGTGCTTGCCGGAAAGAGCGTTGGGTGCAGCGATGACGAAATGGTCGCCGAATTCGTGGAGAGCAAAGCCGATCAAGCAGGTTCCTGCTTATCCGGATCTTGGCGCGCTGAAGAACACGGAGGCCCAACTCGCCACCTTTCCGCCGCTGGTCTTTGCCGGCGAGGCGCGCAAGCTGAAGAAGCAGCTCGCGACTGTCGCCGCCGGCGAGGCCTTCCTCCTCCAGGGCGGCGACTGCGCCGAGAGTTTTGCCGAACATGGCGCGGACAATATCCGCGACTTCTTCCGCGTCTTCCTGCAAATGTCGGTCGTGCTGACCTTTGCCGGCGCGCAGCCGGTGGTGAAGGTTGGCCGTGTTGCCGGCCAGTTCGCCAAGCCACGTTCGTCCGACAACGAGACCAAGGGCGAGGTGACGCTGCCGAGCTATCGTGGCGACATCATCAACGGCATCGAATTCGATCAGAAGTCGCGCATTCCCGATCCCGCCCGCCAGGAAATGGCGTACCGCCAGTCGGCCGCGACGCTCAACCTTCTGCGCGCTTTCGCGCAGGGCGGCTATGCCAGCCTGGAGAACGTGCATCGCTGGATGCTCGGCTTTGTCTCCGACAGCCCGCAAGGCGAGAAGTACGAGTCGCTCGCCAACCGCATCACCGAGACGATGGACTTCATGAAGGCCGTCGGCATCACCTCGGAAACCAACTATGCCCTGCGCGAGACCGATTTCTACACCAGCCACGAGGCGCTGCTGCTCGGTTACGAGGAGGCGCTGACCCGTGTCGATTCGACCTCCGGCGACTGGTACGCCACGTCAGGCCACATGATCTGGATCGGCGACCGCACCCGCCAGCCCGACCATGCCCATGTCGAGTATTGCCGCGGCATCAAGAACCCGCTCGGCCTGAAATGCGGCCCGTCGCTGACGCCGGATGGCTTGCTGGAGCTGATCGACCTGCTCAATCCGGACAATGAGCCCGGCCGGCTGACGCTGATCGCGCGCTTCGGTTCCGACAAGGTCGCCGACCATCTGCCGAAGCTGGTGCGCGCGGTGCAGAAGGAAGGCCGCAGCGTCGTCTGGTCGTCGGATCCGATGCACGGCAACACCATCGAGGCCGCCGGCTACAAGACGCGGCCTTTCGACCGCATCCTGAAGGAGGTGCAGACCTTCTTCGAGGTGCACCGCGCCGAAGGCACGCATCCGGGCGGCATCCATGTCGAGATGACCGGCAAGAACGTCACCGAATGCACCGGTGGCGCGCGCGCCATCACCGCCGAGGAACTGCAGGACCGCTACCACACGCATTGCGACCCGCGCCTCAATGCCGACCAGGCGATCGAACTGGCATTCCTGGTGTCGGATCTCCTGAAGAAGAGTCATCCGGTGCGGCACAAGCAGGTCGTGAACGGCTGATTGCTGCCAGGCTGGACTGACGCAAAGAAAAGGCGCCTGGGAAATCCGGCGCCTTTTCCGTTTGTGGTCAAATACTTGCCGAGCCGACAGGGCGGGATGGAAGGCTTCAGTCCTTCTTGTAGAGAAGCCAACTCTTGCCGGCGCGGCCGGCCATTGTCGAGTGCTTGGTGACGCGGTTGCGCCCGCTGACCTTGGAACGGTAAAGCGCCCGGTCGGCCTTGGTGTAGAGGTCTTCCGGGCCATCGGCCTCGGATGCCATGCAGATACCCATGGAGACGGTGACGGTGCCGTAATTGGCGCCGGTCTGGCTGCTGGTGAACGGCGTCTGCTCGATCAGCGCACGGATGCGCTCCGAGATATCGTAGGTGGCGTCCTCGCTGGCGCCCTCGATGATCAGCGCGAACTCCTCGCCGCCGGTGCGGGCGACGAACATGTCGCCGCGAATGCTGGTCTGGAAAATCTCGGCGATGATCTGGATGATCTTGTCGCCGACCGGATGGCCGTAGCGGTCGTTGATGTCCTTGAACCGATCGATGTCGGCAAGGATCAGGGCATTGAACAGGATGCCCTTGTTGCTGTTGTAGATCCTGGTGATTTCCTTGTCGAAGGCGCGGCGGTTCCAGATTTGGGTCAACGGGTCGGTGTCGGCCAGCCGCTTGTATTCCTCGAGCTTCGACTTGACGCTCTCGAGTTCGGCCGTCTTGTCACGGAGTGTCGATGCAATCTGCCTGCCATGATCGATCGTCGAACTGGTGGCGACCGACATGGCGTTGGCGATCTTCTGCAAGAGGTCCTGCGACAGTAGGCTGCGGCCGCTCAGACCGCTCGATGTCTCGTCGAGGATCCTGCCGTATTTCTCGATGTGGCTGCGCTCGCTCCGCAGGAGTGATGCGACTTCCTCAAGCTCCCTGGCGATGACGTCCCGCGCATGCTCAACGATGCCGGGGCCATGGTTGTGGGCAAAGAAGGTGCGCCCGATCTGATCCAGCTCATCCTGCGTCGGCCGGCTGCTCAGCGACACGACGGCGAGACTGAGCTCGCGGTTGGTGCCGCTCAATGCCTCGTAGAAAATCTCGTAGTTGCGCGGCACGCCGAGCACGCCAAGCTGGCGCATGGTCGTGACGACGGTGCTGGCGATATCGGTGTTTCTTTCGGTCTGGGTGGCTGCCGGCTGCATGTCTGATCCACTCTTCCCCTTGGATCCCGGCGAAGATTTGCGGGTCCACTTATCGCCGACATGGGGGAATGCTACCGACATTCCAGAACGAGACGCGAAGAGGCGCGTCCCCACCCGCAACCTTCACACGACATGACCATAGATGCGCTAGCGCTAAAGTTTCCTTAATTCGCATAAAATCCGCAGGTTTTTCTCCGGCTGCGGCTGTGAAGGCTTCAGCCTGCCACCAACAGTCCGAAAACAATGCCGGTTTGGCAGCTGAGTTCGCAGGCCTGTTACGCTGTTGGAGAAACCGAATTTCGGATTTGCTGCACCAGAGCATGTCGCATTTGCTTGCGTGCGGCCGGCGCAAAGCTGGAATCCTGGCGGTGAGGACGATGCCGCGTTTTCGGAGGAGGTTGGAATGAGTGACAGTCACCAGGGATCTTGTCTGTGCGGAGCGGTCCGCTTCCGGACGCGCGGCGCGCTGCGCGGCGTTGTCTATTGTCACTGCTCGCAGTGCCGCAAGCAGAGCGGCCATTTCTACGCCGCGACCAATGTCGCCGACGCCGATATCGTCATCGAAGGTTCGGAAAGCATCACATGGTACGAGGCTTCCTCCTTCGCCAGGCGGGGCTTTTGCAAGGCATGCGGGTCGGTGCTTTTCTGGAAACCGGGGGATCAAGACTACATTTCGGTCATGGCGGGATCGTTCGACAGGCCGACGGGCCTCAAGGGCGACTGTCATATCTTCGTTGGCGACAAGGGCGACTATTATTCGATCGATGACGGGCTGCCGCAGTTTGAAAAGTCGACCCCATCGATACCGGTCGCGGAATGAATTTTGGACGAGACCGCTTATTCCATTGATCGGGCCATTGCTTTATCCCGTGCCGGTGGTTCGGAGAGGGATTTGGGCATGCAGCGGCTGATCGACGCTTTTATCAATTCGGTGCGAGCGTTTCGCAAGCTGGCCGCCAACGAGAAGGCATTTCAGCAGGAGCTGACGCTCCTTGCGCTCGCCTTGCCGGCAGGGTGGTTCGTTTCGGTGTCGTGGCGCGGTTACGCGTTGCTGATCGGCGCGGTTCTGCTGCTGATCATGGTCGAGGTCTTGAACACCGGCATCGAGGCGGCCTGCGACGCCTTCAGCCGCGAGTTCAATGTCGACATCCAGCTGGCCAAGGATTGCGGTTCGCTGGCGGTGCTGATCTCGGTGGTCATCGTCGCCGGCGTCTGGGGCATTGCGCTCGTCGAGCGGCTCACCGGCTTTCCCATCTGACCCATCTGACGTCCGCGCCTCGATCCGGCGGGCGACATCACTGCTCGTGGCCGCGCTCCTTCTTGGCGATATGGCGGGCGACCAGCCAGGCAAGTACGGCCACGGTGAGACCGATGCCAAGTCCGATGAACAGCCGCTCGTGGCGCATCAGCGCCTGGCCGATCAAATGCTCCGCCCCCAGTCCAAAGACATAGCCGATCGAGCTGAACAGCACCGCCCAGATCATCGACGAGATGGCATTGAGGATGACGAAGCGCGGTGCGGCTATGGTCGAAAGGCCGGCCGCGATGCCGCCGACCAGGCGCATGCCGTAGACGTAGCGGTTCGACAGCACGAAGATGTTTGGATGGGTGTTGAGCAGGCGGTAAGCGCGGCGGAAACCGGGCCGGCCGCGCAGCCTGACGACGTGGCGATTGTCGGCGAAACTTCTGCCCAGGATGAAGAACAAGGTGTCGCCGGCAAAGGCCCCGAGGGCTGCCGCGACAACGGCATGCCACAGCACGAAAACGTCCTGATGGGCGAAGAAGCCGCCGAGGATGGCAGCACTTTCCCCTTCGGCAACGCAGCCGAGAAAGACGGCAAGCAGGCCATACTGTTCGATGAAATGATGGATCGCGTCGGTCATGTAGCCGACTGTTGCGACAGCCTCTCGTCGATCCGCTTGACGAGATCGGCCAGCCGCGCGATCTCTTCGCGCATGCCGAGGATCTGGCTGTGGCGCAGCTCATCCAGCTTTTCGTGCAGCGCCATGATCTCGATCTCGGCCTTCAGATTGACCTCATAGTCATGGGCGGCATCGATGCGGTCGCGTTCGGTCTGGCGGTTCTGCGCCATCATGATCACCGGCGCCTGCAGGGCGGCGACCATCGACAGCACCAGGTTGAGGAAGATGAACGGGTAGGGGTCGAAGGCATCGCGAGACAGCAGCCAGACATTGCCCGTGGTCCACAGGGCCAGAAAAGCCAGGAAGGCCAGGATGAAGGACCAGGAGCCGCCGATGCGGGCGATCGTATCGGCAAGGCGGTCGCCAAAGGTCTGGTGGAAAGCCACCGCCTTGTTGGTGTCCCTGGAGATCGTGGTGCGCTCGAGCGCCGATTGCAGCACCCGGCTTTCCAACGGGCTGAGGCCGTCCGGCCGACGCTTGAGCCAGCGGTTCGCCAGTTCATCGATCGTCTTGTTCATGGCCATCTCCATCGTCGGTGGAGATAGACGTAGAGGCTGCCGGCCCTGACGGGAAGTGGTACATTCAGCCGGACAGCGAGGGACCGATGGCCGATTTCAAGAAAATTCGTCTGCGCGCGGCAAAACGCAAGGGCGGCGAGGCGGAGCTTGCGACGCTGCTGGGGCCTGTGCCCGACAATGCAGCAGTGGCCGGCATACCGGACGATCGCATCCTCTCGACCATGGCCGAGCGCGTTTTCGCGGCGGGTTTCGTCTGGCGCGTCATCGAGCAGAAGTGGCCGGGCTTCGAGGAAGCGTTCCTGCGTTTCGAGCCGAAGCGGCTGTTGTTCCAGCCTGACGATTTCTGGCACGAGTTGGTTTCCGACCAGCGCATCGTGCGCAACCCGCAGAAGATCAGGTCCGTCCGGGAAAATGCGGCCTTCGTCGAACGCGTATCCAGGGAACATGGCGGCTTCGGCAATTTCCTCGCCGATTGGCCACCCGATGATCAAGTCGGGCTGATGGCCTATCTCGGCAAGCACGGCAGCCGGCTCGGCGGCAACACCGGTCAGTATTTCCTGCGCTGGCTGGGATGGGACGCCTTCGTCATTTCGGCCGATATGGCCGCAGCCCTTCGCGATGCCGGCCTCGATATCGCCGATAGTCCGACCTCGAAGCGGGATCTCGACAAGATCCAGACACAGATCAATCGATGGGTGGCGGACACCGGCCTGGCGCGCCGGCACATTTCGCGTATCCTGGCGATGTCGATCGGCGAGAACCATTCGCCGCAGTCGTTGCGCGAGTATGTGGGCGACGATTGAACGCCAAAGCCTGGCCCGAATTGGTCCAAACGAACGCCATTGCGAGGCCAATTCCGCCGCGCTAAACCGGAAAGCATGACCAAGAAGCTCGACATCCTGCGCATCGCGATCGCCCAGCTCAACCCGACCGTCGGCGATGTCGCCGGTAACCTTGCCAAGGCGCGGGAGGCGAGGGCGGATGCCGCACGCCAGGGCGCCGACCTCGTGCTCTACACCGAGCTTTTCCTCGCCGGTTATCCGCCGGAGGATCTGGTGCTGAAGCCGGCCTTCCTGAGAGCCTGTGAGAAGGCCGCGCAGGACTTTGCCGCCGACACCGCCGATGGCGGCCCCGGCGTCATCATCGGCACGCCGCTGAAGCGCAAGAGCGGCACCCACAATTCGATCGTCTTCGCCGATGGCGGCAAGATCATCGCCGAGCGCTACAAGCTCGACCTGCCGAACTACGGCGAGTTCGACGAAAAGCGCGTCTTCCAGGCCGGGCCGGAGATCCAGGGGCCGGTCAACTTCCGTGGCGTGCGGCTGGGCATTCCGATCTGCGAGGACATCTGGGGTGAAGTCGGCATCTGCGAGACGCTGGCCGAAAGCGGAGCGGAAATCCTGCTGGTGCCGAACGGCTCGCCCTACTACCGCGCCAAGATCGATGTCCGCCACCAGGTCGTCATCCGCCAGGTCATCGAATGCGGGCTGCCGATCATCTATGCCAACCAGCTCGGCGGTCAGGACGAACTGATCTTCGACGGCGCGTCGTTTGCCATCGGCGCCGACAAGACGCTCGCCTTCCAGATGAGCCAGTTCGAGGATGCGGTCGATGTCACGACCTGGAAGCGCACGGACGACGGCTGGGCCTGCGCGGAAGGGCCAATGTCGAAAATCCCCGAACGGGAAGAGGCCGACTACCGCGCCTGCATGCTTGGCCTGCGCGATTACGTCAACAAGAACGGTTTCAAGAATGTGGTGCTTGGCCTGTCCGGCGGCATCGATTCGGCGATCTGCGCCGCCCTTGCCGTCGATGCGCTCGGCGAGGAGCGGCTGCGCGCGGTGATGATGCCTTACCGCTACACGTCGAAGGATTCGCTGAAGGACGCCGAGGACTGCGCTCGCGCGCTTGGCTGCCGCTATGACATCGTGCCGATCTTCGAGCCGGTCGAGGGCTTCCTGCATGCGCTGACGCAGCTTTTCGAGGGCACCAAGGAAGGCATCACCGAAGAAAACCTGCAGAGCCGCGCGCGCGGCACCATCCTGATGGCGATCTCCAACAAGTTCGGCTCGATGGTGGTCACTACCGGCAACAAGAGCGAGATGTCGGTCGGCTATGCCACGCTCTACGGCGACATGAATGGCGGCTTCAATCCGATCAAGGACCTATACAAGATGCAGGTCTACGCGCTCTCGCGCTGGCGCAACAGCCATGTGCCGCCGGGCGCGCTCGGGCCTTCGGGCGAGGTGATCCCGAAGAATATCATCGACAAGGCGCCGTCGGCGGAATTGCGCGAAAACCAGACCGACCAGGATTCGCTGCCGCCCTATCCGGTGCTGGACGACATCCTCGAATGCCTGGTCGAGAACGAGATGGGGGTCGACGACATCGTCGCGCGCGGCCATGACCGGGCGACGGTGACGCGCATCGAGCACCTGCTCTACATCGCCGAGTACAAGCGCCGGCAAGCGGCACCGGGTGTGAAGATCACCAGGAAGAATTTCGGCCGCGACCGCCGCTATCCCATCACCAACCGATTCCGGGATCGCGGCTAGGGCAATTCCAGGAAAAGTGTGAAACGGTTTTCCCGGGAAAAGCGCGTAGCGCTTTCCCTTAGGAATTGCGTTAAAACAAAGAGTTAGAGCAGTTCGCCATTTCCGTGAAACGGCGAACTGCTCTAGTGGACCGATGCCGGATGCGCGTTGGCGGATCAGGCAGGAACGTAGGTCAACCTGATCACGTCATCGTCAATCAGATCGCTGGCCACAAAGCGAAGCGGTGGCCGAGGGCCGGCGAAGAACGGCTTGCCGTGACCAAGCACGACCGGGTGGAAGTAGAGTTGGTACTCGTCGATCAGACCAAGGTCGGTCACGCTTCGGGCAAGGTTGGGGCCAGACAGCGAAATCTCCCCAGCGAGATCAGCCTTCAGCCCACGGATCACCGCCTCGACATCGTCCTGGACAAGTGTGGCATTGGGGCCGACTGATTTCAGCGAGCGCGACACGACCCATTTCGGTTGGTTTCGCCACGCCGCCGCGAACTCGTGTCCTTCCGCGCTCCACTCGGGACGGTCTTCGTCCCAATAACGCATGACCTCGTACATGCCGCGACCGTAGACACTGCCGGTAATGGCGCGCACTTGCTCTATCCAGTGACGAAAGATCGTGGGGCGTGAGGGCATTGCCAGGTGGTCGACGTAACCGTCGAGGGACTGGTTCATCCTGAAAATGAGCTTGGCCATGCTGCAAGGTCTCCAACCCAAGGTCTTCAGGATAATCTCGCCCGCCGTTACGCAGAAGCGAGATTGGGCGCAAACTGTGCGCCGACGGCACGCGGCCAAGCGTCCACCAGCCGTTGTTGCAAAATAACCTCAGTAGCTGGACCAGATATACTTTCGGGCATGGGCTGGTCTTGGCGATGCGTCAGGCTGTCACTATAAGGACCGTTCCGCGATTCATTTGCGGGAGGTCCGAATGGCAGTATTTCAAATGGTAATGCGAGGCCGCGAAGCTTAGGTCTCATCCGGCGCTCCGCGAGGGTCTGTCTCTCGTGCCGAAGCCGGATCGAGCTCAGGCTTATGCCGATGCCGGTCGCCGCCCTCCCGAGGGCTCGACGCCAATATGCCACTCCGCATCCCGGGCACCATCTGCCCCAGCGCGGCTTTTCAATTTCGACCTTACTGGGATCGGGCTCGTTTGCGCCCGAATGACATCATGGCTCGTTTTAAGATCGATCTGCGCGCGAGCGCCTTTCGCAGCGTTCTTGGCTTCACGCTCACTCATTGGCGGCGCCAGCGATGGCGGCTGTCGCTCATCATGGGCGGTTTTCTGCTGTCGACGCTCGCCGACGTGCTGACGCCGCTCTATTCCGGCCGGCTGGTCGACGCCGTGGCCAGCAGCGCCGGCGCGGATGCCATTGCCTGGAATGCCGCGATGACGGCGTTTTCCATCCTGATGGCGCTCGCCCTGACCGGCGTCGTGCTGCGCAACCTGGCCTTCATGGGAATCGTCGAGCTGACGCTGAAGATGATGGCCGACATCGCCGCCGATGCCTTCCATCGCGTCCAGCGTTTTTCCACCGACTGGCATGCCAACAGCTTTGCCGGCTCGACGGTGCGCAAGGTGACGCGCGGCATGTGGGCGCTCGACCTGCTCAACGACACGATCCTCATCGCGCTGCTGCCGTCGGTTGTCATGCTCGTTGGCTCGACGCTGCTGCTTGGCTGGTTCTGGCCGCTGATGGGCGCGGTTGTCGCGGCAGGCTCGGTGCTGTTCATCATGGTGACGGCGATGCTGTCGCTCGGCTATGTCGCGCCGGCGGCAAGGCTTGCCAACACCTGGGACACGCGGCTGGGCGGATCGCTGGCTGACGCGGTGAGCTGCAACGCCGTGGTCAAGGGTTTTGGCGCCGAGGAGCGCGAGGAGCACCGCCTCGCCAAGGTGGTTGCCAAATGGCGGGCGCGCACGCGGCGCACCTGGGTGCGCGGCACCATCAACGGCACCACGCAAGGGGCGCTGCTGCTGGCCATGCGCGCCGCGGTGATCGGCCTGGCGCTGATGCTGTGGTCGTGGGGGCAGGCGAGCGCCGGCGACGTCGCCTTCGTGCTCACTTCGTTCTTTGTGCTGCAGGGCTATTTGCGCGATATCGGCACGCATATCCGCAACCTGCAGCGCTCGATCAACGACATGGAGGAGCTGGTCGATTTCCAGTCCGAGCCGCTCGGCATCGAGGACCGGCCCGGCGCCAGGCCGATCCGGATCACGCAAGGGGCGATCAGCTTCGGCAACGTCACCTTCCATTATGGCAGCCACCGGTCGCCGCTTTATCGCGACTTCTCGGTCGACATCGCACCGGGTGAACGTGTGGGGCTGGTCGGCCATTCGGGGTCGGGCAAGACGACTTTCGTCAAGCTGATCCAGCGGCTCTACGATGTGAACGCTGGAAAGATCCTGATCGACGGCCAGGATATCTCGCAGGTGGCACAGGGATCGCTGCGCGGGCAGATCGCGATCGTCCAGCAGGAGCCGATCCTGTTCCACCGGTCGCTGGCCGAAAACATCGCATATGCTAGGCCAAGTGCGACGCAGGATGAGATCGAGCATGCCGCACGCTTGGCGAGCGCGCACGACTTCATCACCAGCCTGCCGAAGGGTTACGGTACACTGGTGGGCGAGCGCGGCGTGAAACTGTCGGGCGGCGAGCGGCAACGCGTGGCCATCGCGCGTGCCTTCCTCGCCGATGCCCGCATCCTGATCCTGGACGAGGCGACATCGAGCCTCGATTCGGAATCGGAGGTGCTGATCCAGCAGGCGATGGAACGGCTGATGGTCGGCCGCACCACGCTGGTCATCGCGCACCGGCTCTCGACGGTGCGGGCGCTCGACAGGCTGCTGGTCTTCGATCGCGGCAAGATCGTCGAGGAAGGCTCGCATGACGAGCTGATCCGGCTGAAAGGCGGCATCTACCGCCGCCTGTTCGAGCGCCAGGCGCTTGAACTGACCAAGGGCCTGGTCATTTGAGCAGAAGGGGCCTCCGGCTTCGGCTGGAGGCCCCTCCCAGGCATCAGTCAGCTGGAGCGACGTACGCGGCATTGTTTTTGCGCCCCCGGTTTCTAGGCGTTTTGGTTATAACGCAGGCCGCGACACGTCGTTTCTACCACCGGTTGCCGCTCATTTACTCAAAAGCAACTCAGAGATAGTAGGTGCGTATCCTGGGGATCGGATTGATCAGCGCAGGATTTTGGCTTGCCTCTTGTTTCCACAAATGCTGGTCCAGAAAAGGTGGCTTCGCCGTCGGTGCTGGACTCCCAACACGGTTCGGTTCGGCCGCTGGCTGCAGAAGATCTCGAGCGGGTCGCGGCACTCTTCCTGGCCAAGTTTCGCCGGCGGCGTCACCTCCGCGATCGCGCGGTCGCGGAGACGGCCGCGTATATGAGGGAGATCTATCTCGACCCTGCCGGCCAGTCGGGGCCGAGCAACGCTCTTGTCCAGATCAACCCGCAAGGTGATCTGGGCGGGTTCCTCGGCGTCCTGAAAGCCCGCTACGAGCTCAACGGAACAACATTGAAAGCGGCGATCATCGGTCCGCTGATGGCCGACCCCGGCACCGATCACGGTTCCGCCGGCCCGCAATTGCTGCGTGTCCTGCATCAAGGCGAATTCGATCTGTATCTGACCGATTCCGCCAACCGGGTGTCCCTGGCCTTCGCGCGCCCGATGAAATATCAGCTCCTGCCGGTGCATTGTCTGGGATGGACCTGTATTTTCCGGCCGGCCGCGATGGCCGCCGCCATGTTGCACCGTAGATGGCCCGGCCTGCCTCGCCTGATACTCGACCCCGGCGCGAGAGCATTCGATGCCCTTGCGAAAAGAAGGTTCGGGTCCCCCATCCAGCCTTCATCGTCGCATCGGGTCCATCATGAACCGATGGATGCCGCGCAGTTTGCCGAGCGGCTGCCGGGCCTCCTGTCCGATTACGCTCTTCGGCCGCGCTGGGAGAATGGCGAGCTGCCACGGCTGCTGGCGCTGGCGGCCGAGAAGCGAGCCGACGGTCCGCTTCATTTCGGTGGGACTTACGACGAAACGGGCAAAATGCTCGGTTGTCATGCCTTCTATGGTCAAGCTGGCGGCATCGCGAACCTGTTGCAAATCCAGGCGTCCGGATCTCACTGGGGCGCGACGTTGGACGGACTTGTCGCGGCTGCGTGGGATTTGGGCTGCGTGGGCATCACGGGGCAGACGCAGAGCCGATTCATGCCCCAACTCTTCGGCTACAGGAATGTCTTCTTCCGCTATGCCGGAGGGACGATGGTCCGCTCGCGGATAGCCGAGGTCACGGAAGCGGTCCGCTCCGGCGACATCTTTATCGGTGGGTTGATGGGCGACCGCTGGACCCGTCTCAGTTCCGACGATTTCGGCCACTGATCGGACTCAACGACCTGTTCGCCGGCACCGTCGCTCCACAAGTTGACCTATCGCGGCAGGGAAAGGCGGCTTATGTGCCGCCTGGGCCCACGCCACCACGGTCTTTTCATTGCTTGCGCCATGTTCTATGTCTGCCCCACGGTGCGGGGGCGCATCTTGTCAATCACCAAGGCATCCGGTACGCCCCGCTCATGACAGTTACCGTTCGTTTCGCTCCGTCACCGACCGGCCGCATCCATATCGGTAATGCGCGCACCGCTCTGTTCAACTGGCTGTTTGCCCTCAACAACAAGGGCCGCTTCATCCAGCGCTTCGACGACACCGACATCGCCCGCTCGAAGCAGGAATTCTCCGACGCCATCCTCTACGACCTGCATTGGCTGGGCATTTTTCCGGATGCCACCGAATATCAATCGCGACGCTTCGAGATCTATGACGCGGCGGTTGAGCGGCTGAAGGCCGCAGGCGTTCTCTATGCCTGCTACGAAACGCCCGAGGAACTCGATCTCAGGCGCAAGGTGCGCCGCACGCGCGGCCTGCCGCCGGTCTATGGCCGCGAGGCCTTGACGCTGACGCAGGAGCAGGTGGCCGAATACCAGGCCGACGGCCGCCGGCCGCACTGGCGCTTCCTGTTGCCCAATTTCTCCGGCGATCCGCAGCAGCCGGAGCGCACCGAGATCCATTGGAACGACCTGGTGCGCGGTGAGGAAACGGTTGACCTGGCCTCACTGTCCGACCCAGTCCTGGTGCGCGAGGACGGCACCTATCTCTACACGCTGCCTTCCGTCGTCGATGACATCGAGATGGGCATCAGCCATGTCATCCGCGGTGACGACCACGTCACCAACACGGGCGTCCAGATCGCCCTGTTCCGGGCATTGGGTGCCGAACCTCCGGTGTTCGGCCACCACAATCTGTTGACCACCGTCTCGGGCGAGGGGCTGTCGAAGCGTACCGGCGCGCTGTCCATCGAAAGCCTGCGCGAGGATGGCATCGAGCCGATGGCGGTCGCTTCGCTTGCCGTGCTGGTTGGCACTTCGGAAAACGTCGCTGCCGCGCATGATCTCGGCGAACTCGCCGGCCACTTCGACCCGGCCGCGACGTCGAAATCATCGGCCAAGTTCGATCCGGACGAGCTTTTCGTGCTCAACCGCGTGCTGCTGCACCATATGCCGTTCGACGAGGCGCGCGACCGGCTGATGGTGCTTGGCATTTCAGGCGAGCAGGCCGAGCCGTTCTGGCTGGCCGTGCGCGGCAATCTCGACCGGCTGGCCGATGCCGTGGGCTGGTGGCGGATCCTGCGCGAGGGACCGCAGGAGAAGCCCGAATTTTCCACGGACGACCGCGATTTCCTTCACCAGGCCTTCGATGTCCTGCCTGAAGATCCCTGGAGCGGGACGGTCTGGAAGGATTGGACGGGCAAGATCAGGGAAGCGACCGGGCGCAAGGGCAAGGCACTGTTCATGCCGCTGAGGCTTGCCCTTACCGGGCTGCCTTCGGGGCCGGAGCTTGCAGATCTATTGCCGCTGATGGGTCGGGAAGGAACGTTGGCCCGACGACCCTGACCTTGCGCTGCTCCGGCGGCAAGGCGGACACGGGCGACGTCACCGGCTTGGCGGAGAGACGCTTGATGGCTTCGCGGTCGAGCCCGCCTTCCGTATTCGCCAGGGTCTCCGGATCCGCCCCCGGATCGGGCTTGGAAGGCGGAACCGGGGTGAACGATGTTGCGTTCGTCTCGGGCTGGGACTGCTCAGGGGCGGGCGGGTTGCCGCCGATGATCTGGAAATTCTGCGCGGCGTTGCAACCGCAGGCCGGCGGCCGCGCCACGTTGGACTGCTTGTAGAGATAGGCGGTCGGCAATTCGCTGTAGGGCCTGCCGGTGACCGATGACGTCATCGATGCCGAATCGTCGTCCATGCCGCGTGAATAGAAGACCTGCATCTCGGTGCCGGGGCAGCTCGATTCGCAGTTCTTCTGGTCGCGCTCGAAGTCGCTGGTCGAGGCGGCGTTCGACATCGGGAAGAAATAGCCGTCGCAGGTGCGCACGCAGGTGGTGTGGAACTCACCGCCGGTGCTCGGAAAGTCTGGAATGCCGGGCCGGTTCAGGATGCGGCTTACACCGCGCTCCTCGTCTGTATCGTCAGATTGGTCCGACCTGTCGGACTGCCGGTTGTCGCCGCCGAAAAGCTGGTCGAACAGGTTTGCGCTGCCGTCTTCACGGCTTGCTTCCCGCAGGGGTTCCCGGCGCGGGGCAACCGGGTCGTCGCGGCAGCCATTGGCGTCGAGCGCGGCCAGGATGCGACCACGGTCGCGGCGCGATCCGCCGCCGCCGGCGAGCTGGGCTCGCTTGGCCTGCAGGCTGTCGAGATTGGCGCTCATGCGGTCGATGGTGGCGTTGAGCCCGGCGCACTGGTTGACGTTGCGGGAAAACAGCGAAAACCCGCATCCGGCGCCGTTCGCCTGGCCGCGAGCTTTTGAAATCTGCTCACGCTGCCGTTCGATCGCGGCGTCGTATTTGCGGATCATTGCCGGACCGCCGCCACCGCCGCGCGAGGCAGCGGCAAGGTCGGCTTCCAACTGGCGGCAGACCCGCGAGGCAGCCTGCGGCTCGGTGATTGTGGCGCCGGACAGCAAAAGGCCAAGCAGCACGGCAGCATGCGCCTGCTTCAACCCTCCGACTGTCATCCGTCCAACTCCGCCTGATCGTCCGCAAGGCTATCGTATTCGCGGTTAACCGCAATTTACTGCGAAAGCTGCGTTGCGCCCAGATCGACGATCGCCTGTGCCTTGTGCGCGGCTTCGACGACGGCCAGCGCGGTCATGTTGACCACGCCGCGCGACGTGACCGAAGGCGTCAGAATATGCGCCGGCTTGTCGGTGCCGAGCAGGATCGGCCCGACATGCAGCGCATCCATCATGGCACGCAGCGCCGTCAGCGTGATGTTGGCCGAATCGAGGTTCGGGAACACCAGGAGATTGGCTTCGCCCTTCAGCCTCGAATGCGGATAGACGCGCTGGCGCAGATGCTCCGACAAAGCGGAATCGGCATGCATTTCGCCGTCGCACTGCAATTCCGGCGCGATGCGCGCCAGGATCGCCGCCGCCTGCCGCATCTTGAGCGCGCTCGGCGAATCGCGCGAGCCGAAATCCGAATGCGACAGCAGTGCCGCCTTCGGCTCGATACCGAAGCGCTGGATCTCCTCGGCCGCCAGCACGGTCATCTCGGCGATCTCCTCGGCGGTCGGGTCGACGGAGACGTGGGTGTCGGTGAGGAAGATGATGCCGCGCTGCGAGATCAGCATCGACAGCGTCGACAAATCGTAATCCTTGATGCCGGCGCGCGGCCCGATGATCAGCGTCACGTTGCGCAGATGCCGCTCGAAGCGCCCTTCGAGGCCGCAGACCATGGCGTCGGCATCGCCACGCTTCAGCGCTAGTGCGGCGATCACCGTATTGTCGGTGCGCACCATGGTGCGCGCGGCCTCCGTCGTCACGCCGCGCCGGCCGGCGAGTTCAATCAGGAGGTCGACATAGTGGCGATAGCGCGGATCGTCTTCCGGGTTGATCAGGCCGAAATCGACACCCGGCTTGATGCGCAGGCCGTAGCGCTTCAGCCTGACTTCGATAACATGCGGACGGCCGATCAGGATCGGTTCGGCTATGCCTTCCTCGAGCACCACCTGGGCGGCGCGCAGCACACGCTCATCCTCGCCGTCGGCGTAGATGACGCGCTTGGCGCTCGAGGCCTTGGCAGACGAGAACACCGGCTTCATCACCAGGCCGGAGCGGAAGACGAAGCGGTTGAGCTTGTCGATATAGGCGGCGAAATCGGTGATCGGCCGTGTCGCGACGCCGGTGTCGCAGGCCGCCTTGGCGACCGCCGGCGCGATGCGCAGGATGAGCCTGGGATCGAAGGGCGAGGGGATCAGGAACTCGGGTCCGAAGATCGGCGTCTCGCCCGAATAGGCGCGCGCGGCGACGTCCGAAGGCTCTTCGCGGGCAAGGGCCGCGATGGCGCGGACCGCCGCCATCTTCATCTCCTCGTTGATGGCGCTGGCGCCGCAGTCCAGCGCACCACGGAAGATGTAGGGGAAGCAGAGTACGTTGTTGACCTGGTTGGGAAAATCGGACCGGCCTGTGCAGATCATCGCGTCGGGGCGCGCCGCGCGTGCAACCTCCGGCATGATCTCCGGATTGGGATTGGCCAGCGCCAGGATCAGCGGCTTCGGAGCCATGTGCTGGAGCAGTTCCGGCTTCAGCACGCCGGCGGCCGAAAGGCCAAGGAAGACGTCTGCACCCGCAATGACGTCGGCCAGCGTGCGCGCCTCGGTATCCTTCACATAGGGGTCTTTCCAGCGGTCCATCTCGTCGGTGCGGCCCTTGTAGGCGACGCCGAAGCGGTCGGTGACCCAGATGTTTTCGACGCGCACGCCGAGCGAGACCAGGAGGTTGAGGCAGGCGAGGGCCGCGGCACCGGCGCCGGAGGTGACGACCTTGATGTCCGAAATGGTCTTGCCGGCGAATTCCAACCCGTTGAGCACGGCCGCGGCGACGATGATGGCGGTGCCGTGCTGGTCGTCGTGGAACACCGGTATCTTCATGCGCGCCTTGAGCCGCTCCTCGACCTCGAAACACTCAGGCGCCTTGATGTCCTCGAGGTTGATGCCGCCGAAGGTCGGCTCCAGGGCAGCGACCGTTTCGACCATGCGTTCGATTTCGGGCGCGTCGATCTCGATGTCGAAGACGTCGATGCCGGCGAATTTCTTGAACAGGACCGCCTTGCCCTCCATCACCGGCTTGGACGCCAGCGGGCCGATATTGCCGAGGCCGAGCACTGCCGATCCGTTGGAGACGACGCCGACCAGGTTGGCGCGCGCCGTATAGTCGGCGGCGGTCGCCGGATCGTCGCGGATCTCCAGGCAAGGGGCCGCCACGCCAGGCGAATAGGCGAGCGCCAGGTCGCGCTGGTTGCCGAGCGGCTTGGTCGCCTGGATTTCAAGTTTTCCAGGCGTCGGATACTTGTGGAAGTAGAGGGCGGCTTCGTCGAGGTCCGAACGTGCCGTTTTCTTGCTCTCGCCAGTCATTCCGGCCCTCCCTGCGCTCTGCCTGCGACCCTTCTTAGCATGCGGCCGCGGTTTTTCGAGACGCCAAATGACGCAATCGCGGATCACATTGGCGAGACAGGAATAGCTGATTTATTTCAGCCGCTTCGACAGGGTTTCTTTCGCGTTGCGATTACCGAGGCTCAGAACGCGCTGACGTAGAGGCCGCCATCCACCGGAATGTTCTGCCCGGTCAGGTAGCCGGCATGGACCGAGCACAGGAAGGCGCAGATCTGGCCGAATTCCTCCGGCGTGCCGAGCCGCTTGGCCGGCACGTCGGCGCTGATGCGGGTCTTGCGCGCCGCCGCCGCCGCGGGCTCCTCGACGGTGCCTGCCTCATGCGGGCCGCGCAGCCGGTCGGTATCGAGCTTGCCCGGCAGCAGGCTGTTGATGGTGACGTTGCGGTCGATCACCGTGCGCGCCACGCCGGCGAGGAACGAAGTCAGGCCGGCGCGCGCTCCCGACGACAGGTCGAGGCCGGGGATCGGCACGTAGACCGACAGCGAGGTGATGTTGACGATGCGGCCGAAGCCACGTTTGGCCATGCCGTCGATGACGGCCTGCACCAGCTCGATCGGCGTCACCATGTTCTGGGTGACGCCTTCGAGGATTTTGCCGCGATCGAGTTCGCGGAAATCGCGCAATGGCGGGCCGCCATTGTTGTTGACGAGAATGTCGGGTTCGGGGCAGGCGGCAAGCAGAGCCTTCTGCACTTCGGGTTTCGAGACATCACCGACGACTTCCGTGACCGTCACGCCGTAGCGCTCGCGCAGCTCCGCGGCGGTCTTCGCCACCAGTTCGGCGTTTCGTCCGTTAACGACGATGTCGCAGCCGGCCTCGGCCAGCGCCATGGCGCAGCCTTTTCCAAGTCCCTTGCTCGAAGCGCAGACGATGGCTTTCTTGCCGCGAATACCGAGATCCATGACGATTTCTCCTGTGATTTGGCCGGCAGGCTAGCTCTTAGGCTGGCCCAATCGCAACCGTCATACGGTTGTTGCATGAATCGGGGCATAGGCTGCACGAAAGCAACGGTGAAACGCGATGTCCGGCCAAGAGCCCCGCACCTTCCGCAGCATGTTCATTTCCGATGTCCATCTCGGCTCGAAGGCGGCCAAGGCCGAATTCCTGATCGATTTCCTTCGCTATCACGACGCCGACATCATCTATCTGGTCGGTGACATCGTCGACGGCTGGCGGCTGCGGCGGAGCTGGCACTGGCCGCAAAGCCACAATGACGTCGTGCAGAAATTGCTGCGCAAGGCGCGCAAGGGCGCCTCGATCACCTATATCGCCGGCAACCACGATGAGTTCGCCCGCCAGTTCCAGGGCGTGCATTTCGGCGGCATCGTCGTTGCCGACCGCGCCATCCATGAGACCGCCGACGGCAGGCGCCTGCTGGTCATCCATGGCGACCAGTTCGACACCGTCGTCCACAATCAGCGCTGGCTCGCCTATCTCGGCGACCATGCCTATGACGCGGCCATGCAGGTCAACCGTGTCATCACGCGTCTGCGCCAGCTGCTCGGCCTGCCTTACTGGTCGTTCTCGTCCTGGGCCAAGGTCAAGGTCAAGAAGGCCGTGAACTTCATCGGTTCGTTCCAGACGGTGCTCAGCGAGGAAGCGCGGCGCTCGCATGTCGACGGCGTCATCTGCGGCCACATCCACCACGCCGCGATCGAGAATTATGGCGATGTGCAGTACATCAACACCGGCGACTGGGTGGAGAGCTGCACGGCGGTGGTCGAACATTTCGACGGCCGCATGGAAATCCTGACCTGGGCGCATGTCCTGCCTGAAGCGCCGGACGAGCCTTTCATCCCGATGTTGATCGAAGACCGGGTCGGGCAGGCGGCCTGACACGGAATTCACGGCGGCTTTCAGCGTTAATCGGTTAGTCCAGCCGGTTTCGCCTGGTTTTCCGCCATGTTAAGGGATCGATCTACATCGCCAGCCGGCCGAGCGCGGCGTAATTGGATCGATTCATGTCCCTGCCGCCGCTTTCGCCAGAACAACTCGTCAAGCCGCGCCATTTCGAGCTGCGCATGAGCCTGATCTTCGCGACATTGTTCGTGTCGCAAGGCACGCATCTGCCCTATTTTCCGCTCTGGCTGCAGGCGAAAGGTTTCGGCGCCGAACAGATCGCCGTCATCCTTGCCGCGCCGATGTTCCTGCGCGTTCTGACGACCCCCATGCTGACGGCACTTGCCGACCGGGCGAAGGACCGCGCCGACGTCTATATCGTGCTTGTCGCGGCAACGATGGTCATTTCGGCGGGCTATTTCCTGCCGGCGACCTACGCGACCGTACTGGCCGTATCACTGATTCTGACGATCGTCTGGACACCGCATTCGCCAATGGCCGATTCGCTTGCATTGTCCGGGGTGCGCCGCTTCGGCTCGAACTACACCGCCATGCGCAAATGGGGCTCGATCTCCTATCTCTGCGCCAATGTCGTGGGCGGCTTCATCCTGGCGGCGGCCGGAGCCAAAGCCGTGCCGGTGATCATTTTCGCGGCGCTTGCCGCAGCGCTTGCCGCGGCCTTGTTCGCGCCCCGCATGGGGCGGCCGCGCAAGGCTTCGCTGTTGTCGGCCACTGAAATCCAGCACGCGGCGCCGAGCCTGTTCAACGCCTATTTCCTCTATTTCACCTTCGGCGTCGGCATCATCACCGCCAGCCACGCCTTCCTCTACGGTTTCGTTTCCATCTATTGGAAATCGATCGGCATCAGCGATTCCGTCGTTGGCCTGCTGTGGGCCTGGGGCGTGGTGTCCGAAGTCTGCATGTTCTTGTTTTTCAATCATATTTTCGCGTCCGTATCCGTGGTCAAGGTGATGGTGATCGCCGGCATCGGTTCGATCCTGCGCTGGATCGTCTTTCCACTGGTATGGCCGCTCGGCCTTGGCGTCGCCGGCTTCTTCGCCGTGCAGTCGCTGCATTCGGTGTCTGTCGCAATGGTGCTGATCGGATTGCAGAAAATGATCGGCGAGACCGTCTCCGAAGAGCGCACCGGTGCCGCGCAAGGCATCGCCTATTTCTTCAACGGCTTCTTCATGGCAGCCGTCACGCTTGCGTCCGGGCCGCTCTATGACCGTCTCGGCGTCGACGGTTTCCTGGCGATGATCCCGATCTCGATCGTCGGCCTCGTTCTGATCGGGCTTGCAGCGCGCTCAGCCCCAAAGCACCCGATCCGGGGGTGAGACGAGCGAACCCCGGTAGACAAGGCCCGGCTCGCGGTCGCGCGCAAGCAACAGCGGACCGTCAAGGTCGACGAAATCGGCGTCCTGGGCGAGCACCACCGCAGGCGCCATCGCCAGCGAGGTGCCGACCATGCAGCCGACCATGACGCCGAAACCGAGTTCCCGGGCGCGGTCGCGCAGGACGAGCGCCGCCGTCAGCCCGCCGGACTTGTCGAGCTTGATGTTGACGGCGTCATAGAGGCCGACAAGCAAATCCAGGTTTTTCGCCTCGTGTACGCTTTCATCGGCGCAGATCGGCACCGGATGCGCGATGTGGCGCAGGATGCCGTCATGGCCGGCCGGCAGCGGCTGTTCGATCAGCGCGATGCCTTGTTCCGCAGCAAAGGCGAGGTTCGCGACGATGTTGTCGTCGGTCCAGCCCTCATTGGCATCGAGGATGATTCGGCTCTCGGGCGCGGCCTGTCTCACCGCCTGAATCCGGGCGATGTCGTTGTCGCCGCCGATCTTGACCTTCAGCAGCGGCCGGCCGGCATTGGCGCTGGCCTGTGCCGCCATCGCCGAGGGTTCGCCGAGCGACAGCGTGTAGGCGGTTTCGAGCGGACGCAGCGGGGCCGGCCAGATTGTGTTCGCCACTGGAGTGCCGCTGATCTTGGCTTCGAGGTCCCACAGGGCGCAGTCGATGGCGTTGCGGGCCGCGCCGGCCGGCATCGCATCGAGCAGGGCGGTCCGGTCGATGCCGCCGGCGATCCGCCCGCGCATGGCCTCTATCGCCGCGTGCACGCCGTCCAAGGTTTCGCCGTAGCGCTTGTAGGGAACGCATTCGCCGCGCCCGACATGCCCATCCTGGCTGATTGTGCAGGTGATGACCTCGGCTTCGGTCTTGGAGCCGCGCGAAATGGTGAAGGTGCCGGCGATCGGGAAACGCTCGGCCTCGACCGAAATGACACGCGCCATATTTTTCTGCTCCGGCTGTGCGAGAAGGGTTGTCGGCAAATCGACAAGGTCGGACCCATCAGGCTAAACAGGACGCCATGTTGACCATAGGCAAGCGCGACGCAAGCGGCACGACCGCCTCGGAGGCTGACCACCAGCCGCGCGTGGCTATCGGCGAGGAGGGCGGCGTTCTCGGCTGCGCCTTCTCCGGTGTCTGGACGACACGGACCGTGGCACTGATCGACGCGGACATGCGCAAGATCGAGAAACGAAGCGGTTTCAAGACTTTGGCACTCGATCTTTCCAAGATCGAGAAGATCGACACCGCTGGCGCCTGGCTGATCGACCGGCTGGTCAGCGTCTTCGAGAAGAAGAACGTCGAGGTCCGGCTGCAAGGCCAGAGCGAGATCGCGTCCATCCTGCTCGATGCGGTGGGGGAGGCTGTCCGCCGCGAGCCCGAATCCGGGCCGGCGCGGCCGCCCAATATCGTCCTTCGCGCCCTCGAGGCGGTTGGCCGACGCGTCTATGAGATGCGCGACGATTTCCTTGCCTCGATGAATATTTTGGGCGCCACCATCCGCGGCGCGCAGATGAAGCTCGGCCGCGGCCATGCCGTCAATCCGGCGGCGATCTTCAACCAGATCGATCGCATGGGCGTCGGCGCCATACCGGTGGTGGTGCTGATGTCGGCCATCGTCGGCGCCATCGTCGCCCAGCAAGGCGCCTACCAGCTCAGCTATTTCGGCGCCGATATCTTCGTCGTCGACCTCGTCGGCGTGCTGATCCTGCGCGAACTCGGCGTGCTGATGACGGCAATCATGATCGCCGGCCGTTC
The DNA here is from genome assembly GCF_000502435.1 of Mesorhizobium sp. LNHC232B00. Taxonomy (NCBI): domain Bacteria; kingdom Pseudomonadati; phylum Pseudomonadota; class Alphaproteobacteria; order Hyphomicrobiales; family Phyllobacteriaceae; genus Mesorhizobium; species Mesorhizobium sp. LNHC232B00. The sequence continues at coordinate 455,619 of NZ_AYWP01000001.1, forward strand.
CGGCAGCGCGATCACCGCCGAGATCGGTTCGATGAAGATGCGCGAGGAGGTCGACGCGCTGAAGGTCATCGGTCTCAACCCGATCGGCGTGCTGGTCTTTCCACGCCTGGTTGCGCTGGTGATCGCCTTGCCGTGCCTGACAATCATCGCCAATTTCGCGGCGCTCGGCGGCGGCATCGCCGCGGCCTGGCTCTACTCCGACATTCCGCCGGCCGCCTTCCTCGACCGGTTGCGTGTCGCCATCGATCTCAGCACCATTTTCGCCGGCCTGATCAAGGCACCGTTCATGGCGATGATCATCGGCACGATTGCGTCCGTCGAGGGTATGAAGGTCGGCGGCAGCGCCGAATCGCTCGGCCAGCACGTGACCGCCTCGGTGGTGAAGTCGATCTTCGTCGTCATCATCCTCGACGGGCTTTTCGCCATGTTCTACGCAGCGATCGAGTTCTGACATGGCTGAGGGGAATGGGATCGCGACGAAGGAGCAGGGCGAGGGCGACCTCGTGCTTTCGGTGCGCGACGTCACCGTTGCCATCGAGGACAAGCTGATCCTCGACAAACTATCGCTCGACATCAAACGCGGTGAGATCCTGGGTTTCGTCGGCGCTTCGGGCGCCGGCAAGTCGGTCCTCCTGCGGACCATTCTCGGGCTGATGCCCAAGCAGTCGGGAACGATCAAACTGTTCGGCGTCGACGTCGACAAGGCAAGCGATATCGAGCGGCTGCGCATCGACATGCGCCTGGGCGTGCTGTTCCAGCATGGCGCGCTGTTTTCGGCGCTGACCGTGCTGGAGAACGTGCAGGTGCCAATGCGCGAATATCTCGACCTGCCGAGAAAGCTGATGGACGAACTGGCATTGCTCAAGATCGAGCTGGTCGGCCTGCCGCCGGATGCGGCGCAGAAATTCCCCTCCGAACTCTCCGGCGGCATGATCAAGCGCGCCGCCCTGGCGCGCGCGCTGGCGCTCGACCCGGATATCGTCTTTCTCGACGAGCCGACGTCGGGCCTCGATCCGATCAGCGCGGCCGAGTTCGACGAACTCGTCGTCAAGCTGCGCGACACCATGGACCTGACCGTCTATATGGTCACGCACGACCTCGACACGCTGTTTACCGCTTGCGACCACGTGGCGGTGCTCGGCAAGAAAAAGGTGCTCGTCGAAGGCAGCATCGACGACATGCTGAAAAGCGAGGAACCGTGGGTGAAATCCTATTTCCGCGGAAAACGCGCCCGGCAACTTGATCTTGCGGCGCGCGCATAGCCATAAGTGAAGCAATGGAAACCAGAGCCAACTACGTCATTGTCGGGATTTTCACGCTGGTTGCGATCCTGGCGGCGTTCGGCTTCGTCTATTGGACGGCCGCGATCGGTGATAGGGGCGAGACGACGCTGCTGCGCGTGCGCATCCCGGGCTCGGCTTCCGGCCTCGGCCGCGGCAGCTTCGTGCTGTTCAACGGCGTCAAGGTCGGCGACGTCAAGCGTGTCTATATCGACGTCGACAATCCGACCGTCGCCATCGCTGACACCGAGATCGATCGGATGACGCCAATCACCAAGTCGACGCAGGCCGATATCGGCCTTGCCGGCCTCACCGGGCAGGCCAACATCGAACTCAAGGGCGCCGATCCCAAGGAAGTGAAGCTGCTCGACCAGGCGGAAAAGGAAGGCAAGGTCGCCGAGATCGTCGCCAACCCATCCGCCGTGACCAATCTGTTGCAGACAGCGCAGAACATCTTCAACCGCGCCGACAAGGTGCTGAGCGAACTCGAAGGCTTTACCAAGGACGTCCGCGGACCGCTGACGCAGACCGTGAAGAATGTGCAGACATTCTCCGACGCGCTGGCCAAGAATTCCGACGGCATCGACAAGTTCCTGTCCTCGGTCAGCGCGCTCTCCGACGAACTGAAGGGCGTGTCCGGCAAGCTCGACGGCACGCTGAAGGCGGCGGAAGGCCTGCTCAATGCCGTCGACAAGGACAAGATCAAGAGCATCGTGGCCAACGTCGACACGGTGACCGCGAACCTCAAGCAAACCTCGCAACAGCTCGATGGCGTCATCAAGAATGTCGATACGGCGGTCGGGTCCGTCAACGACTTCGCCAAGCAGACGCAGGGCACGCTGGCCAAGGTCGACGGCGTTCTCGACGGCATCGACCCGGCGCAGGTGCGCACGGCGCTGGCCAACATCCAGAAGGCCAGCGAGAACGCCAACAAGGCCGCCGCCGACATCGCTGTCGTGACCAACAAGTTCGCCAACCGCGCCGACGACATCGACCAGACGATCAAGGATGCCAAGCAATTGGCGCAACGGCTCAACGATGCCTCGGTGCGTGTCGACGGTATCCTGGCCAGGGTCGACAAATTGCTCGGCTCCGGCCAGGCGGATGGCGTGATGGCCGACGCCAGGGCGACGCTGAAATCGTTCAAGCAGGTCGCCGACACGCTGAATGCGCGGCTTGGCGTCATCACCGACAATCTGGCGCGCTTCTCGGGCCAGGGCCTGACAAATGTCGAGGCGCTGGTGCAGGACAGCCGCCGTTCGATCAACCGCATCGAGGAAGCGGTGACGGATCTCAGCCGCAATCCGCAGCGTATCCTTTCGGGTGGCGACGGTGAGGTTCGGCAATTCGATGGCAGGGCGCGGCGTTGACTTCGGCGTCGGCTCGCCTCAGAAACATGAGCTGCAAAAGCGGGTTGATCTTACGATCCGGGGACAACGGGGATCGCGCGTGAAGTCTGTGTGGGTGAGAACGGGCGGGTTGACATCGGCTGCGGCACTGCTTGCCCTGACGCTGGCGGGCTGCGCGGCGTTAGGCGGCAAGCCTGCGCCGCTCGACACTTTTGAGCTGTCTGCGCCTTCGGTCGACGCGCATGGCCATAGCCGCAAGCAGATCCTGATCGCCCAGCCTTCGGCGCTCAAGGCGCTGGACAGCCAGAACATCGTCATCAAGCCCTCCGACGGCTCGATCCAGTATCTCAAGGGCGCGCAATGGGCCGATCGCCTGCCGCTGATCGTGCAGGCGCGGCTTGCCGAGACGTTCCAGCGCTCGGGCAGCTTTGCCGGTGTCGGCAAGCCGGGCGAGGGTCTGGCGATCGATTACCAGGTCATCGTCGAGGTTCGGTCCTTCGAAGTGCGCGTCGATGGTGGCGAACACGCCGAGGTCGACCTGTTCGTGCGCTTGCTCAACGACCGCAATGGCGAGGTGCGCGCCTCCAAGAGCTTCAACGCATCCGCACCCGTTTCGGGCAAAGGCAACTCCGCCTATGTCGGTGCGCTCGACAATGCGTTCGGTGATGCCGCCAGGCAGATCGTTCGCTGGACGGATTCGGTGATCTGAGCGCCGGTCTCGTTAGCTGAATCTCGCCAACGCTTTCAAGCTACAGGCGCTCGAAGACATCCGGCCGCAGCTTTGCGGTCAGCATCAGATGCTGCAGCGTGTAGGCCAAGGACAGCGCATCGTCGAGCGCGTCGTGCCCATGCAATGGCGGGTGCTCGACGCCATAGTAAGTCCGCGAGCTTGTTGCTCGGCGTCCTCGCCAGATCCTCGATCGGCATCCCGGCCGCGATCAGCAGCTTGACGGCATTGTCAAACCGGGTGGCCGGGATCGAAGGCTGAATGCCCGCGACATAGCAGCTGATGGCGATCATGTTCAGTTCGTCCTTGCCCCAGGACCAGAACCGCGCGCCACCGGAAAAACGGTCGATTTCGGCGAGGGCTGCTCCGAGCTCGACCCCCTTGGTCTCGACGTCCTCCTCGGTGACGCCGGTCAGCTTGGTGAAGAACGGGTCGAGGGCGTATCTTTGGCCGAACCGGTCGACCGGTCTGATATAGGCCTTGTGCGTGCCGAGCAGGGGAAAGTCGCCCTCGAGCCCAAGCTTGGCCGCGCCGATCTGTGCGATGACCGGGTCGGGATCGTGGGCCGCGCACCAGAATCGACGTTGCGAGCCCTCAAGGCAAAGAAACTCACAGTCGAATATGATTGCCGTCTTCACGGTCACACCCTTGAGCGCTAGGGCCGCAGGTTCTGTCGGTGGATTTTCGCCTTGCCGGGGGAATCGAACCCTGGATCGTTCCTGAACCTAGTCGCTGCGGGCAGGGTCAGCGCGTGCCGGAGATTTGGAGGAGCAACAGGCGGGACATTGCCCCGCCTGTTGAATTCCTGGCCTTAGTGCAGGCGGCCACTGGCGTGGGCCAGCATGGTGTAGACCTTGCCGGTGTCCGACGTCAGGTAGGTCTGCGCCATGATGTTGTCGCGGTCGTTGCGCGAGACATCCTTGAGCAGTTTTTCGAAGTCGTCGCAGTAGCGGTCGACGGCGGCGCGGAATTCGGCCTCGGCCTGGTACTTGCGGCGGATCTCGTCGAACGTCTGCTGACCCTTCAGCGTGTAGAGCCGGCGCGTGAAGACGTCCCGCTCGCCGCGCCGATAGCGGTTCCACAACTCGATCGAGGCATCATGGTCGATGGCCCGTGCGATGTCGACAGAGAGCGAATTCAGCGATTCCACGACGTGCAGCGGCGAGCGCTGGGCAGGGGCCGCCGTGCGTGGTGCTTCCGTGGGAGCGGAAGGCGCCGTGGGCCTGAGGTCTCCTTCGTTCGATGCTGCGGTCAAGAGATCGCGTACCCAGCCGCCCTGCGGCGTGCGGGTGTTGGCGTCGGCGCGAGGGCGCGGTGCCGCCTCGGCCGGACGCTCGAGGTCGAGCGTGCCGCGCAGCGCGG